>JAFSVI010000120.1 GCA_017445145.1 Bacteroidaceae bacterium | reverse complement strand
CGGCGCTGTCCGCTCCAGTCGTAGTGGCGCAGCAGCTCCACGACCTCGCCGATGGGGAAGCTGTGTTCTGCCGGCATCATGGCGGCACGCTGTTCGGCGAACGCGTTGTGAAGCGACACGGCCAGATGGCACTGGCTCTCGTCGAGGAAACGGCGCAGACCCTTGCGCACCCCCACGGTGGAGACCGTGATGCGTCGTGGGCTCCATGCCCAGCCGTAGGGGGCGGTGAGAAGCTCGGTGGCGCGCATCACAGCGTCGAGGTTGTCGAGGGGGTCGCCCTGGCCCATGAACACGATGTTGGTGAGGCGGTCGCGCTCGGGCAGCGCATACACCTGGTTGAGGATGTCGGTGGCGGTGAGATGGCCCTGGAAGCCCTGCCGCCCGGTGGCACAGAAGCGGCAGTTCATGCGGCATCCCTCCTGCGAGCTCACGCACAGCGTGGCGCGCTCGCCGTCGGGGATGAACACGGCCTCCACACGTCCGCCGCGGCGCGTGGGGAAGAGGTACTTCACCGTGCCGTCGGCGCTCTGCTGCCGCATGAGCGGCGGCATGAGGCCCACCTCATATCGCTCGTGCAGGCGCTTGCGTGTGGCAATGCTGAGGTTGCTCATGCGCGAGATGTCGGTGGCGCCCTGGCGGTAGAGCCATCCGGCTATCTGCTGCGCGGCGAAGGCGGGTAAGCCCTCGGCCCTGGCCAGACCCCTGAGGTCGCACAGCGACATGCCCAGGAGCGGCTGCCGGAGGGCGCCCGCCGTGGGTGCCTCCACCATGGCTGCAGCGCTGGCCGCAGTATGTTCTTCGTGAACGGACATATATATTATAGATGTATAGGTGTGGCCGATGTGGATGCATCTTGCGCTTTTGCGCTTGCAAAGATACGGCCTTATTTGCTAACGTCCAAAGATTATTGGTTCAATATTCGAGGTTATCACACTTTTTCAACATCATTAACCTTCACATTCGCTGCCAAACGTGGCAAAGACGTTGCTTTCCGACAGGAAGAAAACAATATGCAACAATTGTTGAAACACGCTTCGCGCAATGGATGTATCTTTGCAGCGTCACCCCTAATCTCAAAACAACAGCATGAAACGATTCACCCACCTCATGCCCCTTGTGCTCGCCATAGCGCTGGCAGCACCCGCCAGGGGCAACGACAGCGACCCTGTCGGACAGTTCATCACCTTCACCCCTGGCGCCGATGCCATGGCCCTCAACGCCGACGGGCGCATCACCATCTTTGTCGATGGCAGCGACCAGCGCGGCGTCATGCGCGCCGCACACACCGTGCTGGCCGACCTGCGAAGCGTGTGTGACGCCGACACCGCCCTGACCACACAGCCCGACGAGGCGCGCATCGTGGCAGGCACGCTGGGCCACTGCCCTGCCCTGGCGCGGCTGCTCACCAAGTCACAGCAAAAGGAGCTGAGCGGACGGCGTGAGAAATTCATCATCACCACGGCAGGGCGGCAGCTCGTCGTCGCCGGCAGCGACCGCCGCGGCACCATCTACGGCCTCTACGAACTCGCACGCCAGGCCGGAGTGTCGCCGTGGACGTGGTGGGCCGACGTCGCCGTGGAGCCACACGCCCGGCTCTACGTCCTGCCCGGCCAGTACACGGCGGGAGAACCCACGGTGCGCTGGCGCGGCATCTTCCTCAACGACGAGGGCCCGTGCCTCATGGCGTGGGTGAAGAACACCTACGGCACCTCCTACGGCGACCACCGTTTCTACGCCCGCGTCTATGAACTGCTGCTGCGCCTGCGCGGCAACTTCCTGTGGCCGGCGATGTGGGACTGGGCCTTCTATGCCGACGACCCCGAGAACTCCCGCCTGGCCGACGAGATGGGCATCATCATAGGCACCTCGCACCACGAACCCATGGCACGCAACCACCAGGAGTACGCCCGCCACCGCAAGGAATGGGGACCGTGGAACTACGCCACCAACAGCGAGCGCCTCGACCGCTTCTTCCGCGAGGGCATCGAGCGCATGCGCGCCACCGAGGACATCGTGACCATAGGCATGCGCGGCGACGGCGACGAGGCCATGTCGGCAGAGGCCGACACACGCCTCTTAGAGCAGGTGGTGGACAGGCAGCGCAAGATCATCAGCGACGTGACGGGGCGCCCGGCGCGCGAGACACCGCAGGTGTGGGCGCTCTACAAGGAGGTGCTCGACTACTACGACGCCGGCATGCGCGTCCCCGACGACGTGACCATCCTCCTGTGCGACGACAACTGGGGCAACATCCGCCGCGTGCCTGGCGCCGAGGAACGCCGCCACAAGGGCGGATGGGGGCTCTACTACCATGTCGATTACGTGGGCGCGCCGCGCAACACCAAGTGGATCAACGTCACACAGTCGCAGTCCATGTGGGAACAGCTGCACCTGGCCGCCGACTTCGGCATGGACCGCCTTTGGGTGCTCAACGTGGGCGACCTCAAACCCATGGAGTACCAGATACAGCTCTTCCTCGACATGGCATGGAACCCACAGCGCTACGACGGACGCACGCTCGCGGCACAGCACACAGTGCCCTTCTGCCGCGAGAACATAAGCCGCGACCACGCCGACGAGGCGGCACGCCTGCTCGACACCAGCGCGCGCCTGAACAGCCGCGCCACAGCCGAGATGCTCGACGCCGACACCTACGACCTCCCCTCGGGCGAATGGGAACGCGTGTGTGGGGAATTTGCGCGCCTCGAAGCCGACGCCCTGCAGCTCTGGCGCGAACTGCCACAGGCCCGCCGCACGGCATATCAGGAACTCATTCTCTTCCCCATACAGGCCATGGCAAACCTCTACGAGATGTACCGCTGCGTGGCGATGAACCACGCCCTGGCCGCCGTGGGCGACAGCGATGCCGACCTATGGGCCGAGCGCGCCCGCCAGCGTTTCCGCCGCGACTCGCTGCTGTGCTGGGAATACAACAACGTCATCGCCGGGGGCAAATGGCGCGGCATGATGATACAGAAGCACATAGGCTACACCAGCTGGAATGACGACTTCGAGGCCGACCACCTGCCGCCATTGGCCACCGCCGACGCCAACCACAAAGCCATCTTCCACGACCCCCTGCGGCGAGGCTACCTCGCCATCGAGGCCGACCACTTTGCCGAATGCCACCCCACAGAGGGCACCCAGTGGACGGTGTATCCCGGCATGGGGCGCACCCACGCCGCCGTGGCGCTGACGCCCTACACGAAGGAAGCCGCCGGAGCCACGCTGACATACCGCTTCGAGCTGCCCGCCGCCACGGACAGGGTGCGCGTACACGTAATCGTAAAGTCCACCCTCGATTTCCAGCGGCGCGGCGGCCACACCTACGACGTGAGCATAGACGGCGGCGAGCCGCAGCGCGTCAACTTCAACTCGCGCCTGAACGAGGCTCCCGAGAACATACACTCCGTCTATTACCCCACCGTGGCACGCCGCGTGGTGGAGAACGTCGTTGACATGCCGGTGACTGCCGCCGCCGCCCACACGCTGACGCTCGCCCCGCAGGCGCCCGGCATCGTGTTCGAGAAAATCGTCATCGACTACGGCGGCTACACAAAGCAATACCTCTTCGGCAGCGAGAGCCAGCGACGCTGATCACCACACCACCAACTCCCTCCACACACAAGTCTATGAGAAAACTGACATCAATAATCATCATGCTCCTGTGGGCGGCCACCAGCAGCGCCGGCGGCGGCCACGAATTGAGGTTGCCGGCGTGGCTGGCCAACGGAGCCGTGCTCCAACGCGGCAAAGCGCTGCCGCTGCGCGGCTGGGCGCGGCCGGGCGACGAGGTGAGCGTGCGCCTGGGCCGGGCGCACGCCACGGCCACGGCCGCGGCCGACGGGCGCTGGGTGGTCACCCTCGCCCCGCAAAAGGCCGCCGGGCCGCTGACACTCACCGTCGCCGCCAAGGATGCCACGGGGAGCCGCCCTGCACAGACCATCGAGTTGCACGACGTGTGGCTTGGCGACGTGTGGCTCGTCAGCGGGCAGTCGAACATCGACGTCAACCTTGAACGCGTATATCCGCAATACGCCGACGAGATCGACCGCGACAGCACCTCGCGCGTGCGCCTCTTCCAGGTGGCCAACACCGTGGCCCTGGACAGCATACGCCCCGACGTGAGCACCACGGCCGGATGGCAGACGCTGACCAAAGCCCACGCCTGGCACTTCTCCGCCATCGGCTACTTCCTCGGCAAGCACAAGGCCGCGCAGACGGGCGTGGCACAAGGCATCGTACAAGCCAGCTGGGGAGGCACACCCATCGAGGCGTGGCTCCCCATGGACAGCGTGGCGGCCATACGCCCCGACGTGGCCGCCACCACACGATACCTCGCCGACCCGGAGCTGATGCGCCTCACCGCTGCCGCCAACACACGCGCCGCGACGCTGTGGGACATGCTCCTCGACAGCAGCGACCCGGGGCTTGCCGCCAACTGGGCTGACAACACCTTCAGCGACACCTCATGGCCCGAGGCCAACCAATATGCCCTGCCCGTAGGGGGACGCGCCTACAATGGCTCCTACTGGGCACGCCAGCACATCACCATCGACGCCGCCCATGCCCGCCAAGCCGCACGGCTGCTCGTGGGCACTCTCGTCGATGCCGACTACACCTACGTCAACGGCCACCTCGTGGGACACACGGGCTACCAATACCCACCGCGGCGCTACACCATACCCCAAGGGGTGCTGCGCGAGGGCGACAACGTCATTGCCGTGAGGTTCGTGTGCCACGGCCAGCAACCCGCCTTCATCCGCGAGAAACCCTACCGCCTGGACTTTGCCGACGGCACACGTCAGGCGCTCTCCCACACGTGGCGCGTAGCACAGGGCGCACCCATGCCGCAGCAACACACGCTGCCCACTGCCAACCAAAACAGCGCGGCAGCGCTCTGGCACGCCATGCTGGCCCCCCTGGCACCCATGGCCATGGCCGGAGTGGTGTGGTACCAGGGCGAGAGCAACACCGGCAACGCCGAGCTCTACGAGCGCGAGCTCAAGGCGCTGATGGCGGCGTGGCGACAGCGCCTCGGCCAGCCCACGCTACCCTTTGCCATCGTGCAGCTGGCGGGCTACATGGCGCCACAGCCACAACCGCAGGAGAGCGGGTGGCCGCGCCTGCGCGAGAGCCAGCGGCGCGCCGCCATGGCCACGCCATGGGCCGCCGTGGTTCCCGCCCACGACCTCGGCGAGGCCAACGACATACACCCCCTTCGGAAGAAGGAGGTGGCCGCGCGAGCCGCCATGGTGCTCGACTACTTGGCGGGCGGCAACCCACACCACCCTGCCGCCAAAACCAAGGCCACACCCGCAGCACCCTTCCCCGCCCCGGTGGATGCACGCCAGAGGGGAGCCGCCATCACCGTGACCTTCGACCAGTCGCTGGCCGAAGGCAAGGCCATGGGCTTCGAGGTCATGGGCGACGACAACCTCTACCACAACGCACAGGCAACAGCCCACGGACGCCAGGTCACCATCGACGCCCAAGGACGACGCGTGCGCTACGCCTGGAAGAACAACCCCGTGGAGGCGACGCTATGCGCCAGGACCTCCGGGATGCCGGCCGTGCCGTTCGAGGCAGACGTCACGCCGGGGCAATGACATGCACCTAATGGCTACGACCGCGCCACGGACGCCGCGACCGGCTGCGCTCCTGAGTCGAGAGGGATTCTACGAGATTGACAACAACGCCGTCAATCGCAGCATACGCCCCCTCACGCTCGGACGCAAGAACTGGCTCATCGCTGACAGCGACGAATCGGCCAGGGACACGGCCATTTACCTTACACTCATCGGATCGTGCAACCTCCTTGGCATTGCACCATACAAGTGCTTCGAGTATGTCCTGCCAAGACTGACGCCCAACATTAAGGACGAGGAATACACCCAGCTGCTGCCATACAATGTCGCAGAACTGATAAAGGAGTAACCTCGGAAATACATGCTGATACCCCCTGCGCCATCAAGTCATACCAGACTGGTGCCGCAGGGGGGCGGCGAAAGTGGGACGGTTAAGATGCCTTCTATGGAATATGCACAGATGCGATGCGCTTTGAACAAGATCAAGAAAGGCTTTGACAAGGAAATAGGCAGTATGGATATCTTTATCGGTGCCACAGCACTTCACTTTGACCCGGTTGTCGCAACAGACGACATCAAGCATTTCAGCCTGATGCCTGGCGTGAAATACGAGAATGGAGCGTAAAGGTCTTGAAGTGTTCATTGCTCAAACACCTTGAATATCTCTTCCTCCTGTCTATCTACATCCCGCACTTCCACCAGCCTCCGCTGAGACCCAGGACGATTCGTGCGTTGTACGCCTCAAATCATACCCTACAATCCTTCCCAAGTGGTATTCTATCCGATTGGGCCGGACGAACAGGGTCTGACGCACTTCCACCAGCAGGACATCGCGGTCTTTGCAATAACCGGAGGCGAGACGCAACAAACGGGGTTGGCGGACATAGCGCTTACCCGTTGCCTTGTCCAACAGAGTCAGCTTGTTCATCGTCGTGTCCTTGATCTGACGATATTCCACGTTTCTCTCGCCCCTCAATATCTCGTTGAAAAAGACCTGCTTAATGCTCAGGCTGAGGACATCCAGCCCAGTGGTGTCGAAGGGTGCTGTCCGCACGCGGTTTGCGGTGTCGAGGACGTTGCGCTCCAGCGCCTGCTGCTCGCGGTTGTAGGTGTACTCAACTATGCTTCCGTCGATGAACCTCGCTATGGCCTCGCGGACTATGGGCAGCGGCACCACAAACCATTCTTCGGGTTCGGCATCGCCCACGAACACATGGAAACGGGCTGTATGGAAGAAGCTGTGAATCAGTCCTTCCAACCTATGCACATCGACATTATACACTCTGTAGGTGCAGATGACTTCCACATCTGCCATCAGGTATGTACTCTCATTCCTGGCGTTCTGAATGCGTTGTTCCACCGTTGTCGTCGTGAATCCAATCTTGTACAGGTTTTCCACCGACGCTATCCGCTCGTCTGTTGATTTCGAGCGCAGTACATATATCCAGCCTTGCGGCAGGTCTTCTTCCGTGATGCCCTTGCCCAGGAACGCATCCAGCTCTTGACCGTCGTTCCGTTCGGTGATGACGTAGCCGTTGCGGGTGATGTTCTTCCCTATGGTACGGAAGAGGATATTCGACTCCGTGCCATCCTCGTAGATGACACGCGAGCGGCCGTCCTTGCGCACGCGGTCCTTGATTTGCCGCTGCGCCACGTCCAGCTCTTCGATATATCCCATCTGCCCGTCTGCAATGAAGAATGTGTTCTCCTGCACATTGTCTTCCTTGTAGCATACAAGCGAGCGCCGGCCCTCGCGCAAGTCCTGACGTACTTGTGCGAACAGATGGGCATAGTCGGCGAAGTTGGCACACGGCTTCCGCTGGGCCACTTCGTCGGCCTGGCTCCTCTTCATCCGGCTTTGCCTCACCGCCTCCGGCAGGTCAAACAGCTTTTGTTCCACCTCGCTTATCTCGAAGATGGGGTCGCTGAGGATCTCGTCCAGTTCCTTGTCAGTCATCATACACCGTGTCTAAGAGTCCATACTCGTCGTTTGCCCGCAGCAGTTCCCGTCTGCGGTCGTCGTCAATGATACCCTGCAGCCGCCTGGCCAACAGCCATTCCGGGCGGTTGCGCTTGTCCATCCGGGGTGCCGCGCCGCCATGCGCGCTGCTCCACCTGCACAACTCCTGAAAGCCCACCCTCACCACATCGTCCTCCGTGGACCGTGGAGCGCGTGGGTGGACGTTGGCAAACAGCGGGTCGGCAAATATCTGCAGTAAATCCTTTGGCCATTCCATGTCGTCTATCGTTTTGCAGGTTTACGTTCGGGCATATCCAGTCCCAGCTCATAGCGTATCTTGTAGTTCTTCAGTATGCGGATGGCCTCTGCCATGCGCCGCACCGTAGGGTCGGGGTCTTTCAGCGTGGGCAGCTCGCCGTGTTCCTTGTGCCACTCGCGGAACACGTTGAGGTAGATGCGCTTGGCCTCGTCGATGTCCATGTTGATTTTCTTGTCCTCGATGGCGTCCTGAATGACCTTCAGCACGGGGGCGTCAATCTCGTTGGACATAATCTCATAGGCTCGCTGGAAGGGGTTCACGGCTTCTATGAGGTTGATGTTCAGGTCGTAGATGTTGATGAAGGTGTTTGCCACCTTCACAAACCTACAGCCCTCGTGGTTTTCCATGTCCTCCACGACATCCTTCCCCTTCAGCGTCAAGTTCAGCACAACACGCTGGCTGACGGGTTCCACCTCTTCTTCCTCCAGTTCCGGATGCAGCTCCTCCACGATCTTCGGGATATACACCTTGTTGATCATCTCCGGTGCCACGCCCTCTATGGCCTCGTGCATGAGCGGATGTTGCAGGACGCCAGCCGTCAGTTCGTCCAGGTCCTCTTCCACAATCTGCCGTGCGCGCGCTGTGCCGAGCGGCTTCAGCCCCTCCACCACAATGCGGCGGCGCGGATCCACGCTGGCATCGTCCTCCTCGTCAATGCTGGTCTTGAAGTTCCATCGCGGCGCCATCACCTGCTCCATGAGCAGCGAGGCGGTGATGGCTTTCAGCATGTCGTTCACGGCCACCACCACGTCATCCTGTGTCTCGTCGGGTGCCGCAATGAGGTTTGTGAACTGTGCATGTGGCTTCCCCTCGCTGTCGCGGGTGCAACGGCCGATGATCTGCACTATCTCCGTCAGCGAGCCTCGCACGCCGATGGTCAGGCAGTGCTCGCACCACTCCCAGTCGAAGCCCTCCTTGGCCATGCCCATGGCGATGATGATGTCCACATCCTCGCGCCTCTTCATCCGCTGCAGGTAGCCTTGCACCCGCCGGCGGTGTTCCGCTTCGGGTTCCACCAGGTCGGCCACTTTCAGCAGCCGGCCGTCCTTCGTCTTCACGGTGATGATTCTCGTGTTGTAGTCCTCATCGACACGGCTGCCTATGAGGTCTATAATCTGCTTCACCTGCTCGAACTTGTCGTAAGCCCCGGCAGCCTTCGAGTTGGTCACGGGGATGTGGATCAGTGTCTTCAGCCGCGTGTCCAGCACCTTATGCAGTGCCGAGAGGTAGTGTCCTCGGTAGAAGTGGTAGCCCAGCCCGAGGCTCTGCAGGTAGCGGTAGCCGTTCAGCTGGTCGTAGTAGGTGAACTGAACGGGTGTGAAGCGCACCTGCTCCTCCTGCCGCAGCACGGGCGTGCCGTCGCCACGGAAGTACGACCCCGTCATGGCCAGGATGTGGGCATTGGTGCGGTTCATCAGGCGCCGCACCAGCTCGCCCAGACCGTTGTCGGCATCGGCCGAGGTGTGGTGGAATTCGTCGATGCCGAAGCACAGGTCACTGAGTTGCTCGTCCCTCAGCTCCTTCAGGGCGAAGCGCAGGGTGGCGTGCGTACACACCAGCGTCCGCGCCTTCGTGTCTGGCAGCACGAATTCCTTGAAGCGTTTCACCTTGTCCTTCTCGTTCTCCACGTCGCAGAGGTCGAAATACGGCGACACGTCCCAATCCTCGAAGAAGCCATGCCGCTTCAGCTCCGTGGGCCGGAAACTGCGGCCGATGCTCTTCTCCGGCACGGCCACAATCACCTTACGTATGCCCTGATGGGCCAGCTTGTCTAAGGCCACGAACATCATCGCCCTCGACTTGCCCGAAGCAGGCGGAGCTTTCACAAGCAAATACTGCTCGTTCCTTCGTTCATACACGCGGGCTTGCATCTCGCGCATCCCTTGTGCATCGGTGTTGGTGGACCGTCCCGTCTGTTCATACGTGATGGTCATCTGGTCGGTGTGGTAATTCTCGTCTTGTGTCATAGCGTTGGAAACGGCTCATCCGAGAGCCTCTTTATCATTTTCTATGGTTATTTCTTTGGCGGATAATGCTTTTGTCCTTACCTTTGCGGTCAGAATAGTAAAAAGGTGGAATCATGACAGCATTACAACTAAACGCAGAATTGTCTCGCGAACTGAGCATCATCGCAGAAGATGAGAACTTGATGCAGAAGGCTGTGAAGTACCTCAAGAAGCTTTCTGCCAAGAAGCAGGCGATGGACGAGACAGAATATCTCATGTCCTCGCCGACCATGGTCGAAATCCTTCTCCAGGGCCAGGAGGATATTAAGAATGGCCGTGGCAGGGTTGTAAAGCTTGATGACCTATGGAGATAGCTTTTCCTTCTCAATTCGATTCCTATACCAAGGACGGTGAAACCGTCTCCTCTCAATAGCCGTGGGTCGGAACGACCTACGGGGATTCGCGGTCCAACATCCCATGCACCCCGACGGGGTGCCCCATCAAGCAACAATGTCTCAATACCATGGCATATACAAAACTCCTCTATCATATTATTTTCCGGCCGCATAATAATGTTCCGGCAATCACTGAGGAATACGAACGTGAATTGTATATGTATATTTTCGGTTTCTGCAAGAACCACCACTGCAAGCTCTACCGCGTTAACGGCATGCCGGATCATATTCACATGCTGGTAGCCTTGCCTGCAACGTTGGCTGTGGCATTGTTTGTTCATGACCTGAAAATTGCGACAGGCAATTTCCTGCGTGCCAATCCCGCAAAATTTCCTTTGTTCAAGAGCTGGGAGCGCACATACGGGGCATTTACCTACAGTGAGGCTGAGAAGGAAAAGGTCATCCAATATATCATCAACCAAAAAGAGCACCACAGACATATCTCTGCGCGAGATGAGTTGAAACAAATATTGCGAGATATGGGTGTTGATTACGAAGAACGTTACGTATGACGCAGGACTGCTGGGGCACTCTTTCAGAGTGCATCCCAATGCATCCGTGGTCACCGTAGGTCGTTCCGACCCACGGCTATTGAGAGGAGACCGCGCTGCGGTCTTTTTCAGCCGATCACAGACGCTGGAGGCGTCGCCTTTCAATAGCCGTGGGTGCGTAGCACCTACGGGGACGTGGCAACCAAAGGCAACGACGCTGGAGGCGTCGCCTAACAATCTGCTGGGGCACGCTTTCAGCGTGCTTCCAAATATATATATGATGTACACCATAGGTCGTTCCGACCCACGGCTATTGAGAGAAGACGCTTTTAGCGTCTTGGTGGTACGATTGCGGATAATCATCTTCCTTTAGTTGTGATACGATATCAGATAATCATCCTCATCTTATCGTACAGCTGCAGCAGCAGTTCCAGCCGCTCATTTTCGTCGCGGAAGGGTTGCGGCCGGTAGCAGCAATCCACGAGCAAGTCCAGCCGGTGGTGGGCTTCGCGCAGGTCGGCGGGCATCGTGTCGGGATCGTAGAGCTCGGCCAAGGTCTTGCCGTGGTGGGCCTCGCGAGCACCCAGCACCTCCCATGCCGCATCCTCAATAGCCGCCTTCTGCGCGGAGGTGAGCTGGGGGAAGGGAAAGGGATTGTAGCAGAGGCCGGCAGAATAACGATAGTCTGTCTTTAACCGACCGCCAATGGCACGCACCCACGCCATGTGCATGGCAGAGGTGAGGAGGCCGAAGAGCCACTCGGGAGCGTCGTAGATGGCAAAGGCGGAATCGGAAACAACAGTCTCCTCTTCAATATACTTCATCGGAATGTATTCCCTTTGCTCTGATGAAACACGTGGAATGATTATCAGCTTTGCATCTTCATGGCGAACTTCTCCAAATTTATAAGGTGTAGTAGCCAACCTTCTTGTTGCTGCCCGTCTGCTATTCAGCCTTGACAGCTCACACCTCTTTATGCGCTCTCTAATAGGAGGAATCCCGTATGCTACGTTCTTTTCTGCATCGGTAATCCATAGGCAATAACGCTCCACCCTCCGAATGAGTTCAAGAGAACCCATCAACGGCTTGATGAAGTGCATTGCTTCAGGGTAATCTTCTATGACCTTATCTTTCTCATATTTATCCAGGCATAGGGCACCCTCGTCATTAGCCATACTACCAAAGACAATTTCGGGAACATTGCATAGTGCTTGAGTATGGGAACGCACAATCACATTGCTTCCTTCTGTAAGATAGGGGTTGATATTAGCAACGGCTATAGCTTTCCCCTCTTCAAAAAGATATTTCCCACCTTTATCTTCATTACGTATTCCCACAATGATGCACGTCACTCCAGCATTGTACTTCGCATTATTTGTCCACCTGAAAGAATGATGAGCGAAGAAGATTTCTTGTTGGTTCTTGAAGATATAAGGCCAAAGCAGGCTCACTTGAAGACCTTGACAAATAGAGTTGGTGCTTACGAAGGCATATTTTGCGCGCGAACCTTTAATATATTTCGAAGCCAGCAGGAACCAACAAGCGATGTAATCAAGGTTGTTGCAGCCATTCTCATGATTGAACACCAGTTCAACCTCTCGCTTTTGGTTCTCATCTTGCAGACGAGCACCCAAGTACGGCGGATTCCCCATCACATACACCTCCTCGTCCTCCTTGTGCGGACACACCGTGTTCCAATCTACCCGGCAGGCATTGCCGCAATGGAAGTTATGGTTCTGTTTCAGTGGCAGGGCACGGATGTTCACGCCGAAGTCTCGGGTGAAGAGGCTGTTCATCTGGTGCTCGGCCAGCCAGAGGGAGAGGACGGCGGTCTCGCAGGCGAAGTCGTTGATTTCAAGGCCGTAGAACTGGCTGATGCGGATGGCGCTGCCGTCGATGAACTGCAGGTCGAGGTCGGGCTCCATCAGCTGCCGCAGCTTGAGGAGGCGCATCTCCAGCAGCCGCAACTCCTTGTAGGCGATGATGAGGAAGTTGCCGCTGCCGCAGGCAGGGTCGAAGAACTTCATGTGGCTCATGCGCGCCAGCAGGCGCTTCAGCGCGCGCACCAGGGGGCGACAGGCGTCGTAGTAATGCCCTCGCCCTTCGGCACTCTGGTCGAAGAGGCTGTCCTGCTCGCGTTGGCGGCGCTCCAGCTCGCGGTATTCGTCGTAGAGCGCATCCATGAACAGCGGGTTGATGACCTTCTTGATGTTCGAGACGCTGGTGTAGTGCATGCCCAATCCGCTGCGCAGCTCTGGCGAGACCACCGCCTGAATCATCGAGCCGAAGATGTCGGGGTTTATCTTCGCCCAATTCAGCGCGCCGCACTCCAGGATGAGCTTGCGGATGCGGGCGTTCATGGCGGGAATCTGAATCACCTTGGAGAAGAGGCCGCCGTTAACGTAGGGGAACTGCGCCCAACGGCTGTTCACGCCGATGCGCACCGACAGGTCCATCGTGCGGAAGGCACCGTCGAAGAACTCCTGTAGGTCGGTGCCGTCCTGGCGTGTGGTGTCGTGTATGGCGCGTGTGAAGAGGTCCTTCTCGAAGATGCCCGTGTCCTCGGCAAAGAAGCAGAATAGCAGGCGCGACATGAACACGTTCAGGTCGTGGGTGTCGGCGGTGATGCCGATGTGGTTGTGGCGGCGTATCTCGTCGTGAATCTGTGCCATCTTGTAGGCGGCTTTCACGTCGGCATCGTTCTCCTCGATGTTGCGAATCTTGCGCACGCCCCACATGGGCGAGAAGAACTCATAGTCGGTATAGAGATTGTCTAAGTGGTTCTCGTAGCTCTCCTCTACAGCGGGGTCGTAGGCCTTGATGACGCGCCCGTCGCTCACGGCGAGGATGGCGGGGCGGTTCTTCAGGACCCACCGATCGCGCTTCATCGCCTCCAACTGGGTGTTCAACTCCATCGTCCGTACCAACCTATAGGCCAGGATGTTCTTGATGAGCAGTCCGTCGAACGACGCCACCGTACCCTTGCCCTCCCTGTACCTCTGTAAAATGGTGGACGAAGCGCCGATAGCCTGCATGAGCATGAAGGGAATCTCCTCTGCGGGAAACTCCCTGCGGAATGCCTCCAAGCCAAGGCCTATCTCCACGTAGGTCTTGGCCGTCTTGATAGCAGCCATAGTTGCGATAACGTTTATAAGCCAGCACACACGTTATCGGCAAGTTCATAGGCTCTCTCTCTTGGCGCAGGGCCTCCGGACATGGAAATAGCGCAGGTCACGCTACTTATCCATATCTGGAGGCCCTAGGAAAGCCTATAAATCCTGATAAGTCTGTGCCTACGCTATCGCATAGGCATTAACTTGTCGTAGGATTTATGTATATCAGTGAATTTCCTAGGTTCCCAGATATATACCAACAACATTAATGCTGTATGATTGTTTCCGATAAGATTGCGAGAGGGCACCTCCGCTGAGTTTGCATCGCCCGTAGAGGGGATTGTGCGCCCTTTCGGCTGCAAAGATAATACTTATTTTGCAACTGTCAGCAAAATAAGGGAAAAAGTTT
>JAFSVI010000119.1 GCA_017445145.1 Bacteroidaceae bacterium | reverse complement strand
GGTGCGGCGGTGGCGGTGTCCTGTCCCGGCGGCACGAGGCGGTTGAACTCGCGCGGTATGGGCGTGTCGAACTGCATGCGCTCGCCGGTGCGTGGGTGGTAGAAATGCAGACGGTAGGCATGTAGGCATAGGCGTGAGGCGGGCGTGCGGAGAGTGCCGTACTTGGTGTCGCCAACGATGGGGTGTCCAATGAGCTGCGCGTGGACGCGTATCTGGTTCTTGCGCCCCGTCTCGAGCTTGAACTCGAGCAGCGAGTTGCGCGCCGTGGTGCGCAGGCGGTGGTAGTGGGTGATGGCATACTTGCCGCCGCCCGGGTCGGTGGGCGATGAATAGGTGACGTAGGCGCGGTTGTCCTTGAGCCACGACTCCACGGTGCCGCCCTCGCGCTCCACCACGCCCTCCACGACGGCCACATAGCGGCGGTCATAGACGATGTCGTGCCAGTTGTCCTCGAGCACCTGGGCCATCTCGATGTTCTTGGCATAGACCATGAGGCCGCTGGTGTCGCGGTCGAGGCGGTGCACGACATGTGCGGTGCACTTGAAGTGGCGGCGGCGGAAATACTCGTCGAGCACGTCCTTGACGGAGTACTGCTTGGCGGTGGCGGCCATGGAGAGTATGCCCTCGGCCTTCTCCACGACGACGATGTCCATGTCCTCATAGACAATCTTCACGTAGCGGTTCTGCAGCATGGTGGCGCCCTTGTGCTTGGCGATGCGCACCACCTGCCCGGGATGCAGGGGTTCGTCGTAGCGCGTGGTCTGGCGCCTATCTACGCTCACGCCGTGGCCGGCGAGGATGTCCTTGGCGCGGTTGCGTGAGATGCCGTCGAGTGCAGTGAGCATGAACTCGAGGAGCGTGGTGTCGGTGGCCACCGTGAACTCGGTGTACTTGGAGCGGGCGTATTCAAGCCCTGTCTTGTTGCGCATGGTGTGGAGGTTGGTGTGGGAGGTTCAGGATTCGTAGTCGTGGCGTCGGCGCGGGTTCATGGGGAACCATCCGCGCTGCACGCGGCGGTGCTGCTGGCGCAGCTCGTGTATGCCCCACAGCGCCGAGAATGCTATGACGCCGAGGATGATGCTGGCATAGTCGTTGTCCACGACGAGCGAGGCGCCTATGCAGCCTATGCCGGCGAGGAGGAAGGCCCACCAGCAGCGGCGCCCGAAGTAGTACTCGGCCTTGATGACGATGGGATGGAAGATGCCTATGCACAGGAAGGTGGCCAGGCCTATGATGAGTCCGATGTAGTTCATGTGTGTGATGTCAGTGATTATTCGTGGTGATATGGTTCGCCGCGCAGGATGGTGCACGCGCGGTAGAGCTGCTCCACCATGAGCAGGCGTATGAGCTGGTGGGAGAAGGTCATCAGCGAGAGCGACACCTCCTCGGCTGCCAGGGCGTGGAGGGAGGCGTCGAAGCCGTAGGGTCCACCCACGGCAAACACCAGGCGCCTTCCTCCGGCGGCGAGGCGCTTGCCCAGCCACTGGGCGAAGTCCACGGAGCGTCGCTCGCGGCCATGCTCGTCGAGTAGCACGAGGTGGTCGCCGGGCAGCAGGCGTGCGCGCACCATGTCGGCCTCGGCGGCTCGCTGCTGCTCCTGGCTCATGGCCTTGGTCTGGCGCAGCTCGGGTATGGTCTCTATGGCAAAAGGCACGTAGTGGGCGAGGCGGCCGGCGTAGTCGTCGATGAGCGTCTGCAGGTGCTTGTCGGTGGTGCGGCCAATGAGCAATAGTATGACTTTCATGTCGCGGCGCGGGGTTATTGGGCGGTGAGGAGCTGGCGCGCGAGGTCGTCGCCCAGGTCGGCAGCACGCTGCAGGGCGGCGCGCGCCTCGGCCTCCAGGCCCTTGGCGCGCAGACACACGCCGAGAATGCGGTGGGCGTCGGCAAACTGCGGGTCGAGGTCTATGGCCTGGCGCGCGATGACGATGGCGTCGTCCACCTGGCTCAGACGGTAGTTGACGGCCGCCAGCTCGGCACGCAGCACGGCGTCGGTGGGCGCCAGGCGTGTGGCGCGCTCGAGGTCGGCCAGCGCCTGCTGGAACATGCGGCAGCGCATCTCGGCCTGCGAACGCTGGTAGTAGAAGTTGGCATTGACGTCGTTGAGCTTCAGGCGCTCATACTCGTTGAGGTCGGCCACAGCCTCGCGGAAACGGTTGAGCGAGAGCAGCGTCTGCGCCCTCACGAGGAGCGATGGTGCCGCCTCGGCCATGTAGGGCTTGGTGAAACAGGCCACGGCGCTGTCCTGCAGCTCGAGGGCGGCGATGGTGTCGGCCTTCATCTGCTGGCACTGTGCGGCGTAGAGAAAATAGTCGGCCGAGCGCAGGTTGGTGTGCGTCACGTCGAGAAAACAGCGGCACGCATCGTCCCAGCGCTGGCGGGCATAGAGGATATGTCCCCGCAGAGCCGTATATACGGGCAGCGGACGCGCGGCATAGGCCGCCTCGGCATCGGCCAGCGCCTGGTCCAGACTCCACGCGCCGTCCTGCTCGCCACGTGCCTGCGCCTGGGCATAGACGGCTCGCGCACGCGAGTAGAGAATCTCGTCGGCAGGGGCATGGGCATCGAGGCCCTGCTGCCAGGCTGCCTCGGCCTCGGCCAGGCGTCCGGCGGCAGCCAGCGTCTCGCCGCGCTGCACGTAGCCGGTGGCCTCGGCGGGGAATCGCAGACAGAAGTCGTCGAGGTATGCCAGATAGAGGGCTGTGTCGCGCGTGCCGGTGAGGTAGATGAAGGTGGCCGCCTGCTGCGGGTCGTCGGGCAGCTGCTTGCGGATGAGTATGTCGCGATAGTCGGGGCTGGTGGCGGCGAGGGCCGTGGTGTGCAGGCTGCGCACATAGTCGGCGGCGATGCAGAAACTCTTCGCGCTGCCGGCCTGGGCGGCCATCTGCAGCAAGCCCACGAGCTGACCGGCGCCGTTGACGACGGGCACCGATGCCGAGCGCTCGGGTGGCGCCACGGGCAGCGTGAGGTATAGATAGCCGTCGCCAAAGGTCTTCACCTCCTCCACAGTGGCCTCCGTGGCCACGCCGGAGCGGTTGCTCAGGTAGGGCATGATGTACAGCTCGTCGCCAAGCACGGGCGGCTGCGGGGCGCTCTCGATGACGGCGGGCTTGCGCGCCTCGACGAGCAGGCTGGCAACGTCGTAGAGCGCCGAGGCGCCGACGACGCTCTTCACCTCCATCTGGTTGCCGCCCTCGTCGATGGCCACGGCACGCGCGGCGCCGCGCAGCGAGGCGTAGTCGGTGAGCACGAGGCCTGAGGCGTCGGCAAAGACGCCGTTGGTGCTATGCAGCAGCTGGCCTGAGGCATCGTAGGTGATGATGTTGACCTGTGCCTTGCGGGCGCGCTTGAACCATTTCTGGGCTGCGGCGGGCAGCGTGGCGAGGGCCATGGCCATGGTCAGGAGGATGATGCGGTGTGTGTGGTGGTATGGGTGCATGCTGATATGTGGCATTATGGTGGGTTCGTGGTGATGCGGGCTGCTGGGTGTGGCATCAGGGCTGGCTCGCGCCGCCGGCGCCTTGTGCGAGCAGTGCGCGGGCGTTGTCAATGGCCGCCTGGGTGATGTGGGCCCCGCTGAGCATGTGGGCCAGCTCGGCCACGCGCTGCTCGGCGTCGAGCGCCTCGATGTGGGAGGTGGTGCCGGAGGGTGTGTCGTGCTTGAACACCCTGAAGTGGTGCTGCCCCAGGGCGGCGATCTGCGGCAGGTGGGTGATGGAGATGACCTGACGGCCGCCGTCGCCCATCTGGCGCATGATGCGGGCCATGCTCTCGGCTATGTGGCCGCTCACGCCGGTGTCGATCTCGTCGAAGATGATGGTGGGCAGCGCCACGGAGGCGCTGATGATAGCCTTGAGCGAGAGCATCACGCGGGCAATTTCGCCGCCCGACGCCACCTCGGCGATGGGCTGCAGGGCCATGCCCTTGTTGGCCGAGAAGAGGAAACGCACCTCGTCCAGGCCCGTGGCGGCGGGGGCGCTCAGGGGGCGCAGCTCCACGCTGAAGGCCACGTTGGGGATGCCCAAGGGCTGCAGGTAGCTGCGCAGCAGGCGCCCCACCTCGTCGGCAGCGCGGCGCCGCGTGGCGGTGAGTGCCGTGCCGGCGGCATCCACGGCCTGGCGCGCCGACGTCACCTCGCGGCGCAGGGCGTCGAGGTGCTCCTCGCCGCCATCGACGGCATCGAGACGGCGGCGGAAGTCGTCGGCCAGGGCTATGAGGTCGCTCTCCTGGCGCACGTGGTGTTTCTGCATGGCGGTGTAGAGGTGGCTGAGCCAGTCGCCGACCTCCTCGAGGCGTGCGGGGTCGATGTCGGTGTGGGCGGCGGCGGTGTCGAGCTCGTCGGCGATGTCGCGCAGCTCGATGTGGCACGACTCCAGGCGCTCGGCCAGGGCGGAGGCAGCGGGCAGCATGGCGGCGATGTCGAGCAGCTGACGGCCGGCCTGGCGCACGGCAGCCACGGCACCGCCGCCATCGCCACCCTGAAGGGCGGCGCCGGCGGCAGCGAGTGCCGTGCGTATGTCCTCGGCATGTTCGAGGCGGCGCTGCTCCTGCTCGGCGGCCTCCTGGCGGCCGGGTTCGAGGCGCAGCGCGTCGAGCTGCTCGAGCTGGTAGCGCAGATAGTCCTCGTCGGCGCGCGCGGCGTCAAGGGCCTCCTCGGCCTGGCGGAGGCGGCGCGTGGCGTCAAGGTAGGCGGCATAGGCCGTGGCGTAGGCGTCGCGCTGGGCGGCGTTGGCGGCCACGATATCCACTACGCTCATCTGGAAGTCCTCGGTGGCAAGCATGAGGTTCTGGTGCTGCGAGTGGATGTCGATGAGGCGCGACCCCAGCTCGCGCAGCTGCGCCACCTGCGCCGGGGTGTCGTTGATGAAGGCGCGGCTCTTGCCGGCGGCGGTGAGCTCGCGGCGCACGATGCACGACGTGCCGTCGAAGTCCAGCTCATGGGCCGCGAAGAAGGCGTCGAGGCCGTAGCCCGTGAGGTCAAACTCAGCCTCGATGACACAGCGCGAGGCACCACCCTTCACCATGCGTGCCTCGGCTCGCTGCCCCAGCAGCAGGCCTATGGCGCCGAGGAGTATGCTCTTGCCGGCGCCCGTCTCGCCGGTGATGACAGTGAACCCCCGCTCCAGCGTGATGTCGAGCGAGGCTATGAGGGCATAGTTCTGTATATGAAGGGAACGTAACACGATTTGACGATTTGACGATTTACGATTTGACGATCTACTTCCTGAGCACCTTACATATTAATGATTATCCGCAATCATGCCACCAACAAGACCGCGACGCGGTCTCCTTTCAATAGCCGGGGGTACGAGCGTAGCGAGCACCCCCGGATTAAGCAGGCCGACAGAATCCCGACTCTGGAAGAGTCGCCTATCTGACGTGTTGGGGCACTCTTTCAGAGTGCATGCCCTTGTATCTGTGCAATTCACCGTAGGTCGTTCCGACCCACGGCTATTGAGAGGAGACCGCGTTGCGGTCTTGCAGCTGGTACGCTTGCGAATCATCATATACATTTTCCATTCTCCATTTTCCATTCTCCATTTCCCTTCCTCCATTCATCGCACTACTGCTTTATCTTGTCCCAATAGGAGTTCTGCGAGGGGTTGATGCGGAAGAGTATGTCATAGACGGCGGTGCGCTCGTCGGAGGTGCCGTGGCCGGCGTAGATGCTGACAAGCTCGTCGCGCTTGAAGTCGGTGAAGATGACCGGCAGCTGGCTCATGGACTTGGCCTCGCGCGCTGCCGCCAGGAGCTTCACGGCCTCGGTGACGGCCGCGCGGGCCTCGTCGGCGTTGTCGCCCATGCGGTCCAGGCCCTTGCGGTAGTAGTCATACTGGAACTGCCGCAGGGGTTCCATGGCGCCGTCCATGTAGTCGTTGACAAGGGCAAAGCGGTTCTTGTAGTCGCCGAATGCCTTCCAGCCGGTGGCGCCGAGGCCATCGGCGGCAGAGCAGATGTCCTGGCAGATGTTGAACAGCGCTGTACCGCCCATGGGCGAGAAGGAGTCGAGGTCCATGGCGATGAGGTAGTAGGCCCAGAAGGCGAGCACGGCGGTGAGGTTGTTGTCGATTTGCTCGGACCGCCACTCCAGCTGGTCGAACTCCGCGAAGTTGAAGTTGAAGTCCTTGTCGTTCATGCTGAAGGTGGTGGTGGTGTAGGAGGAACCATACACGGGGCGCACGGCAGCGACGAGGAGGGTGCACTGGAAGGAGTTGTCGGTCTCGCTGTAGGCATCCACGGTGATGTTGAACGAGCACTGTATGCGCTCGGCCTCGCGGAACTGCAGCTCCGTCCAGCGTCGCTCGTTGAGAAAACGGTTGATCTGCTGCTCCAGGGCCTCGAACACGCCGGACTTGGTGTTGGACACCTGCGAACGGTTGATGGAGACGCGCGCATTAAGCTCCTGGGCAGCGGCGGCCACCGTGGCAGCAAGGAAGGCAAGAAGGACGATGAAGCGGTTCATAGCAGGTTCTCCAAGGTGTCGATGATGTCGGCTGCCACCTCCGTCTTGGGCTTGAGGGGGAAGGGGGTCTCGCCGGCGGGCGTGATGATGGTGACTTTGTTGGTGTCGTGGCGGAAGCCGGCACCCTCGTCCTGCAGGGAATTGAGCACGATGGCGTCGAGGTGCTTGCGCTGAAGCTTGTCGAGGGCATGGGCGCGCTCGTCGTGCGTCTCGAGGGCAAAACCCACAAGCACCTGGCGCGGAGCGCCGTCGGCCGGCGCCGTGCGCTTCATGCGCCCCAGTGTGGCGGCGATGTCCTCGGTGGGGCGCAGGCGCAGCGTGAGGCCGTCGCCCTCGCGGCGCAGCTTCTGCGTGGCCACGGTGTCGGGGGTGAAGTCGGCCACGGCGGCACAGAGGATGGCAGCATCGGCCTCGGGGAAGAGGCGCGTGGCGGCCTCCCACATCTGGTGGGCGCTCTCCACGTCGGCAACGGCGATGGCGGGGTGTGTGGGCCGCAGCGCCGTTGGTCCGAGCACGAGATCGACCTGCGCGCCGCGACGCGCACACTCCTCGGCGAGCGCTATGCCCATCTTGCCGCTGCTGTAGTTGCCGATGAAGCGCACGGGGTCGATGCGCTCGTAGGTGGGGCCGGCGGTGATGAGCACACGGCGGCCGCGCAGCGACGTGGCGGCAACGCTGTCGATGACCACGCGGGCTATGGCTTCCGGCTCTTCCATGCGGCCCTTGCCCACGAGATGGCTGGCGAGCTCGCCCGAAGCGGGCTCGATGACCGTCACGCCGCGCTGGCGCAACAGCGCCAGGTTGGCCTGTGTGGCCGCATGTGCCCACATGTCGAGGTCCATGGCAGGAGCCACAAACACCGGCGCACGCATGGAGAGGTATGTGGTGATGAGCATGTTGTCGGCCACGCCATGGGCCATCTTGGCAAGCGTGGAGGCCGTGGCCGGTGCCACTACCATGGCATCGGCCCAGAGGCCGAGCTGCACATGGCTGTGCCACGTGCCGTCGCGCTGCGCAAAGAAGTCGCTGATGACGGGCTTGGAGGTGAGGGCGGAGAGCGTCACCGGCGTGATGAACTCCTTGCCGGCGGGAGTGATGACCACCTGCACCTCATGGCCGCCCTTCACAAACTCGCGGATGAGCGTACAAGCCTTGTAGGCAGCTATGCTGCCCGTGATGCCGAGGACGATGTTCATGGCCGGCCGGGAGCGGGGGTGGCGTGGGCAGGACGCGCGGCACCACCCTTCACGGGGTGCTGGCGCACCATGATCTGCGTGAGCACCTGCTTGGTGTTGAGGGTGAAGTCGCTCTGCTGCATCCAGTTGTAGTAGCCGGGGTCGCGACGCAGCACGTCGGCCACGGACTGACCCTTGTACTTGCCGAAGGCAAACACCTCCACGCCATTGTCGTCGAGCACGATGCGGCCGGCGAAATCCACGGCGCGGTCCATGGCGCTGTAGTCGGCAAGGAAGGAGATGTCGTTGGTGAGCACGTCGGGATAGTGGTCGAGCTGCGCACACAACACCTCGTAGGTGGCGCTGGTGTCGGCCAGCGCCGAATGGGCGTCGTCGAGGTTCTTGCCGCAATAGAACTTATAGGCGGCCACGAGGGTGCGGCGCTCGAGCTTGTGGTAGATGTTCTGCACATCGACACGCCGCACACCGCGCATGTCGGCATTGACGCCGGCACGCAGGAACTCCTCGACAAGCAGGGGGATGTCGAAGCGGTTGCTGTTGAAGCCGCCGAGGTCGCAGCCCTCCATGAAATGCCACAGCTCCTCGGCCACCTGGCCAAAGAGCGGACACTGGGCCACATCCTTGTCGTAGATGCCATGCACGGCCGATGCCTCCTCGGGGATGTGGCGGCCGGGGTTGATGCGCATGACTTTCGACTCCTGGTTGCCGTTGGGCAGCACCTTGAGGAGGCATATCTCGACGATGCGGTCGTGGACGATATCCACACCCGTCGTCTCGAGATCGAAGAACACTATGGGTCGTTCAAGATTCAGATTCATCGCTGAGGCGTCGGGGGCGTTAGTCGTTCAACATCATGGGCATGAGAAGCATGAGAAGCTCCTCGCCATCTTTCTGCTGGGCGGGGGTGATGAGGCCGGCACGGCTGGGGTCGGCAAGCTCGAAGGCCACCTCCTGGCTGTCGATGTTGCCGAGGATGTCGAGCAGCAGGGTGCCCTTGAAGCCGATGTTGATGTCGGGGTTCTCGTAATCCACCATGATGCGCTCCTCGGCGCTCGTGGAGTAGTCGATGTCCTGACCGCTCACGATGAGCTGGTTCTGGCGGAAGGCGAGCTTGATGAGGGCGCTGCTCTGGCTGGAGAACACCAGCACGCGCTTCAGCGCTGACACGAGGGCTGCGCGATCCACGATGGCACGGTAGGGGTTGTTCTGAGGAATGACGCTGTTGTAGTTGGGGTAGCGGCCGTCGATGAGGCGGCAGGTGAGGGTGAACGTTGCCGTCTGCACCTCGGCCATCTTGTCGGAGAAATAGAGCTGTGCCAGGCTGTCGCCCTTCTGCAGCAGGCCCTTGAGCAGCTGCGCCGGCTTCTTGGGAAGGATGAATCCCATCTGCTCCCCGCTGGTGATGCCAAAATCCTTCTTGCGCACGAGCTTGCGGCCGTCGGTGCTGACGAACACGAGGTTCTCAGGCGTGAAGTCGAAGTATATGCCTGTCATCACCGGACGGATGTCGTCGTCGGCCGTGGCGAAGAGGCTCTGGTTGATGCCCGAGAGCAACGTGGCCTCGCGGATCTCGAAGTGGCGCGAGTCATCGCCCAGGAGGGGGGTGGCGGGGTACTCGTCGGCACGGTCGCCAACGATGTTGAACGAGCCGTTCTGATACTCGCCATGAATCTCCATGGTGTCGAGGTTCACGTCGAGAACTATGGGCTGGTCGGCAATCTCCTTGAGAGAGTCCTGGATGGTCTTGGCCTTGATGCAGAAACGGGCATCCTGGCTGGACTCGATGAGTTCCACGGTGGTGATGAGCGTCGTCTCGCTGTCGGAGGCGGTGACGGTCATCGTCAGCCCCTGGATTTCGAAGAGGTAGCAGTTGAGAATCGGGAACGAGTTCTTGCTGTTGAGCACGCGGTTGATGGAGGTGAGCCTCTCGAAGAGCGAGGAACTGGAAACTTTCAGTGTCATTGTTTCAGATATTTTTAATTGTATATATATAACTAATAAGGAGACATTCCTGGTCAGCACTTAGGCACTAAAACCGAGCAAAGGTATTAAAATGCCTGTTAGTGCGCAAATTTTTTAGCTTATTTTTGGTTAATATAGCGGAAAAGGCGTATATTTGCATCGTTTTTCAGCTTATATCACAACCATTACACCACAATAGCACTATGTTAATCCAAGGAAAAATCATCAACGTCCTGCCCGAACGCGGAGGCACGTCGCAGCGCACCGGCAACGAATGGAAGCTCGCACAATACGTTCTCGAGACCTTCGAGCAGTTCCCCAAGAAGGTTTGTTTCGAGGTGTTTGGCGCAGAGCGCATTCAGCAGTTCGGCATACAGGCCGGACAGGACCTCAACGTAGATATCGACATCGACGCCCACGAGTATCAGGGACGATGGTACAACACCATCCGCGCATGGCGCGTGGCACCCTACGACCCCAACGTATCGGCACCGGCAGCACAGGGCGCAGCACCCACGCCACAGGAGCCGGCAGCGGCACCACAGCAGCCCGCAGCGCCGTTCCCGCCTGCACAGCCCACAGCTCAGGCACCGGCCGCCATGCCAGCAGAACCCACCGACGACCTGCCATTCTGAGCGCGTAGGAGCCATCGCCGCCCAAGCGCGATGCCTCCGCCCGAGAAACGAGCGGAGGGGACGAGCGCTCAGAAGTGTCGGAGCGAGCAGGGGCGAGCCTACATTTTACACACAAAGACACAGAGACACAGAGTATATGAAAAGCTCTGTGTCTCTGTGTCATAAATACGGCGTCGGTCAAGAGCCATGCCTTGGGCCATGCGGGCGGCACGCCTACATCGGCGCCACGACATCGGCCTCGGAGGCGGCAGTGGCAAGGGAGTCGCGCTGACGCGCCTCGGCAGCGGCCAGGGAGTCGCGGCGCGCCATCTCCTCGCGCTGCTTGGCAGCCGCCTGAGCCTGGAAGGCCTGGTCGATGTACTCGCCGTTGTCGTGCAGCTGGATATAGGCGCTATATGCCGCCGACGTCCCCGTGCGCTCGGCCTCGCGCCAGTCGAGAGAGTCGATCTTGTGGAGCGCCACCTTCTTATAGGGCGACGTGGGATGCTTGGCGATGAAGTCCTTGAGCTGCCCGGCATCGTTCTGAGCCGCAATGGCGTGCCACTGCGCATCCTCCTGGCGCAGCTCGTCGAGACGCATACGCACCTCGTCGATGTGGCGGCTCGTGGGATAACGGGCTATGAAGTCCTCGAAGTTGAGAGGGTTGTTGCAGTCGCGCAAAAGCTCATACGCTCGTTCCTCGCTGGCTTCCTGGTTCTCGTTTTCCCAATAGAAGAAACCGCCGATGCAGATGAAAAGGATGGCCAGGATGAGAAGATACCACGGCGCACCGCCACGCTTGGGCTGACGCGCACGGGGGTCAACCATCTCCGTTCCACCGCCATCGGCCGCAGCGGCCTTTGACGTGACTGCCGACGACGGTTGCGACATAGCAGCCGACATGGTGCCAACAGCGGCGGCACCGGAGGCGGCACTGGCGGCAACACTGGCGCCGGCGGCAGCAGTGGCTGAGGCGGAGCCGGCGGCAGTGGCAACACGTCCGCCACCCACGGCACCGACGACACCACCCCGATCGCTGGCAGCACCGCTGCCCACGACTCCCCCACCCTTCTCATCGGACGTGCGTGGGGACTGCGGAGCGAACTTCGTGCCGCAATGAGGACACTGCATGGCGGCCATGAGAGCATAGCCGCCACACACGGGGCAACGCTTGATATTCCCCTCGATGATGACACCACAGTTCGGACAAAAGGGCGCCTTCGAGGAAACGTTGTGGTCGCATTCAGGACACTTAATAAGACTCATATCATTGGTGTTTTTTGACGTTCTACAGCATTGATGGTGCAAAAGTAGTGCTTTTTTTGCGTTCGGGAGCAAAAAAACTCGAAAAAAGTTTGCAGTGTCCGAAATAATGCCTACCTTTGCACCGCAAAACAGAAGAACGGGGCATTAGCTCATCTGGCTAGAGCGTTTGACTGGCAGTCAAGAGGTGGCGAGTTCGAGTCTCGCATGCTCCACAAATCCAGAAGAAGCCCGCTGATATCCAGCGGGTTTCTTCTTTCTCTCACGCAGAGGTTCCGTTTGAGGTTCCGTTTTTATTATGATTTTTTAACGTTTAAAGCGGGTTTTTGTTCACTTTTTGAAGCTTTGTGGAGTTAATTACTCCTCTTTGACGTAAACTCTACATTGATAAAACCACACTCTCTAAGTATATCTACAGCTTTCTCAAATGATTCGCGTAATGACCCTCTTTTTTTATCAAAGTCTTTACCCTCTTCGTATGTTGCTGTTGCTAAATTCATCCTTTTCCCCGTTGATGATTCAAAGAAGTCGGCAAAGAACTTCATCCCTGTGGGCGGATTGCTATTATCAGATATTAGACAACGTACAAAATAGCCTAATAATACGTTCGAACCATTCCATTTAATCTTATCATTTGGAGGAAACGATTTGTTTGGTTTTAATAGACCAGAAAAACGATACACAAACAAATCCCTATCTGTTGTATTGTCTATCATGACTTCACTGAGACAATAGTCATATAAATGACTTAAACAATTATATAAGCCCATATCTCCCTCGTCCTTAGAATACTTGCTGCTCAAAACTGAAACCTACCATTTCTGATGTTCAGAATTATCATCCTTTCTATAGTCGAACGGTTTTTGGGAGTGTGATTTGTTGTCCTGCAAATCTGATAACACTTGTATATACTGTTTCATATAATCGATAGAGCCTAAAGCAGGATATTGATCCATACTTTGTTCATACCTTTCTATGATGCTCCTACAAGCATTTTCTACCTCTTTCTTTTGGGCCTTATTTAATCTTGCCAACAAGCCATTCATACGAATCTCTGCCTCTCTTCGCTTATCGGGATCGGTTGTACCTTCATATCTATAGTAAAAATCCCAAAATGAATCCTTAATTTCATTGGGAATCTCGGATAATTCAAAGAGAGAAAGAAATTTCTCTTTCTCTAGCTTGTTATTAAAAAAGGTGCCTGTTTCCATACTTCTCCAATTATTGACACGAACTCACTCAACGATCACCATCCTCATTTTTATGTCATCAACAGGTCTGTCACCACGTCCTGTAGCCGAACTCTGTATCATTTCAACTACATCAAGACCTTCCTCAACTTCTCCGAAAACAGTATATTGGCCGTCAAGATGGGGAGTACCACCAACTGTAGAGTATATCTTCAACTGTTCATCGGTCAAACCTGCCTTTCCGACCTTACTCTCAGCTTCTGCCGCCAGTTTATCTTGCAGTTCTTGGAGTCCTGCCCGATTTCTGTCACGGCGCATCTGCATAATTTCAGCACGATGTTTGGCTGCAAGTTCATTGAAAGCGTCCTGTACCTTCTGCATTCGTAGCTGTTTTGAGAACTGGCGGAGCTGTCCCTCATTATATAGCTGTCCCCAGACAATATAGAACTGAGAACCACTGCTTCGACGTTCAGGGTTCACTTCATCACCTTGTCGTGCTGCGGCCAAAGCTCCACGTTTATGGAAAAGACCGTCCTTTATCTCGGCTTCAAGTGTATAGCCAGGATCTCCCACTCCAAGCATCTTTCCAGCTGGTGCACCCTTTGAATCTGGATCTCCACCCTGAATCATAAAGTCCTTTATGACACGATGGAAGAGAGTACCATCGTAGAACCCTTCCTTCGCAAGCTTCAAGAAGTTGTCACGATGTACGGGAGTCTCGTCATATAGGCGAACGATAATGTCGCCAAGTGTGGTTTGAATCTTAATTTTCATTAGAAATCAATATTTGAGAGTACAAAAATAGCAAAAAGACCCGTTAAAAATGGCGTATTTGCTCAGAAACTTCTATTTTTGCAGTCAATTTAACGAAAAATAGAAAGAAAATGGCCGAAAGCTTCACTGAAATGATACATAATGACCTCCATAAGTACCTCATTGGTATGCACGAGGTCGATGATAAGCTACCACAATGTCAGGATGTCGAAGAGAAGTGGGAATCGATAGCCCAATCCTACCTCCCAGATGGCATTCGTGAATTTACTGCCTATCCCACTACGTCCCTCGGTTGGATGATGTATATTGGTATGGCTGTGGCTAAGTTCTGGGATGAGGAATGGGAGATATATGGTAACATTAAAGATCTCTACTCCTACATGAGAGACAAACGCGGCTACGATTGCATGGATGAGTATATTCGTGAAGAAGTCCTCCGTCTGAAAGGGGATGACTATGATGCCTTGGAGAAACTGGTAGGTGAATGTGCTTCCCGTGTGAACAACGCACTACGTCACCAGAACATAGAGCCAGGAACTAAAGAGGCTTTCAATGCCTACGTTTCTTGTCTGCATCAGCTCTATCTCTTCGGAGCCGCTGTTCAGCTTAAACGGATGGGCTATCACATGACCAAGATTGGAAATTGAAATATACGCAATGGAAACATTTAATACAGTTATTCGCTCTGACCAACTGGTGTTGGTAGATTTCTTTGCTACTTGGTGTGGCCCATGTAAGGCCATGCACCCCATTCTGGAACAACTCAAAGCGCAGTTGGGCGACCGCCTCCGCATCATCAAGGTAGATATTGACAAACACGGAGATCCAGCCATGGAATATGGCGTGCAGGCGGTTCCAACTCTGATGTTATTCAGGAATGGAGAAGTCCTTTGGCGCGAGAGCGGTGCTATGCCCCTGAACCAGTTCATCAGCGTCATAACTCCCTTCTTGGCATGAAGAAGATTCTGTTCCTACACGGCTTCTATGCCAGTGGCCAGTGCGTACCGGCCTTGGCGCTGCGTGAATCTTTCAAGGATCGTGCCGAGGTGTTTACACCAGACCTGCCTATGCACCCGAAAGAGGCCATTGAGTTCATCCATGAGCTGATTGACCGTGAGAAGCCAAACCTTCTGGTGGGCAACAGCTGCGGTTCGTTCTATGCTCAGATGGTAGCTCCCATCGTGGGCATTCCTGCCTTACTTGGCAATCCTCATTTCCAGATGACAGAGTTCCTGAAACAGCGTATCGGTGAACATCAGTATAAGTCGCCTCGAAAAGACGGTAAACAGAACATTGTCATTGATGAAGCCTTGATAGAAGAGTTTGCCGAGTTGGAGACCATCCAATTTAATAACTGCATACCCGACTTCAAAGACCTCATCTGGGGCTTATTCGGAGAACAGGACACGCTGGCTCACTTTGAACCGCTCTTTTTGCAGCATTACAACCGCTCGTTCCATTTCCCCGGTGGTCACACCCCTACAGCAGAAGAAGTCCGCATCTGGTATGTGCCTCTGGCTGAAAAGCTACTGATGGTATACTCTTAATCCTAATGAATACGATGGAGATACAGAAAATAGTCATCATTTACCTCGTCATCATCAACGTGGTCACTTTCTTCATGTACGGTATCGACAAGTGGAAAGCGAAGAAATCAAAACAGCGTATAAGAGAGACTGCATTATTGGGCTTGGCTGTACTAGGTGGAAGCATCGGAGCTTGGTCAGGAATGAAAGTGTGGCATCACAAGACCCTGCATAAGAAGTTCAGGTTCGGTGTCCCGGCTATTATCATTATCCAACTGTTACTTATCGGTTATTTCACTTTGTATCAGAAATGAAGTTGACCTACATCTTCCATAGCGGTTTTGTGCTGGAAACAGAGCAGTCCATCCTAGTATTTGACTACTGGCTGGATCCAAGCGGTGTGAGGGAAGGTGTATTGCAAAGCGACAAGCCTCTCTATGTATTCTCCAGTCATTTCCACGAGGATCACTTCACAAGGGCAATCTTCGAATGGAAAAAACGGAAGCGTAATATCACATACATACTGAGCAAGGATATTCTCAAACACAGGAGAGCCAATAAGGCAGAAGCCGATGCTTGGTTAGCGAAAGGTGCCTCATGGTCTGACGATAGAATCTCTGTCATAGCATTGGGAAGTACGGATAGCGGAGTCTCATGGATAGTTGAAGCAGAAGGGAAACGTATCTTTCATGCTGGTGACTTGAACAACTGGTATGCAAGATTCCTCCCCGAAGCAGTGCCAGGACAGACAATCTACAGTGAAGAGTTTGACGAGGACATAGACCCGATTGCCCATGAGAAGCAATATCTTGGAGAGCTGAAGGACATCCGCAAGCTGGCAGATGGCTTCGACCTGGTGATGTTCCCGATAGACGGGCGCATAGGAAATGGCTATACCCTTGGTGGCAGACAGTTCATTGACAGTTTCAAGGTAGGCTTGTTTGTCCCCATGCACTTTGTGGCAAGTGGTTTTGAGTCCTCATGGCGATTCAAGGAATATGCAGAAAAGAAAGGTATCAGATTCTGGGAGATAACCAAGGAAGGAGAAATGATTGAACTATGAAGTGAACAATATTATCAGATAATCGAAGCAGTAATAGCCGACTCTCTACAGAGCATGGACTATCCATCTTTCTAGAAACGGAGAGGCATAGGATTCTGCTTGATACTGGAGCAAGTGACGTTTTTGTCAGAAATGCCGAGGTGTTAGGCATAGACCTCCGTACTGTTGACTATGCTTTTATTTCTCACGGACATGGCGACCATGCTGGAGGCTTACGATATTTCTTGGAGCAGAACACAAAAGCAAAGGTTATCGTCTCGCCTGAGGCTATGAGTGGAAAGTTTTACTCCAAACGAGGAAATCTGCATAGCATAACGACGGCGTGGCCAGAGTGCGTTAAGGACAGGCTTATAACAGTAGAATGGACTAGTGAGATAGCAGACTGCATATATGTTATATCCCGTATTCCTTATATTTATCCAATGCCCAAGGGGAATCAGCGCCTCTTCGTAAAAAGTGCTAATGGCGCATTAGTGAATGATGATTTCCATCACGAATTGGCGTTATATACCGACGGTATCTTGTTCACGGGCTGTGCTCATAGCGGACTGGAGAATATTCTTGCAGCTTGTCCCTATCCTGCTCATTCTGTAGTCGGAGGATTTCATTTGCTTGATGGTCAAGAATCGGAAGAAGAACTACAGGCTTTGGCTAAAAGATTGAAAGAACGTTATCCAACGACACAATTCTATACAAGCCATTGCACTGGTGATAATGTGTTTGAGGTAATGAAGCGCGTGATGGGAGAACAATTACAGTCCTTCGGATGTGGAACTATAATATAAGTCATACAGATAATACTCGCTTCCGCAAAAATAATGAATGACAGATTGAAATCTGTCCCCGACATTAGCCTGTCATCACCTCGTTTCCAGAAAGAGGCAGATAAGTTTGCGAGGGATATGGCTCAGTATTCAACAGAGACTCTTGCCGATATGCTGGACTGTAGTCATCAAATTGCTACTCAGAACAGGATGCGGTATATGCGATTCTTTGAAGATGCTCCCAAACTTCCAGCCATTCTTGCCTATCACGGTCAGGCTTACAAGCATCTGAAGGCTGAGACTCTAAATGTCGATGACCTCAATTATTCCCAGCAAAAATTATGGATTACCTCTTTCCTCTATGGTCTGCTTCGCCCATTGGATGCCATTCTTCCCTATAGGATGGAGGGCAATGTGGGACTGCCAAGCGGAGAGGGACAGAACATGCTTGGTTTCTGGAAGAGCCGCCTGACTGATGTACTGATTGATGCTGTAAAAGCAGATGGTGGTACGCTGGTACATCTTGCTACTGAGGAATACCAGCATCTGTTTGACTGGCAGCGTGTCCGTAAGGAAGTCCGAATCGTTCAGCCTTTGTTCTACGTCAGAAAAGGCAGCGAGTTGAAGATTCAAGCTGTTTGGGCTAAGACATGCCGGGGCGCAATGACACGATTCATCATTGAGAACCGCATCGATAAGCCCGAAGATCTCTGTGCCTTTAGTTACAAGGGATTTACCTACGAACCTAAACTTGGAGAACCAGACTTTCCTCATTTTATTAAGCAGTAGGAACATGAGCAGGATTATCAGAGAAGCGAGGCCGACGGACATGGCTGAGATCATGACAGTCATGAAGGCTGCAAAGATGATTATGCGGCAGTCCGGCAACTTGCAGCAATGGGCAGAGGGCTACCCGTCCGAAGCTGTCATTACAAAGCGCCGTTGATAGTAACAT
>JAFSVI010000118.1 GCA_017445145.1 Bacteroidaceae bacterium | reverse complement strand
TGCGGCCAGTCCACCGCGCACGTTTTTAACGTCATTTAATATAATTTAGTTGTAAAGATTTGGCCAGTTGGCAGGAAAGCGCGTACTTTGCAGTCGGAAAGCGAGGCCATGGGCCTCGTGGCCATCAACCATTATCACCAAACGCAAAGACACATGAAAAGAATCCTCGTCATCGCCGCCGCCGGCCTCCTCCTGGGGTCGTGCGCGAGCAAGAAGAAATTCGTTGAGCTGCAGGGCAGCTACACCACCCTTCAGAGCCAGTACCAGCAGGCCAAGGAGGAGCTTGCGGGCAAGACGTCAACCATCAGGAACCTGGAGGAGCGCCTGGCCGAGGCCAAGTCGGCCAACCAGGACCTGCGCAAGCAGTATGAGCAGCTGCAGCAGTCGCTCAACATGAGCATAGCGCAGAACACGGAGGGCAACATCAACATCTCGAAGCTCGTCGATGAGATCAACGCCAGCAACAAGTTCATCAAGCAGCTGGTGGAGGCCAAGGACAAGAGCGACAGCCTCAACATGGTGCTGACGAACAACCTCACGCGCTCGCTGTCGAAGGAGGAGCTGTCGGAGGTCGATGTGCAGGTGCTCAAGGGGGTGGTGTATATCTCGCTCGCCGACAACATGCTCTACCAGAGCGGCAGCTACAAGATCAACGCGCGCGCCGCCGAGACGCTCTCCAAGATTGCCAAGATCATCAACGACTACCGCGACTATGAGGTGCTCATCGAGGGCAACACCGACAACGTGCCCATCTCGCGGGAGAACATACGCAACAACTGGGACCTCGCGGCGCTGCGGGCTTCCAGCGTCGTGCAGGAGCTGCAAAGCCGCTATGGCGTGGACCCCAAGCGCATGACGGCGGGCAGCCGCGGCGAGTATAACCCCATCGCTGACAACGACACCGAGCTGGGCCGCCAGCGCAACCGCCGCACGCAGATCATCATCACGCCGAAGCTCGACGAGTTCCTCGACCTCATCGACCAGGCGCCGGCTGACGAGGCCAACCAGTAGGGCCACCCCCCCGCACCACCCAACGGCGGCGGCCCGCGCCACGTGAATCGCATGCGCATGCGGGGCTTTGACGACGTCGGGCGCAGCGTCATTGCAGCCTTGCCGAAAAAAATGATGTGGCGAAATTTGGCCGTGTGGGCGGATGTTGCTATCTTTGCGGCGCGAATGCCGCCCGTGGGCGCGGCATGCGCGGCTTCGCTACGTGTAGCGTGTATGTGCCAACACTAACTAAAGGTGTGTTCTATTAATTAATAAATTCTCTATGAATTATCTTTGTTTGCTCTTGCCTCTTTTCGGCATCTTTGTCTCCAATCCCTTGAACCGTTCTTCAAGTGTGAAGCGTCGCAAGCGCCGAGCGGCCCGCTACGCTTCGGCGGGCTTGAAGTCAAATCTGCTCGAAAATAGCCTAAGAGCAATTCAAAGCTAATTTATAGAACCCACCTAAAACTGATGAAAGCCATGTTCAGACAAGCAACCGTCGCCACGCTGGCGATGCTGTGGGTGGGAGCCGCACCGCTCGCCGCCCAGACGCCCGGCAACAGCCGCGGACAGGTGCTCTTTGCCACCCCCGACAAGTACAACGTGCCCTACCGCATTCCCGCGCTGGCCACCACGCGCAAGGGCACCATCATCGCCGTGGCCGACAGGCGCTACTGCGGCGCCGACATCGGCTACGGCCGCATCGACATCGTGGCGCGCACGAGCCGCGACAATGGGCGCACGTGGAGCGCGGACACCGTCATCCAGCGCGGCTCGGGCGTGGAGGGCGCCTACGACTGCGGCTACGGCGACGCCGCCATTGTGGCCGACCGCACCAGCAACCGCGTGTTGTGCATGAGCGTCACCGGCAACGTGGCCTACATACAGGGCACACGCGAGAGGCCCAACCGCATAGCGCGGTGGTACAGCCCCGACGGCGGCCGCTCGTGGACGCCCGCCGACGATGTCACCGATGCCTTCTACGCCATGCTGCCCCACACGCGCACGATGTTCATAGGCAGCGGGCGCCTCATGCAGAGCCGCCTCGTGCGCAAGGGCCGCTACTACCGCGTCTATTGCTCCGTGCTCACACGCACGGCCATGCCCGACGGCAGCGACGTGGCTGCCAACTTCGTCATCTACACCGACGACTTCGGGGCCACCTGGCACGTGCTGGGCGGCACCACGCTCGACGCGGCCGACAGCCCCTGCGTGGGCGGCGACGAGCCCAAGGTGGAGGAGCTGCCCAACGGCGACGTGGTGCTGAGCTCGCGCAAACACTATGGGCGCTACTTCAACATCTTCCACTTCGACGACTTCGGCCACGACCAGACCAACGGATGGTGGGATGCGTGTGTGGCATCCCACGACATAGCGGAGGGCATCAGCGTCGGCGGCAACTCGTGCAACGGGGAGATATTCCTTGTCGATGCCACCGAGGCCGCCACGGGGCGCGCCGTGAAGCTCATGCTGCAGTCGCTGCCCTTCGACGACGCCCGCGCGCACGTGGGCATATGGTATAAGGAGATAAAGCGGAACGGATGGTACAGCACGGCGGCCTTCGCCCACCAGTGGACGCGCGGCCTCATCGTGAGCCAGACGGGGTCGGCCTATTCCACCATGGCGATGCAGAAGGACGGGCGCATAGGTTTCTTCTACGAGGAGGAACCCAATTACTACAACATGGTGTATGTGGCGCTGACGATAGAGGAAATCACCGGGGGACGATACCGGTGACGATGGGCGCCCTGCGCACACACACACGCCGCTACCCGAAGAGCGTGCGCAGGGCGTCCTCCACCTTGCGGCACGGCTCGATGGCGATCTTGTAGGCGCGCGGGTCGAGGGCCTTGACATTGGCCGCCGGCACCACGATGCGGCTGAAGCCCAGACGCTGGGCTTCGGCCACGCGTTGCTTTATGCGCCCCACGGGGCGTATCTCGCCCGAGAGACCCACCTCGCCGGTGAGCGCCACGTCGCCGTCGATGGCCGTGTCAACGTTGGAGCTGAGGATGGCGGCGATGACGGCGAGGTCCATGGCGGGGTCCGTCACGCGCAGCCCGCCGGCGATGTTGAGGAACACGTCCTTCTGTGCGAGCTTGAAGCCCACGCGCTTCTCCAGCACGGCAAGGAGCATGTTCAGGCGGCGGCAGTCGAAACCGTTGGCCGAGCGCTGAGCCGTGCCGTAGGCCGCCGTGCTCACCAGCGCCTGTGTCTCGATGAGAAACGGACGCACACCCTCTATGGCCGCCGCTATGGCGATGCCCGAGAGACCCTCCTGGTTGTCGGTGAGCAGCAGCTCGGACGGGTTGCCGACCGGGCGCAGGCCCTCGGAGCGCATCTCGTAGATGCCCAGCTCGGACGTCGAGCCGAAGCGGTTCTTCTGCGAGCGCAGGATGCGGTAGAGGTGGTGCTGGTCGCCCTCAAACTGCAACACGGTGTCAACGATGTGCTCCAGCACCTTGGGGCCTGCCAGCGTGCCTTCCTTGTTGATGTGGCCTATGAGGATGATGCCCGGGCCCCCGCCCTTGGCGTAGCGCAGCAGGGCTGCCGCGCACTCGCGTATCTGCGCCAGGCTGCCCGGCGACGAATCGACAGCAGCGGTGCTCATCGTCTGTATGGAGTCGATGACGACGAGGTCGGGGCGTTCGGCCTCGATGTGGGCAAAGATGTTCTCCAACGACGTGTCGCACACCACGAGCAGATGGGCGCCGAGTCCCGGCGGAGAAGCGGCGGACACGGCGCCGAGGCGGTCGGCACGCAGCTTGAGCTGGCGCGCGCTCTCCTCGCCGCTGACATAGAGCACCTTGCGCCCAGTGAGGCGCAGCACGGTCTGCAGCACCAGCGTGCTCTTGCCTATGCCGGGCTCGCCGCCCAGCAGCACGAGGCTGCCAGGCACCAGCCCGCCGCCCAGCACACGGTTGAGCTCGGCGTCGAGCAGGTCCATGCGCGGCTCGGCATCGGCGTGGATCTCCGCCAGGGGCACGGGGCGACCGACGTCGCGCCCGGAGGCCGGCATGGCCGGCATGGCCGACATGGCGCCGCGCCGCGGCGCCGCCGTGGCGGCCACACGTATCTCGCGGAAAGTCTGCCACTGTCCGCACGCCGGGCAGCGGCCCAGCCATTTGGCGCTCTCCTGTCCGCAGTTGTCGCAGACGTACATCGTCCTCTCCTTTGCCATGTGTCGTGGTGTGTTGTGACGGGCGCGGCGGCGCTCACGCCGAACCCTTGCCCAGAGCCTTGTGGATGAGGCGGCGCACGATGGGGCGCGACGTGCTGATGTCCATGCCCGTGCCCAGGCGCCCGAAGATGTAAGGCACCTCCAGACCCTTCAGGCACCCATGGATGATGTCGGTGGTGAGGGCTATGTCATCGACCTCGAAGACGCCCTGCTGCACGCCGTCCTCGATGGTCTTGCGAAGGATGTCGCACTCGATGCGGTCGTATTTCTTCCTCACGCTCTCCACCTGCCAGATGTTGCGGAAAAACTCGGCACGCAGGTTGCCGTTGCGCTCCACAGCCTCCTTGATGAGGCTCAGGTGCGCGAAGAGAAGCTCCACAATCTTGGCCTCCGGCGGCAGGCTCTTGCGCGCCACGGCGAGGTAGGTCGAGGAGATGCGCATGAGCTCGCCGTCGATGACGGCCCTGTACACGTCGTCCTTGCTCTTGAAGTAGGTGTAGAGCGTGCGGCGGCCTTTGCCCGAGGCCTCGGCGATGTCGTTCATCGTCGTTGTCTCGAGGCCGTGTTTGGCAAACAGGCGCCTGGCCACGTCGATAAGCAGTTGTCGGGTCTTGGCTTGGGGCATGGGGGGTGATGCGTTGTCTTTTGGCGATGCAAATATAGGGCATTCCGGGTGCCTGACCAAGGAAATGGCGCACAAACTGCGCCCGAGTGTGCAAAAAAGTGAGCGAAAAACATTTTTTTTGCCCAAAAGTTTGGCGGGTACGAATATTTGACGTACCTTTGCACTCGCAAACGACAAGACATCGCGGAGTGGAGCAGTTGGTAGCTCGCCAGGCTCATAACCTGGAGGTCGCCCGTTCGAGTCGGACCTCCGCAACTATGAGAAACGAACCGATACATAACGTATCGGTTTTTTTGTGCCGTGCCGTTGCCTGCCGTGTCCGTTGGCACACGGGGCTAGCGCGCGGTGAATTGCCATGTCTGTGTGCCGCTGTATGTGGCTATGCTCAGGCGTATGCTGTCGGCGTCGTTGAAGCTGGTGGCGATGGAGTCGGGGCTTATGCTGGCATAGAGGTGCCCCGTGTAGGCTTCGGTGTCGGCGGCCTGGTCGTGGTAGAGGGCGATGCAGTGTGTGATGCCCCCTGCGGCATTTGCCACGGCGCTGTCGGCGGTGAAGGCCCAGCTCTGAACGCCCCCGTGGGTCTTGGGCGTGAGGTGCATGTTGATGAAGCCGCCGCTGTGCCATACGCCCGCCACGCCAATGGGGTGGCGCCGCACCGACATGTCGCCGGGCAGCTGGCGCAGCACCGGCACCTGCTGTATGGTATATACCTGCACGTGGTTCTCGGCAAGGGGCTCGTAGGAGCACATGGCACGCACGCGCGCTCCGGCGGGCAGGCCGGTGACGCTGTTGTCCACGGTGAGGAGGTTGCCGTTGTCGGTGATGAGTGTGGCGAGCTGTCCCTGCCCGTTGGCCACGGCCATGACGAAGTCTGTGATGAGGCTCGGGTAGGGGGCGTCGGCATCGCTGCTGCACGAGGCCATAGCCATCGCGAGGCATAACAGCCATGGCGCAGCGTGGGTCGTCCAGCGGCGCGGTGTGGTGGTGCTTGTTGGTGTGTGGTGTCGCATGTGTGTGTTGAGCTGTTGTGGCGTCAGAGTGCGAGCTGGTTGATGGCGGGGTTGGCGTACATGGTGAGCAGGCAGTGGCGCAGGAAGCCGGCATCGGGATGCGGCAGGTCCACCATTGCCACGCGGCTGTCGATGTATTGGAGGAAAGCGTCGCGCTCGGCGGCAGTGTAGCCGTCGGCGTGGTCGGTGTTGCCACGCAGGGTGTCGAGTGCCACGAGGTTCCCGGGGAAGAGACGGTATGAGCGGAAGATCTCGCTGTCGATGTGTGCGGCCACGATGGCGAAGAGGTCTCCCTTGGGCGTGGCGGGGTCGAGGCTGTCGAGCCACACGTTGATGCACGGCGCAGCCTCGAAATGGATGCGCCCCTTGAAGCCGAGTATGCCCACGCGCATGTTCTCCAGGTCGTCGGCCTTGCTCTTGCGGAAGCCTTCGATGTCGCGCTTCTGCTGAAACTCCTTGGCCTTGAGATAGTCACACGGGTCGTACTCGTAGCTCAGCGCCATGGGCGTGAGGTTGAGCTGGCGCAGGCGGTCGATGGCGCTGCCCTCGCCGCCCATGGCCATCATCTTGAGCAGGCTCTCCTGCGTGCGGTCGTTGCTGTCCTTGGCGCGGCCCTCGCGCTGCGCTATCCAGATGTTGTCGCGCTCGGTGCCGATGACATAGTGCATGTAGCGGCTCATGAGCTGGCTGGCGCGCAACATCTCGCGCATGTGTAGCGAGCGCCTGACGATGAACGACTTGTTGATCCTCACGATCTTCTCTATCCACGGGAAGATGAGGAGGTTGTCGCCGATGGCAATCTGCGGCGTGGTGGGGAAGCCGTTGTCCACGAGCAGCGCGCTCAACAGTGCCGAGTCGAGCACGATGTCGCGGTGGTTGGTGATGAAGGTGTGGGGCGTGGCGCGGTCGAAGGCCGTCGGCACCCCCAGGGTGATGCCCTGGCTGCACTCGGCTATGATGCGCTTGACGATGGGGTATATCAGTGCCTTCTGCACGTCGAGGTTGCTGAGGGGCTGTCCGGAGGCGGTGGCCGTCATGGCAGCGAGCTTCTCCTCGAAGTGTGGCACGACGTGGCGTGCCACGTCCATGAACTGTGGGTCGGCAGTCAACTCGTGGAACACTCCCGGCAACTCGTCGGGGGCATAGGGCCGCATGTCGCGGAACTCGTCGGGGATCTGGTGTGAGAGCATGGCGTGGTGGGTGGGGTGGGTTATAGCTTGTCGTCGATGATGTCGGCGAGCACGTCCTTGATGTCGAGGCCGGCGGCGCGCACCTGTTGGGGTATGAAGCTCGTGGCCGTCATGCCGGGTGTGGTGTTGATCTCGAGCATGTTGATGCGCTGGCGCGGCGTGCCGTCGGCACCCTCGGCGCTGGTGACGATGTAGTCTATGCGTATGAGCCCCGAGCAACCCAGGATGTCGTAGATGGTGCTCGTGATGGCCTGCACGCGGTCGCGCAGCTCATCGGGGATGCGCGCCGGTGTGATCTCGTCGCTTTCGTTGTTGTACTTGGCGCGGTAGTCGAAGAACTCGTTGTGCGACACCACCTCCGTGACGGGGAACACCACGCTCTTGCCGGCAACCTTGTAGCAGCCGCAGGTGAGCTCCGTGCCGGGCATGAAAGCCTCGACCATGACCTCGTCGCTCTCGCGCATGGCGGCGTGGATGGCAGGGCGCAGCTCGTCGAGGGTCTTCACCTTGCTGACACCGAAGCTGCTGCCTCCGGCGTTGGGCTTGACGAAACACGGTAGGCCGATGTGCTGGAGAATCTCGTCGTCGGTCACCAGGTCCTCGTTGCCCCGGCGCACGACGAGGCTCTCTGCCACGCTGACGCCGAATCCCTTGAGGTACTGGTTGAGGGTGAACTTGTTGAAGGTCATGGCCTCCACGAGCACGCCGCTGGTGGAGTAGGGCAGGCGCATGAGGTCGAAATATCCCTGCAGGATGCCGTTCTCGCCGGGTGTGCCGTGGATGGTGATGTAGGCGAAGTCGGGCTTCACGCGCCGGCCCGACGGCAGTGTGAATGCGAAGTCGTCGCGGCTGACGGTGGCGCGGCTGCCGTCGGGCAGGTGTGCCTCCCATGTGAGTCCCGTTATCTCGACCACGTATGTCTCGTAGCGGTCGTGGTCGAGGAAGCTGTCTATGCCCTTGGCGCTGCGCAGGCTCACGTCGTGCTCGGAGCTGTCGCCGCCGCAGACAATGGCCACGATGGGCCGCTGTGTGGGTGCGTCTGCCGTTGTGGATATGGTGTCGGTGGGTTGAGCTGGTGTCTGTTCCATGATTTATAGGTTATGATATAATTAATGTACGCGCGTAGGAGCGCCACTTGTCGAGCAGCGCAGACAGGTCGGCCGGCAGCGGGCTCTCGAAGAACAGCGCCTCGCCGCTGCGGGGGTGGCGGAAACCGAGGGTGCGGGCGTGCAGCGCCTGGCGTGGACAGAGGTCGAAGGCGTGGCGCACGAACTGGCGGTAGGCGGCGGTGTTCTGTCCGCGCAGGACTTCCATGCCCCCGTAGCGCTCGTCGGCGAAGAGGGGGTGGCCTATGCTGCGCATGTGGGCGCGGATCTGGTGTGTGCGCCCCGTTTCGAGGCGGCATGCCACCCACGTGACGTAGGCCAGGCGCTCCAGCTCCTGCCAGTGGGTCACGGCCGCCTTGCCCTGCTCGCTGCCTGGCGGCAGCACCGTCATGCGCTGGCGGTCGCGCGGGTCGCGGGCTATGTTGCCCTCGATGCGTCCCTGTGTGGCTTCCATGCGCCCCCACACGAGGGCGTTGTATTCGCGGCGCGTGGTGTGGTCATAGAACTGACGGCAGAGGTCAGTCTTGGCCTCCGGCGTCTTGGCCACCACGAGCAGGCCGCTGGTGTCCTTGTCGATGCGGTGTACGAGGCCCACGCTGGGGTCGTTGGCGTCGAAGTCGGGGTTGGCGCGCAGGTGCCACGCCAGGGCGTTGACGAGTGTGCCGCTGTAGTTGCCCACGCCGGGGTGTACGACGAGGCCGGCGGGCTTGTCGATGACGAGCAGGTCGCCATCCTCATACACCACGTTGAGGGGTATGTCCTCTGGCTCGATGGTGGTCTCGATGCGCGGGTGGTCGAGCATGAGCGTGACGACGTCGAACGGGCGCACGCGGTAGTTGCTCTTCACGGGGCGCCCGCCCACGTGTATGCAACCGGCCTCGGCGGCGCGCTGTATGCGTGCGCGGCTCGTGTCGCTCAGGTGTTCCATCAGGAACTTATCCACGCGCAGCGGCTCCTGGCCGCGGTCGGCCACCACGCGCCGGTGCGCGTAGAGGGTCGTGCCGCCGGCATCTGCCCCGGTGGGGGCCACGTCGAAGGCGTCCTGCCAGTCGTCGAGCTCTTCCATGATTTGCTGCATGCGCTGCCCTCCTCTACTCGAAGCTCTCCAAGCCTGTGGGTTCCTCGGGAGGCACCGTGGCGTCGGCCTCGTTGGTCCAGTCCTCCTCTTCCTCGACGATGCCTGAGAGGTCGTCGCTGCTGTTGCCCACCTGCAGCACCAGGGGCACGTCGAGCGGCACGCGCTCGCCGGCATAGACGTTGCGGCCACGGCTCTTCACGCCATAGACCCAGTCCTTGTCGCCAGGCACGTACTCCACGGGGCCGAGCTTGAAGCCCATGGCGCGCAGCTTGGCCTCGGCCTGGCGCAGGGAGCTGTTCTCGGCGATGTCGGGCAGGGGCAGCGTGGGTGTGTCCTCGGAGTTGACGGTGAGGTATATCTCGCGCCCGGCCTTGACGTTGCTGCCCTCGCCGGGTGTCTGTTCGAGGATGCTCCCGGCGGGGAGCGTCTTGTTGTAGGCCGAATCGACGACGACGGCCACCAGGCCCACGCGTCCCAGGGCGTAGCGCGCGTCGCTTTCCATCATGCCGATGACGCTTGGCACCGGCACTCCCTCGCCGTGGTGGGTGTAGAGCTGCAGCCCTTTCCACACTCCGATGAAGAGGAGCACGACGACGACGGCCATGGCCAGGAGGTTGCCCCATACGATGGGGCTGAAGAGCCTTTTCATTGCTTGGGTGTTGTGGTTTGCGGTTTGTGTGGAGGGGGAGGGGTGCTCCCCGGCATTACGAAAAAACGGATTAGCACATCAACACTCTAACGGATTAACAGCCGCGATGCCGTCAATACGTTAATCTGTTAATCTGCTAATCCGTTTGCCCTGCGGGTGCGGGCAGTGTGGGCTTACTTGCCGTGGCGCTCGTCGGAGACGGTGAGCTTCTTGCGGCCTTTGGCGCGACGTGCGGCGAGCACGCGGCGTCCGTTGGCTGTTAACATTCTCTGGCGGAAGCCGTGCTTGTTGCTTCTTCTTCTGTTGTGGGGTTGGAAGGTACGTTTCATTGTTCTATTGCTTGTTATTGTATGTTCTGTTGTGACCCTGAAAGCCTCTTTGCGTGGCTAACGGGGTGCAAAAGTAGGTACTTTTTTTCATTCGCGCAAGATTTTGTCCAATCTTTTGTGATTTTTCCGTTAATTTGCACTACCTTTGCAGCCGAATTAAGGCTTTGCGGCCGTTTTCGACACCCAAAACAACTCACAACCCACATATTCATCAACACACTACACCAATGATTAATTCACAAGACATCAAGAAGGGCACCTGCATCCGCATGGATGGCAAGCTCTATTTTTGCATCGACTTCCTGCACGTGAAGCCTGGCAAGGGCAACACCATCATGCGCACCACCCTCAAGGACGTCGTCAGCGGCAACGTGCTCGAGCGCCGTTTCAACATCGGCGAGAAGCTCGAGGACGTGCGCGTGGAGCGCCGCTCCTACCAGTTCCTGTACATGGAGGGCGAGGACTATATCTTCATGAACAACGAGACATTCGAGCAAATCCCCATCCCCAAGGACCAGATCAACGGCGTCGATTTCATGAAGGAAGGCGAGAACGTGGAGGTGGTGACGGATGCCTCCACCGAGACGGTGCTCTATGCCGACGTGCCTGTGAAGGTGAAGCTCGCCATCACGTGGACGGAGCCGGGCCTCAAGGGCGACACCGCCACCAACACGCTCAAGCCTGCCAAGGTGGAGACGGGTGCCGAGATCCGCGTGCCCCTGTTCATCAACGAGGGCGAGATTGTGGAGGTCGATACCCGCGACGGCAGCTATCTGGGCCGCGTCAAGGCGTAATCCGCATCACTCACGCATAGAGGGCGCTGCCGGCCAAGGGTGTCGGCGCACCCTCTTTTTTTATTGAGTGTGTGCTGCGCGTGCGCGCGGCACGCACACCCCAGCCTCAAACATCCCCCCCCCATCATGGAAAAGCCTAAAATCAGTGTCGTCATTCACACCTACAACGAAGCCGAGCGTCTGCCGCGCGTGCTGGCCACTGTGAAGGACTTCGACGAAGTCATCGTGTGTGACATGGAGAGCACCGACGCCACTCTCGACATAGCCCGCGCGGCAGGGTGCCGCATACTCACCTTCCCGCGCGGCGACCACCGCATCCCCGAGCCGGCACGCAACTTCGCCATCCACGAGGCGTCGCACCCGTGGGTGTTCGTGGTCGATGCCGACGAGCTTGTGCCGACGGCACTGCGCGACTACCTCTATGCCCACGCTGCGCGCGCCGATGCCGCCGACGGCCTCTACATCTCGCGCAAGAGCTATTTCATGGGCCGGTGGATGCATGGCTACTACCCCGACCAGCAGCTGCGCTTCTTCCGCCGCGACATCACCACATGGCCGCCATACGTGCACACACACGCCCAGGTGCAGGGCCGTGTGGAGCGCATCCCGTCGGCGCGCCAGGAGCTGGCCTTCGAGCACATCGCCGACTTCAGCGTGCGCACCCAGGTGCGCAAGATCAACGAATACACCGACAACGAGGTGATGAAGCGTGCTGCCAAGCGCTATGGCGTGGGTGCTCTGCTGTGGCGTCCTTTCTGGCATTTCTTCCGCTCGTATGTCGTCAAGGGCGGTTTCCGCGACGGCGTGGCAGGTCTGGTGTGGGCTTTGCTTCAGGGCTGCTATCAGACGGTCATGGTAGCCAAGACCATCGAGAGCCGCAGCACCGCGGCTGCCCTCACCACTTCCGCGGCGCGCCAAACGTCTCGCTGATTTGCCGGAAGAGGCGGTCGAAGGTGGAGAAGGCTTCGGCCGTGACGGGCATGTCGGCGCTGCGCACCCAGCACAGCGGCACGTCGCGGTACATGGCGGCGACGAGCGAGAAGGTGCTGGGCGGACCTATGAGCCAGTGGCAGTGGGAGAGCAGGCACAGGTCCTCGCCCGGCGAGCCACCGGGAAACACGAAGGTGACGCCCGGCACGGCGCGGCGATAGGCATCGCGCTCCAGGGCCGGGTCGTTGCCGCACACGAAGGCCACCACGCTGCGGCCTGTGTGCAGGGCCGCGAACTCGCGTATGAGGCGTTGCATGGTGGCGTCGTCGTAGAAATAGCGCCCGCCGAGGAAGCGGGCATAGTCGCCGCGGCGAACATGCACGCCCAGACACACACAGTCCTTGCGCGTGAGCCACGGCATCATGCGCAGCTGGGCCGCTTGTTCCACCTCCGGCACGAAGGCAAACAGGCGGCAGATGTCGGCGCGGTGCTTGGCAAAGAGGTCGTGGAAATGCACCTGCCACCCATCGACCCACGCGCAGCGGTGGCGCCCGAGCAGCGCCGACATGTCGGCCTCGGTGGCGGGTGTCTCGATGTCGAAATCCACCGTGGGCAGCAGGCGCAGGGCGCGTGCGAGCTTCGCCGCCGCGTATGTGGCGAAGTTGTGCCACGGTGTGTGGCAGATGGCAAAGTAACGGTATTTGTAGGCAAAGCGCACGGAGACGGCCCGCACGCCGTGCTCCGTGGCCCAGGCGTGGATGTGGCCGAACTGGAGGATGTTGTTGCACATCTGTCCCCGGTCGTGGACGAAGAGCGTTGGCAGCGGCATGGTGGTCAGAATTTGAGTTTGCCCGTGGCCGGGTCTATCATGCTGTCGTACTGCTCACGCGTGCGCTTCCACCGCTTGTGGGTCCACAGGTAGCACGCTGGGTCGCGGCGTATGGTGTTTTCGAGCATCTGGTAGTAGCGCTCGGTCTGCTGCAGTGGCGGGTCGGCGGTGGGGGTGTCGGTGACCACGTGCAGCTCGGCCTCGTAGTAGCCGCGGCGCAGGCGGCGCATGTCGAGGTATAGGCACACCATGTCGAAGCGGCGCGCCAGCTTCTCGGGTCCTGTGAGCACCGGCGTCTGCTCGTGGTTGAGGAAGGTGAGCCAGTGGCCTATGTTGTTCCAGTAGGGGGCCTGGTCCGCAATCAGGCCGATGCCCACGGTGCGCCCGGCGTTGCGGTTGGCGACGATGTAGCGCAGCACCTCGTGCATGGCCACGTTGTCGTTGCCCATGCGCGAGCGCGGATAGAGCATGAGCTTGTCGATGACGTGGTTCTCGAGCACGTGATACACCTGCGAGGCGTGGAACCCCGGCGGCATGTGCAGGCTGATGGTGGATACCCATTCCCAGTTGGCGTGGTGGCCCAGGTAGAGGATGACGCCGCGCCCGGCCTTCATGTAGCGCTCGAGCAGCCCGGGGTTGGTGAAGCGCATGCGGCGGCGCATCTCCTCGGGGCTGGCGGAGAAGAGCTTGATGTTCTCGAAGATGAAGTCGCACAACCAGTGGTAGAAGGCGCGCGCCGTGCGGCGCAGCTCCGCGGGGCTTTTCTCGGGGAAGCTCTCGCGCAGATGCCGCTCCACGAGCCGGCGGCGGTAGCGCACGAGGTGATAGACGAGCATGTAGGTGGCGTCGGAGAGGCAGTAGAGCACACGCAGTGGCAGCAGCGAGAGCGCATAGACGGCAGCAAAGGCGGCGTAGTAGCATGCTTGCTGCCAGGGGGTGAGCTTGTAGGTGGATGTTGCCATTATGGTGTAAGGCGGTTTTCGTTCATTCGCGACATATATTGCTGCACGATGGCCTTCAGCTGGCGCTCCATGTGTGGCTGCTCGGGGCGCTGGCCGATGATGTTGCGCCTGAGGAGGCTGTCGGTGAGCTCATAGACGGCGCGCGTCGTCGATGTGGCGGCATCCATCTGCAGGAGCAGCCCGCCTCGTGCCAGCTGGTAGGTGCCATTGTTGTAGCTGACGGCCCACGTGCTGTCGGGCGGCGTGGCGAAGAGGTCCTGGCCGAAGGCCACGTATGGGCGCCGCGTGCCGAGCAGCCCGAGCAGCGTGGGCATGATGTCGATGTGCTGTGCTATGCCGTGGCGCCGGCCGGGCGCCACGAGGCGCTGCGAGGGGTCGAAGAAGAGTATGGGCGAGCAGAAGCCGCCGATGTCGCTCTGGTAGAAAGCGTGATCGCTGAGGTTGGTGTGGTCGGAGGTGAGCACGAAGAGCGTGCGCTCGAACCACGGCTGGCGGCGCGCCGCCTGGAAGAAGCGGCGCAGGGCGTGGTCGGTGTAGCGTATGCACTTGTGGATGGCGATGCCCTCCTCGGGAAAGGTGTCGCGGTATGTCTTGGGCACGGCGTAGGGGTGGTGGCTGGTGGCGGTGAACACGCTGGCGAGGAAGGGCTCTGGCATGTCGCCAAGCTGCGCGGCCATGAACTGAAGGAAAGGCTCGTCCCAGATGGCCCACGTGCCGTCGAAGTCGGCCTCGCCGCCAAAGCGCGTGTCGGCATCATACTCCGTGCGGCCGTAGTAGCGCTGGAACCCCGTCTTGCGGGCGAAGGCCTGGAAGCCCATGGAGCCGTTCTGTGCGCCGTGGAAGAAAGCTGTGGTGTAGCCTCGCGCCGCGAGTTCGGCGGCGATGCCTCCCACGTCGTTCATCGATGCCGGCGTGAGTATGAAAGGCTCGATGAACATGGGTATGGAGGATAATATGGCCGGCATGCCGTCGATGCTCTTGCGGCCGTTGCAGAAGCTCCACTCGAAGGTGGCGCTGGCACCGCAGAGGCTATCCACGAAGGGCGTGTAGCCGCGGTATGTGCCGCCCTCGAGCGTCTCGTTGAGGGCGCCGACATATTCGCGGCCGAAGCTCTCCACGATGATTACGACCACGTTGTAGGTCGTGTCGGCGGCGATGGTGTCGGCAGCGGTGGGTGGTGTGGCGTCGTGGTGTGGCGTGTAGGCTGCTTCGAGTTCTGCGGTGGTGGCGAAGTAGTGTGGCGTGACGAATGTGGCCACGCCCAGGGTGCGCAGCAGCGCGAACGGCGTGTTGAGGATGACGGCCGCCTCGGCCGGGCGCTCCACCCATTGGTTGGCATTGGAGATGGTGATGGGGCGCACGGCTTTCGTGGCACCGCCGCGCATGCCGATGACACACAGCGGGATGAAGGCCAACAGCGTGATGCCGCGCACGGTCAGTTCGGCACGCGTGGTGACGCCGTGGCGGCGCGTGGCCGTGGCCGCTGTACGTGCGAGCGCGTAGGCGATTGCTGCGGCCATGGCGACGAGATACCAGTGGCGCAGAAGCTCCACGCCCACGATGTGGAGCAGGTTGCCCTCGGCGGCAAACTCGCTGAACACCGTCGATGTGGTGCGGCGGCCGGTGTATTGGAAATAGACGGCATCGGCCAGGTTCATGGCCACCGCCACGCTGTTGATGGCCACAAAGAGCCAGCGCACACCGCCCTGCCAGCGGCTGCCGAGGGCAAAGGGCAGCGGCAGCAGCAACAGTGCGACCCAGAGGACGTTGGTGTAGAGTATGGCCGACGTGTCGAACATCCACGCCCCGTGGACGATGTCGGCCAGGGTGTTGTGGCGCCAGAAACCCTCGAGGGCGCTGGCGTTCTCGGCCCAGTAGGCGAGACGGCAGAGCCAGTAGGCCGCGTAGGCCAGCGCGAGGTTGCGGAGCAGGGCCGTTGGTGCGCTGAGTGGTATGTGGTGGCGGTTCATGGTGTGGCGGCGTGGGTGATGATGGCCTCGACGCGGTCGGCGATGTCGGCGGGATGTATGCCGTGCAGACAGCGGTAGTCGCCGTGGAGGCATGGCTTCTGCCCGTAGGTGGAACAGGGGCGGCAGTCGAGGTCGAGCTGCACGGCATGGGCTGTGCTCTGGCCGTAGCCGAGGAAGCCGCCGTGGGGGTGTGTGGCACCCCACACGCTCACCACGGGCACTGCGGCGAGCGACGCCAGATGCATGTTGGCGGAGTCCATCGACACCATGACACGCAGGTGGGAGACCAGGGCCAGCTCCTGGGCGATGCCGCCCAGACGGCCGGCAACGCTCTCCACATGGGCGTAGCGCTGCTCCCAGGCTTCGAGCACCTGGCGCTCGCGCTCGCCGGCGCCGAATAGGAACACACGTGTGTCGCCGCGCGCCGCGAGGCGCTCCACAACCTGTTCCATTAGCTCGGGGGGATAGACCTTGCCCGCGTGGGCTGCAAAGGGGGCCACGCCCACCCAGTGGCGCTCGGGGTGCTGGGCGGCGGCAAAGGCGGGGATGGCGGCGGACAGGTCGGCGCCGCCCGGCGGCATGAGGCTGCGGAAGTCCATGTCGAAGGCGAGGCCCAGGCGGCGGAACACGTCGGCGTAGCGCTCGAAGACGGGGCGCTGGCACACGGCGCCGTGGGTGGCCACGAAGCGGCGCCTGTCGCGCCGACCCTTGCGTATGGCGGCCACCGGCACGCCCACGAGGGCGAAGCGCAGGCGCAGCCACTGTGTGCGCAGCACGTCGTGGAGGTCGGCCACGGCGGTGGGGTGGAGCGCCATGAGGCGTCGGCAGAGGCGGTTGAGGCCCCGCAACCCCTTGTGTTTGCCGCTGAGGTCGGCGGTGATGAAGCTCACGTTGCCTGGCAGCAGGCGTGCCAGCGGCTTGGCCCATGCGCGGCTGACGAGGGTGAAGCGCACGTCGGCGTTGTGGCGCGCCACGGCGTCGATGACGGGCAGCGCCATGAGCACGTCGCCCATGGCCGAGAAGCGTAGTATGATGATGTGTGACATCGCTGGGGATTATACTTCGCGGTGCACCTCGTGGCCCTCGACGTAGATGGCGCTGAAGGGGCGGGCAGGGCATAGGTTCTCACATGCGCCGCAACCTATGCAGCGGCTCTCGTTGACGGCCGGCACGGAGGGGCTCAGCTCGTCGTCGGGGTCGGAGGGCACCATGGTGATGGCTCCCACGGGGCAGTGGCGCGCGCAGTTGCCGCATTCCACGCCGTCGGTGAGGGGGATGCAGTTCTTCTTCACCCACACGGCATGGCCAATCTGGGTGCTCGACTTGGCGTCGCGCCCGATGGGGCGTATGGCTCCCGTGGGGCATACGTCGGAGCAGCGCGTACACTCCGGGCGGCAGTAGCCGCGCTCGTAGCTCATCGTGGGCTGCATCATGGTGAGCAGGCCCGTGGAGGGCCGCAGCACCTCGTTGGGGCATTGGGCCACGCAGAGCTGGCACCCGGTGCAGTGCTGTGCCATGTTGCGGGCGGAGAGCGAGCCGGGGGGCGTCAGCGGCGTATGCCGCTCGGGGGCCACCTTGTCCTCGATGGCGGCCAGGCCGCCGTCGGTCTTGATCTTGGCCTGGGCCAGAGCCGCCGTGGCGGCCGCCATCGTGGCGCCAGCCAGGAATGCGCGCCGCCCCTCAGAGGCCGGAGCCGCCGCCGTCGTGCCCGCCGTGCCCGCCGCTTTTCCGGCGG
>JAFSVI010000117.1 GCA_017445145.1 Bacteroidaceae bacterium | reverse complement strand
GGAATGGAGCAAGTCGCGCATGGATGCTCCCTCCTTGGTGCGCACGAGGTATATGCCGAAGATGCTGAGGAACACGCCCACAGCAGCGATGAGCATGGGTGCAACGACGGCTTTCATCTGCATCTCGCCGCTCATGGCAAAGGCCGTGGCGCCGAGGGCAGCGGTGGAGAGGATGCTGCCGCAGTAGCTCTCATAGAGGTCGGCTCCCATGCCGGCCACGTCGCCCACGTTGTCGCCCACGTTGTCGACGATGGTGGCGGGGTTGCGGGGGTCGTCCTCGGGGATGTCGGCCTCCACCTTGCCCACGATGTCGGCACCCACGTCGGCTGCCTTGGTGTAGATGCCGCCGCCCACACGCGCGAAGAGGGCCTGCGTGCTGGCACCCATGCCGAAGGTGAGCATGGTGGTGGTGATGGTGATGAGGGCCATGTGGTCGCCCTCATAGAAGAAGGAGAGCACGAAGAACCACAGCGCGATGTCCAGCAGGCCCAGACCCACCACGGTGAGACCCATGACGGCTCCCGAACGGAACGCGATGCGCAGACCTGCGTCGAGGCTCTTGCGGGCGGCATTGGCGGTGCGCGCCGAGGCATAGGTGGCCGTTTTCATGCCGAAGAAGCCCGCCAGGCCCGAGAAGAAGCCTCCGGTGAGGAAGGCGAAGGGCACCCAGGGGTTCTGCCAGTGCATGACGTAGGCCATGAAGGCAAAGACCAGGGCCAGGACGACGAAAACGATGGTGACGACCTTGTATTGCTGTCGCAGATAGGCCATGGCGCCACGGCGCACATGTCCCGCAATCTCGCGCATGCGTGGTGTGCCTTCGTCGGCAGCCATCATGGTGCGGAAGAAATAATAGGCCATGCCCAGTGCCACGACGGATGCCACTGGCACGAGCCAGAATACAGAAGGTAGATTCATAGTTCAGATAGGTTTATGGTTAATAGGTAAGGTAATTGAGATATTCAATGTGCAAGGCAGGCACCAAGTCGCGGCGGTGGTCAGATGCCCTTGGCGTCGAGCTGGGCTGCCATCTGCTGCTGCACCTCGCGTGCCCGCTCGGCGGCAACGTCGGCGAAGCGCTCTGTGGCGTCGGCATAGATGATGGCTCGCGAGGAATTGACGATGAGGCCGCACTGCGCGTTCATGCCGTGGCGGCACACCTCCTCGAGCGAGCCTCCCTGTGCGCCTATGCCTGGCACAAGCAGGAAGTGGTCGGGCACGATGCGGCGTATGTCGGCGAAGGCAGCACCCTGTGTGGCGCCTACGACATACATGAGGCTGTCGGCGCCGGCCCACGTCTGGCTGCGGCGCAGCACGCGCTCGAAGAGACGTTCGCCGGCAGTGTCCTCGGTGAGCTGGAAGTCGTGGCTGCCCTTGTTGCTGGTGAGCGCCAGCAGGATGACCCACTTGCCGGCATAGCCCAGGAACGGCGTCACGGAGTCCTCGCCCATGTATGGTGCCACGGTCACGGCATCCACATCCACGGTCTCGAAGAATGTGCGGGCATAGAGTGCCGACGTGTTGCCGATGTCGCCGCGCTTGGCGTCGGCGATGATGAACTGGTCGGGGTAGTGGGCGCGGATGTACTGCACCGTGCGCTCAAATGCCACCCATCCCTTGACGCCGAAGGCCTCGTAGAAGGCCAGGTTGGGTTTGTAGGCCACGCAGTAGGGTGCCGTGGCGTCGATGATGGCGCGGTTGAACTCGAAGATGGGGGCGAAGGCCGTGTCTTTCTGTGCCTTCTCCATGATACATGCCGGCACCTTCTTGAGGTCGGTGTCAAGTCCTACGCACAGGAAGCTCCTCTTGCGCTGGATGTTCGTGAATAGTTGTTCGCGTGTCATTTCTTTATCCAATAATCTTTAATATCGTTAAACCATTGTTTACGTTCTGCTATCTTGGCCACCTCTTCATCATAGAACAGCTCCAGCCTCTCGCATAGCTGGATCATCCATTCTTTCCGCTTGGGGCAGGAAAGGAACTCGAGCCTGTTGGCATTGGCGATCTGTATCTGTCCCCATCCTAAAGCCCCAATGGTGAGGCAATCCCATGAGAACGCTTCTATAGGTTTGAAGTGGCAAGCTTTGTATTCAATCTCATCGCCATTGACTCCATATTCCACTATGAGTAGGCAGAATGTGTTGAAGTCGTTCTTGTAGTAGTTGGCCAACCGCCGCACAGAAATCAGGTTGGGCATGTTGAACGCTGTGGCCAGATTGTGTGTCTTGCAGTCAACGGCATAGTACTGGTTCTCGTTGTCATAGAAAGCCATGTCCTCCATTGAGCGACGTTCGAAATCGCCCTCAAAGCTCTTGAGCATGCTTGCCGGAAGACATTGCTGAAGGCCACGTTTCTCGCTGAGAAAGAGTTGCACGGAATCGCCAATGGCCCGTGGCGATCTAAGCGAGCGTCCCCTGACCAGATGTCGGGCTTTGTCGTTCAGCAGGTTCAATATATTCGCCTCTGCTTGTTCGAGGATGCTGTTGTTGGTCATGCTGTGATGGAGTGGTTAGAAGAGTGAGAACTGAGCCGAAGCTGAGTTGGCTGCGTTTTTTCTTGTTTTGCGTTTTGCCTCCGTCTGCTGCTGGGTGAGGGTGTTTCGTTCCCAGAACACTCCGTCGGCATATCCCTGTATGGTGGTGTCTGCCGTGGCCATTGCCAGTCTCTTCTCGGCCCAGCAGCAGTATTCGGCATTGATTTCCACGCCGCAGTAGTGGCGTTTCAGTTTCTTGGCCACGACGCTGGTTGTTCCGCTGCCCAGGAAAGGGTCGAAGACCATGTCGCCCTCGCGCGACGAGGCCAGTATGAGTTTTGCTATGAGTTTCTCTGGTTTTTGTGTGGGGTGGTCTGTGTTCTCGGGCATAGACCAGAAGGGGACGCTTATATCATCCCAGAAGTTGGATGGGTATGTCATGCGGAAGTTGCCGCTGGCTGTCTCCTCCCAGTCCTTAGGCTTGCCGTTGGTGCGATACGGCGCAATGACCTGTCGGCGCATCTTCACCGCCTCGACGTTGAAGTAATAGTTGTTGGGGTCCTTCACTGCAAACCAGATGTCCTCCATGCTGTTCTTCCAGTTGGTGAGAGCGCCTCGCCCCTTTTCGCGCTGCCAGGTGATGCGGTTGATGATGTGCATCTGCTCTGCGAGCACCTGTTGCAGCGCGGCTGTGCATTTCCAGTCGCCACACATGTATAGCGACCCGTCGGGTTTGAGTTTGCCAACGACCTGCGGCAGCCATTGTCGGAGGAAGTCCATGTACTGCTCGTTTGTGCGTGCGGCAAACTTGGACCCGTTGAAGTCTTTTGTGAGGTTGTAGGGTGGGTCTATGATGATGAGGTCGGCGAAGGCATCTGGCAGCAGTGGCAGCACCGACATTACGTCTGCATTGATTGTCGTGTCGGCATACGCCATGCCATGTCGCAGCATGTCGTCAGTGACGACATGCTGGATCATTGTCCGCTCCTCATCGGGTGTGAGCGTCAGTGTTCTGTTTCTCGCAGCACGTTCCTTGGGCATATCCATATTGTCGCTGTTGTCTTTGTCGTCGTGGCCCTACAGGGCGCTTTCTTTGAGTCGTTCAGCATTTTCGGCCACGGTGAGGCGGTCTATGCATTCCTGTATGTCGCCGTCCATGAATGCGGCGAGGTTGTAGATGGTGTATCCGATGCGGTGGTCGGTGATGCGCCCCTGGGGATAGTTGTAGGTGCGTATCTTGGCGGAGCGGTCGCCAGTGCTCACCATGGTCTTGCGTCGCGATGCTATGTCGTCGATGTACTTCTGGTGCTCTTTGTCGTAGATGAAGGTGCGCAGGCGCGCCAGCGCGCGCTCCTTGTTCTTGGGCTGGTCGCGCGTCTCGGTGCATTCCACGAGTATCTCCTCCGTCTCGCCCGTGTTGGGGTTGGTCCACATGTAGCGTGCGCGGACGCCCGACTCCACCTTGTTCACGTTTTGTCCGCCGGCGCCTGAGCTGCGGAAGGTGTCCCATTTGATGGCACCCTCGTTGATTTCCACGTCAAACTCCTCGGCCTCGGGCAGCACGGCCACCGTGGCAGCCGAGGTGTGGACGCGGCCCTGGGTCTCGGTGGCCGGCACGCGCTGCACTCGGTGCACGCCGCTCTCATACTTCAGCGTGCCATACACCTTGTCCTGGGCGTCGCCACGTCCTGCGCCTGTGACGGAGAAGATAATCTCCTTGTAGCCACCGGCAGCCCCCTCGGTGAAGCTCGACACGGCCACGCGCCAGCCCTTCGTCTCGCAGTACTTGGTGTACATGCGGAAGAGGTCGCCGGCGAAGAGTGCCGCCTCGTCGCCGCCCGTGCCGCCACGTATCTCCATGATGACGTTCTTGTCGTCCTCGGGGTCGGCGGGTATGAGCAGGAGCTTTATGTCCTCCTCGATGGCGGGTATGCGCTCCTGCGCGGCAGCCAGCTCCTCGCGTGCCATGTCGCGCATCTCCTCGTCGCTCTCCTCGGCCAGCATGGTTTTGGCCTCGTCGATGTTGGCGAGAGTCTGCACATATTCGTTGCGTTTCTTGACGATGGCTCCCAGGTCTTTGTATTCTTTGGTGAGCTTCACATATCGCCTCTGGTCGGCGATGACGGCGGGGTCTGTGATGAGGGTTCCCACCTCCTCATAGCGGGCCACGAGGCCGTCTAAGCGTTGAAGCAGTTCGTTGTTTTCTGTTGACATGATGTACTTCGCGTTGTTGTGGCGGCAAAGATAATCATTATTTTCCACATCCTTGCCATTTGTCGTGTATAACTTTTCGCAAGAGGTTAATCTTTCTTAAATAGGCGCTTCTCCCTGCCTGTTGAGGCGTCTGCAGTGTGTTGCCAGACGTGGTGCAAAGGTTCATCAAGAGGTAGGGCTTGCACATCAAACGTCTCTTTTCCCGCCCAGCAAGTGCTCAAATATGTTGAATTGCGCTAATAATGGTGAAAATATTTGGCCACACGGCGGGGAAAGGCTATTTTTGCAATGAATATGCCATCCATCTCAGCACCATGTCACTCTTCCCACACATAGCGCTCGCATGCGCACTCGCTGCCGCTCCCACTGTGAGCCGCGCCGCCGTTTCTGCCACCGACAGCACGTTTTCCGCCACCGACAGCACGTTAACCTCCTCCGATAGCATCGCCACCGCCGCCGTGGCGCCGCATGTGCGGCCTCTCATGCGCGATGTGTTCGCCACGATGCCCGAGGCGTTGGCGCCGCTGGTGTCGCGCAACAACCGCTTGGACTGCATCGACTTCATCGAGAACGACATGGAGGCTCGTGTGCGCAACGCCATCGACGACTACGTCACGCTTGAGGCCCTGACGGCCGACTACGCGCGTTTCCGCACGAGCACGTCGGCGTTCATGGAGCTGCGTCTGATATCCGACAGCGTGGTGTGTGTGGTGCGCACGGTGGAAGCCGGCCGCGACAGCCTGGCCGTTGCCGACAGCCGCGTGGCATTCTTCACTCCTGCCTGGGAGCCGCTGCCCACAGAGCGCTTCTACCGCCGCCCACCCATAGAGGCTTTTCTGGCGAAGGATGCCTCGCAGCTGACCGATGCCGAGCGGCGCGTGGTGGCTGCACTGCGCTATTTCTGTCCCATGCAGGTGACGCTTGCGAGCGCCGATGGCACGTTAACAGTCATCCCGCAGACAGGCGACTTAGAGCCTGAGCTGCGGGATGCTGCACGGGGTGTGGTGCGCAGTGTCAGTGTGGCTGCGCATGCGCATTAGCGCTAATGCTTATTCCACTTCGAGCATGTAGGTGAGTGTGGTCTCGTAGTCGGTGCCGTCGGTGTCTATGACGGCATCGATGGTGAGCCAGCACGACTTATTGGACTTGAACACAACGATGCCATTGCCAGCATCGAAGGAGTTGCCCATCTCGTGACCCTCCCAAGTGTAGTGCAGGGTGCCGTCGGACTCCTTCACCCAGTTCCAATTGCCAACGTCGATGCCGTCGGTGTAGTCGATCTGGAAGGTCTTGAAGTTGCTGAAGCTGATGTGCGTAATCTGCCCCTTGGTTTCGAAGGTCTCATTGATGCGGCAGTCGGAGTTGCTCTCAATGTACTGCTTGATCTCGCGCAGGTTGCAGCCTTCGAAGTCGCGTGCCAGCTTCAGGCCCTTCTTGTTTTCGAGGCGCAGACGTGTCTTCGTCACCTTCCAGTACTGGCACAGGTTGCGTGTGCCCTGCGACCCGGCAACAGCCTGGACGATGTCCTGCGGCGTGGCTTCCACGGTGGCCTCGTGGCCGTTGAGGAGCTTGATGGTGATGTTGACGACGTTGCCTACGATCTTCATGGTGAGGTCGCCAAAGCCGTCGAGGCGGTAGCTCTCGCCCTTGACGAGGATGTGGTAGAAGCCTGTGAGGTATTCGTAGTCTTCGTTTGCTCCGGCACGCGTCTTGACCTCATAGTCCAGCGTGGGTTCTGTCAGGCGGATGAGGTAGCGTCCGCTCTCGGAAAGCTCGATAGACTCGATGACGGTCATGTCGGGTAGGGGTATGCCGTCGCCGAAGTTGAGCTTCTTGGCCTCATCGGCAAACTCGGTTGTTGCAGGCGTGATGACGTAGGTGGTGGTGTTGTCGTCGTCGCTGCTGCTGCATGCGGTGAATGCCAGTGGCATGGCAGCCATGGCCGCAAGAATGATGATGTTCTGTTTCATAGTGTGTGAGGTGTTTGTTGTGGATTTAGAATATACGTCCTGTCAGGCGCACGTTGAGCACGGGCCACACGCGTATCTTCGAGGCGATGTCGATGGCTCCTCCGTCCTCGTTGCCTGTGTCGCTGCTGGTGGCGGGCACCCATTCGTTGTCGTCGGGCGAGAAGGCGTTGACGGTGGGCTTGCCGTGGAACATCACGCCGAGGTCCATGGCCACTCCGATGCGCTTCTTTGGCACGGGGCGTCCGAATCCCACTCCCACGTATGGCTTGATGCTGTTGACCTTGATGTTGGCTTTTATTATGCCCTCGGCATCCTCGTGGATGATGTAGTCGCCTATCTCGATGCCGCTCAGGTGGTCCTTGCGCTGTATGGGGTCGAGGTTTTGTATCGCCATTATCTCGGACGTGCCGAAGAAGAGGCCCGCCGTGATGTGGAACGAGTTCTTGGCTCCGAAGGGGAAGGCGTCGAAGAGCACCTTGCCGTTCATCCAGTTGAGCTTGCCCTGCACGCGGGTCGAGAGCTTGTCCTGGTTGAAGTATTCGCTGGTGGGGTCGTTCTTGAAGTCGTTGGTGTACTTGACGGTGGGTGTGACCTTGATCTTGGGGAAGAAGTTGAAGCCGGCGCGCATGGCGGCATAGTTGGTGATGGGGGCACCAAGCTCAATGCCGATGCCGTCGGTGCCCACTGAGATGTTGGCTCCGAGGTGGTCGAAGATGCCAAAGTCCTCCACCTTGTCCTGTGCGTGGAGCGGCAGCAGCGCCGTGGCCGCGAGGATGAGGATTGATAGTCTTTTCATGTTGCAAACGTTGTTAGTGTGGAACAATAATCAAGTGCAAAGGTAAGACATGTTGCCCAACCGTCAAAACAAAATGGCCAAAAAATGCGAATATCCGCACAAAAAGGCCTCCAAAAGCGTGGCTCGCTGTGTGCTGCACGCTTTTGGAGGTCTTATTGTGGGTTATGGCTCGCCGTCTTACTTGCGGCTCTTGGCGTAGCGGCTCATGAACTTATCGACACGTCCGGCGGTATCGACGAGCTTGCTCTTGCCGGTGTAGAAGGGGTGTGAGCTGCTGGAGATTTCGAGCTTCACGACGGGGTAGGTCTCGCCTTCAAACTCCACGGTGTCGTTGGTCTTTGCTGTGGAGCGGCTGAGGAACATGTCGCCGTTGCTCATGTCCTTGAACACTACTGGGCGGTAGTTGTCGGGATGGATGCCTTTTTTCATTGTTGTGTGTAGGGGTTTTGCCGGGCTTGTGTACCGGCGGGTGAGTAATGTGCCGGGCTTGTGTACCGGCGTTGTTTCAATTTTTGCGGCGCAAAGGTAGCGCTTTTATGCGAACTGGCCAAACATTTCCTCGCTTTTCTGCCTCATTACTGGTGAAATAGGCTCCTATGAGCGTCTGAGGATGGTGGAAAAGTGGGGGAAGTAGGGCAAAATGTGGGGCGACGGCTGGCGGAATGGTGGCGTTGGCGCGTTGGCGCGTGGTGCTCTGTTCGCTTGGCATGTGCGTTGCGAGGGTGCCTATTGGAAGCCCCATGCCGTTGGCGTCACGGTTGCCTCCACCTGGTTCTCGATGTGGTCGGGCAGGTTGCAGAAGAAGTCGAGGCCCGTGAGCTGCTCCAGCTCGTCGATGGACTTGATGTATGGTGCGAGAGTCTTGTCGTCGGCATAGTCCTTGCGGTGCTCCAGCCAGAAGCCTATGGCCTTGTAGCCGCCGTTGGCCTGGCTGCTGTTCTTGCAGAGTATGGCCATGAAGAAGTACTTGGGCACGAGCAGTTGCTGTGGGGTGTTCTCCCTCACTATTTCCAGCAGGTTCTCGCGGCTGTCGATGGTGCCACCGCGGCACACGTAGAGCGTGTCGCGGAAGCTGGCGTTGTTCCATCCCCTGACCTTCATCTCCAGGTTGGCCCAGATGCCACCGTTGAAGTCGTAGAGCTGCGGCTGCATGTTGCTGTAGAGGAATGTCTGCTGGTTGGCCTCCAGGCTGTTGCGGCGGTCGGCGCTGGCGCAGATGTGCCCTCGTGTGTAGCCCGAGCCGCTGTAGAAGCTCTGGTCCGTGCGGTAGGCTTCTGGTATGTCGGTATCTACGGCCCATGCCTCGCTGCGGCTGATGCGCAGGTCCAGGTAGCTGTTGTCCCATCTGAAGGCGGTCCATCGCTGTGCTTTCTTGGCGATGTCCCATTCTATGCAGAAGTTGACCTCGCCGTTGGAGGTGCGTTTGACGAGGAACATATCCACCACGCCACTGCGCAGGTGGGGCATCTCCAGGCGTGTGGCCGCCGTGCCCTGTGCGGCGCTGTTGGCGTTGCGGTTGGTGGTGGGTGTTAGCTCGTCGCTGTTGTAGCGGCAGTTCCACAGGAGTGGGGTGGCAAGCAAGAGCAGTAGAGGCGTTATGTGGTGGTATGTGTGTCTCATCTTTTGTCGGTGTGTTGTGAGTTGCTGGCAGATGCTCGGGCAATGTCCCATGCTAAGGCATTGAGCTGGTTGCACTGCACGCGCGTGACGGGACTTTTGTCGTTGCGGTGTGGAAAGGGGGAGAGCAGTAGCAACCTGCCTTCTGCCGTAGCCTCGAAGCGATGGCCGGAGGGTTTTGCCAAGGGGTCCAAGCCATTGTCCATGAGCACTATTAAGGGTAGGTGTGCGTCGAACGCTGCCCGCATGGTGGCTTTCTCGCCTGGTGAGATGGAAGGTGAGACGAGCACAGCTCCGTTGCGGGCGGCATCGAGTAGCTTCTTTTGTTCTTGAGCCAATAGGGAGGCGTCGATGCTACGGGAGAAACGCACCTGCAGGATTTGGCGGGCTTGCAGGAGACTGAGGTTGCCCACGGCGGAGCACTTGCGGCCGCAGATGTCGATGTCTGTGCGCACGCGCAGCAGGTCGGGATGGGCGCGCTTCATTGCGAGGCGGTAGGGGTTATCGGCTATGTAGGCTTGCATGGTGGCGAGCTGTCCTTCTCGTAGGAGGATGCGGTCGTGGTAGCCGAGCTCAAAGAGGAGGCCCTGGGGGTGCTGGGGGTGCTGGGGCTGGTTCTGTTGCTGGGGGCGCTGTAATACAGCGCCATACTCAACTGCGGGTGCCTCT
>JAFSVI010000015.1 GCA_017445145.1 Bacteroidaceae bacterium | reverse complement strand
TCATTGATATTACATACCGCCTGTCCTTGATGGTAATGGATTTCAGCCATCTGTCTTTCAGGCCGAGTTTCAGCACAGCCTCCTTGTCAGCCTTCGACAGAGACCTGATTCTTGCGCCGATGATGTATTCGTACCCTTCTTTCTCCAACAGCTCGATATTCTTCTTACTGAGCAGTCCCGCGTCGGCTACGATAATCGGATGGGACAGGTTGAAGCGTTTCTCCAGCTTCTTAACAATCGGAAGCAGCGTCGTACCTTCATACTGGTTCCCTTTGTGAAGCTCATATCCGATAGGATTACCGCCTGCAGCGACAAGCAGCCCCAAAACCACCTGTGGATTCTCATTCTTGCCGTCCTTGGAGTAGTCTGGAACTCGGATGTCGTCCTCCTGCGATTCAAAATAGAGCGTGCTTGTGTCGTAGAACGCCACGGTTACCCGGCCGCCCATGACTGCCTTCGTATGTTCAAACGCTATCTGCTCCACCTGCCACTTCACACCGATGCTCTCGTTGGTAGCCTCACGTATCTGCTCTGCCGTCTTGCCTCTGGCACACAACTCATCAAGAAAGCGGTAGATGGCATCTGGCGAGTAGGACTGGTGCATGAAGCGCTCCATGTACTCTGCCGTCCTGAGTTCGCTACCAGGGTGACAGAGCCGTGTCACAACCAAGGCACGGAACAGGGCATTGTAGGCGGTCTTCACCTTGTCATTGCCTATGCGGTCGAACAATGTGCCATAGATGAGTTCTGGCCCAACCAGCCGGAGCTGGCTTTGACGTAAACCAGCGAGTACCTTGTCGTATGCAACTGCTTCGTCATCGAACTCGAAAAGAGGCACGCCTTTCTGATGTTCCTCTATCCATCTGTTCCCGCGCTTGATGAGCATGGCAATCTCCTCGGCATCACTGCTGCAGCCCATCACCTTGACGCACTTTCGCTTCCCATGCACTTTCTTCATGATGCGCACAGAGGTACAGCCCGATTTGTTCTGCTTCTTCTCGACAAACATGCCACAAAGGTAGTACTTATTCTCCAGATGGCACCTATTGAGGTGGATTTTCTTTGTGAAGGACCCTGCAAAAATGGCCTCTAAGACGAAACGAGGTGACCCAAAGCGACCCTTCGGGGATTTGCAACTGCCTTATTTACAATAGGATGACTTTTTAGGACAGAATCGTGCGGAAAACAGGAATTATTCTGAATCGTCCTTTTGTGGCGATTATCACGGGCGACGAAGGCAAGGACGAACACCTAATGACGCTGCTCCGGACTGTTGGCCTGGAAAAACAAATTCTGCATGAAAGCATGACCGAAGAGGTGATTAATCGTCCAATTGATTATGCGGCTGTGAATGAGAAAATAGATCGTATGAAAGCGAGCTCAGTGGAGTACATAATGAATGCCATTTCCTGAAAGAATAAATGATAAGTTATCAGTAATCTGTCCAATATACAACGATGAAAAGCCTTGCAGACTGCGGTCTGCAATGGTAAATGAAAAATGCAGCAAGTAAGAGGTGAATAATGAGCAAGAGGCAGCATCATAGCATGAGACAGGAGTGGCAGATGATGCCGGCTCGCGCGCGTACATATTGTTATATATACGCGCGAGGGGGCTATATTTGTGAAACAGGGAGATTAGTAGAGCAAACCGAACATCCAAAGGGGAATGCGGTTGGAGTATCCTATTTCGGTGTCATCAACAGCGAGGAAGCTATTGGAGATATCCTTGATTTGGGAGAATGTCTTTCCCTTCCCCCCCACTTCAAATGTGTAGGTGTCGTCCACCAAGAAGTCACCCTTTCCGTTGAATGTCAACTGATGGGCAGAGTGCAGTTGGTTAATGAAAAACGTCTCGCGAACTGTGCCTATCTCGGCATTTGCGGCCATGGCATAAAGAATATTGGGGTTTTCCATATAGAGTTTCTCTGGTTTGCCAAGTTGATTGATGCCGCTCTTGTTGCTGTAAAGCATGATGACGAGGCCGGACCGTTGCAGGAGATGACACATACGAAGCACACTCTGCCGCGAAGCTTCAATCAATCTGCCGAGGTCGGTAAGGTTGAGGGTGAAAGGCACCATACGAGAAAGGATAACGAAGAGACGCTTCATCTTGGCAGCTGTGATATACTCTATGTTTTCCACAGCCGGCAGGTCGGTGTCGATGATGTTGGTGACGACTTGCTGGATGGCCTTGGCATAGCTCTGTCGTGTCTCGCGGTAAAAGGGATAGTAGCCGTGGTGGAGGTACTCTGTGAAGAGGGGGAGAATCTTTGTCTCAGCAGTGATGTCAAGAGATATGGTTTCATGGAGCGTAAGAAGTTGTTCCAAGGAAAACTTGGGAAGTATCTGCTGATGTTCCAGCATAAGATACTCGCGGAAGGAGAGGCCCGGCATGTCGTAGAAAATGCAGCGACGCGAGAGATCTGCAGAGGACTGGTCCAACTGAAGCATGGACGAACCACTAAAGATGATGTGAAGTCCGGGGTAGCGGTCGTAGATGTTCTTCAGCTCCTGCGGCCATGTGCGAAAGGGATAGCGATGCACTTCGTCGATGAAGAGGTGGGTGCCACCATGCGTGAAATGGTAGTCGGCGAGGTCCATCAGGTGATGGTCTGTGAACCAAAGGTCATCCAAGGAACAGTAAAGGGCCCGAGATACCTGAAGATTGTTGAGCTTGATGTACTGAAGCATCATCGTGGTCTTGCCAACACCGCGCGCACCCCGGATGCAAAGCATACGCACGTCCCAGTCGATAAGGTCGTACATATAGCGCTTGAAACGTACATCTACAGACTTAGAAAGGCGGGCTGAATTGATATATAATTCCTGTATTTCCATACGCAAAATATGATTTGATGATGCAAAAGTATAAAACATCTTTTATTTATCCAAAAGAAATGGCTAAATCGTTATCTCAAATGAACGTTTTTTTTGTGAAATCGTCATTTCTAATGCACGTTTTTGGCAAAAATCGTTATCTCAAATAAACGTTTAACTCTAATGAGGAGAAAATATGTTATCAGTAATCTGTCCAATCTATAACGAAGAGAAGTATATCGCTCAGTTTCTGGACTCGCTGCTTCGGCAGGATTATCCGAAGGATGACATGGAAATCCTGTTGGTGGATGGCATGAGCAAGGACCGCACGCGGGAGTTGGTGGCGGGATATACGGAGCGGTATCCGTTCATTCGTCTGATTGACAACCCGGAAAAGATTGTGCCGTATGCCATGAACCGTGGCATCAAGGAGGCAAAAGGGGATGTCATCATGCGACTGGATGCGCATGCCTCGTACCAGCCGGATTATTTCCGGGTACTGGTTAACGGGCTGAAACGCTTAGGTGCGGACAACGTGGGCACGGTGTGCAGGACGGATGTGCTGAACCAGACGCCTAAGACGTTGGCGATACGGGAAGTGCTGGGCAATAAGTTTGGCGTGGGCAATAGCGAGTTCCGCACGGGCATCACAGAGGAGCAGGAAGTAGATACCGTACCCTTCGGGTGCTGGAGCATCTGGCAAACCTCGTGCTCTGCACCGACCGCCACAGCACCTACTTCAACCTCGATGTACTGACACACCAGTTCTGCCTCGTGCATCTTTCAGAAACCTGCACTACCTCTGCGACATCAACGAAACGCAGAAATGGTCCAGTGACATGCAGCAGCTCTTCCGCGATGCCATCCACGAGAGCAACAATGCAGAAGCCCCGCCTGGCAAGGAGGCCAGGAAGAAATATGAGGAAAGGCTTGACAAGTTGCTCGATGAGGATGTCGGCCACTACGGAAAGGACTTACAGCAGCTGCAGAACGGAATCATCAAGTGCCGGGATTTCCTCTTCACCTTCTTTGACCATGAGGGCGTACCTCACCACAACAATGCAAGCGAAGCTGCCATCAGGATATTGAAAGTCAAGACAAAAGTCTCAGGAGGTTTCAGAACGCAGGACGGTGCAGACGAATTTGCCGTGTTCCATTCCATTACGGATACTGCCAAGAAGAACGGTAAGTCGAAGTTCGTTACTCTGTATATGTTGATAACAGAGGAAGCAACTAATGCTACATTTATCGAAAAGTATATTATTTAGGAGGGTGGCCATGTCACTCTCCTAAATAAACACGCTTGGGGAACTGAGTAGTTACCGCTCTACCGCCGCAAAAAAGAGGGCAAAAAGGTAGCCGGCGGGCGCCGCGACGGGCTGTAGGTGCGCCTCGGCTGCGCGCGCCGTGGCATGTCCATCGTGCGATGGTCGTGATGCCCTTATTTGCCTACGATGGCAATGCTGTCGGCCTGGGTGCGTGTCTTGAGCCATTGTGCGAGCCGCTGTCGGTCGTCGTGGGGCAGGTCTTTGCCGTCGTTGGTGGCGATGATGGCGGTGGTGAAATGCGCGACGGCGGCGGTGTCGCTGCCACATTCAGCCGTGCGCACCAGGCTTAACGTTGCCACCTGCGGGAAGAGCACCTCCAGCTCCGGCCGCAGCTCGGCAGCGAGAATCTCGCAACTGGTGTATTCATTGAGGCGGCGTGTCAGCTCCGTGTTCTCGGCCGAAAGCTCGAGCAGCTTGCGGCGGTCGGCCTCGCGGTTGGTGGTGGCTTGCGTCAGCTCGTTGTTGAGCATGATGATGCTGTCGCTTTGTGCGCCCTGAATGACGCGCAGCTGGTAGTCGCCCAGACCATAGTGGGCCATGCGCTGGCGCGCCGCCTCCTGTGTGGCCTCGGTGATTTCGCGGCCTATGGCCACGATGTTCAGCCGTTGGGCGTCTTTGTCGATGTCGGTTTGCATGATTTGAGTGCCTTTCTGCTGCAGCTCGGTGGCAATGAACTGTTTCACGTTCTTGTCGAGAATCTCGTTCTTCACGATCTGCCACGTCATCACCGCCGCAGGAATCATGGTCAGCGTCACCACGCCCATCAGCACCTGGCGCGCATGGCGCGCCCGCGCCGACGAGACGAATTCGTGCTGGCGGAACTGCATCAGCCTCACGCCCAGCGTGGTGGCCAGGGCAATGAACACGGTGTTGATGAAGAACAGGTAGAAAGCACCCAGGAAGAAGAGGAAGCGCCCCGTGGCCAGACCGAAGCCGGCGGTGCAGAGAGGTGGCATGAGCGCCGTGGCGATGGCCACGCCGGGGATGACGTTGCCAGCCTTGCCTTTCGTACATAGCGCCACGATGCCTGCGGCACCGCCGAAGAAGGCTATCATCACGTCGTAGAGGGTGGGGGAGGTGCGCGCCAGCAGTTCCGACTGCACTTCCTTGTATGGCGTGAAGATGAAATAGACCGTAGCCGTGGCTACGCTGACCACCGTGGCCACGGCATAGTTGCGGAATGAGCGTTTGAGCAGGTCGAGGTCGTTGGTGCCCACGGCCAGCCCCATGCCGATGATGGGTCCCATCAGCGGCGAGATGAGCATGGCGCCGATGATGACCGCCGTGGAGTTGACGTTGAGCCCGAGCGAGGCAATAAAGATGGCGAAGATGAGCACCCACACGTTGGCACCGCGAAACACCGCGCCACGGCTGATTTCGTCGATGACCAGCTGCTCGTCCTCGCGGTCGGCCATGAGGTCGAAGTGGCTCCGCAGCCGGTTCAGGAATCCGTCTTTGTCTGTCATGTCCATTAGTGATGATGCGCAGGTATGGTTGCTGCGTCGGCGCAAAGATATGCAAACTCCGTCACACACCGGCAACACGAGAACATTATTTAAGAGTTTTTTTAATCTTGCCACACAGTCGGCATGCCGCCGGCCATACGCCCGCCAAAAGGGTGCCCCCTTCCACGAATAGGTCAAGAAAGCTGTGCCGCGGCGAGCAAAAGCGGCCGTTTTCTTGGTGCGGTGGCGGGAAAACCCTACCTTTGCGCCCGCACATATCCAAAACAACATAATGATACGCATTGCAGTACAGTCCAAGGGCCGTCTCAACGAAGACACTATGACCCTCCTCGCCGAAGCCGGCATAAAGATACCATCGAGCAAGCGAACACTGCTCGTGCAGTCGCCCAATTTCCCCATCGAGGTGCTCTATCTGCGCGACGACGACATCCCGCAGAGCGTCGCCACGGGCGTTGCCGACCTGGGCATCGTGGGCGAGAATGAATTTGTGGAGCGCGGCGAAGAGGCCGACGTGGCTCGCCGCCTCGGTTTCAGCCGCTGCCGTCTCTCGCTGGCCATTCCCAAGGCCATCGACTATCCCGGCGTGCAGTGGTTCGAGGGCAAGAAGATAGCCACCAGCTACCCCGGCATCCTGCGGCGGTTCCTGGCCGAGAAAGGCGTGCGGGCCGACATACACGTCATCACCGGCTCGGTGGAAATAAGCCCGGGCATAGGCCTGGCCGACGCCATCTTCGACATCGTCTCCAGCGGCTCCACCCTCGTCAGCAACAACCTCCGCGAGGTGGAAGTGGTCATGCAGAGCGAGGCACTGCTCATTGCCACAAAGGGTCTCCCGGCCGACAAGCAGCGCATACTCGACGACCTGCTCTTCCGCATCGAGGCCGTGAAGGCTGCCGAGGACAAGAAGTATGTGCTGATGAATGTGCCCACAGAACGCCTGCAGGAGGTCATCGACGTGTTGCCAGGCGCCAAGAGCCCCACTGTCATGCCGCTGGCCACAGAGGGGTGGAACAGCGTCCACACCGTCATCGATGAGCGCCGCTTCTGGGAGGTCATCTCCCAGCTCAAGGCCCTCGGCGCGCAGGGCATACTCGTCATCCCCATCGAAAAGATGATACTTTGACCCACGCTTGCCACTACAGCTATTCATCCACACCGAAAGCACTTGACAATGAACATCTACCGCTTCCCCACTGAAGCACAGCTTCAAGAGATAACGGCGCGCCCCGTGAAGGACGCTGCCGACTTCACTGCCACCGTAGCCGCCGTGCTCGACGATGTGCGGCGCCGTGGCGATGCCGCCGTCATCGACTACGAGCGCCAATTCGACCATGTTGATTTGAGTGAGTGCGGCGCCGACGCGCCGCTGGCGGTCGCCGATGCCGAGTTCGAGGCCGCTGCCGCCGCGTGCAGCCCCGAGCTTCTCGCCTCACTGCAGCTGGCCCATGACAACATAGCCCGCTTCCACGAGCAGCAGCGCTTCGAGGGCGACGTCGTGGAGACAAGCCCCGGTGTGAGGTGCTGGCAGAAGAGCGTGGCCATAGAGAAGGTGGGGCTCTATATCCCCGGCGGCACGGCGCCGCTGTTTTCCACCGTGCTCATGCTCGCCACGCCCGCCCGCATTGCCGGGTGCCGCGAGATTGTGCTATGTACGCCGCCGCGCCGCAACGGCACCGTGCATCCCGCCATACTCATGGCAGCGCGCACGGCAGGCGTGTCGCGTGTGTTCAAGGCCGGCGGCGTGCAGGCCATAGCCGCCATGGCCTATGGCACACAGAGCGTGCCCAAGGTGTCGAAGATCTTCGGCCCTGGCAACCAGTACGTGCAGTGTGCCAAGCAGATGGTGGCACTCACCGATGTGGCCATCGACATGCCGGCAGGGCCGAGCGAGGTGGCCGTCATCGCCGACGCCACAGCCAATGCCGCCTTCGTGGCGGCCGACCTGCTCTCGCAGGCCGAGCATGGCGCCGACTCTCAGGTGTTGCTGCTCACCGACTCACCATCGCTGCTCGATGCCGTGCAGCGCGAGGTGGAGGCGCAGCTGGCGCGCCTGCCGCGCCGCGACATCGCCGCCGAGGCCCTTTCCCACAGCCGCCTCGTGCTCGTGGCCGACATGCGCGAGGCCATGCGCGTGAGCAACATCTATGCGCCCGAACACCTCATCATCGAGACGGCCGACGCACAAACGCTGGCCGCCGGCGTCGTCAATGCCGGCAGCGTGTTCATAGGCCATCTCACGCCAGAGAGCGCCGGCGACTACGCCTCCGGCACCAACCACACCCTCCCCACCAACGGCTGGGCCAACGCCTACAGTGGCGTCAACCTCGATGCCTACTGCCGCAAGATCACATTCCAGCATATTGCGCCCGAAGGCATAGCGGCGATTGCCAACGCCGTGGAGACAATGGCTGCCGCCGAGAGCCTCGACGCTCACCGCAACGCCATGGCACTCCGCCGCATAGCCCTCGAGGGCTAAACCCACACTTCACCATAACATCACGCCACTCACACCCCTACGACTATGTTCACTCTCGACACCCTCGTCCGCCCAAACATACTGCAACTGACACCCTATTCCTGTGCACGCGATGAGTTCAAGGGCCGCACGGCAAGCGTTTTCCTCGATGCCAATGAGAACCCCTTTGGCTCGCCGCTCAACCGATACCCCGACCCGCTGCAGGAGAATCTCAAGGCCGCACTGGCGCAGAAGAAAGGCGTGGCGCCGGAACGTATCTTCCTCGGCAATGGTTCTGACGAAGCCATAGACCTCGTATATCGCATCTTCTGCCGCCCGGGTGTGGACAACGTGGTGGCCATAGCGCCCACCTACGGCATGTATGCCGTCGCGGCCGACATCAACGATGTGGAATACCGCGCCGTGCCGCTGCGCGACGATTTCACGCTCGATGCCGACGCGCTGCTCCGTGCCACCGATGCGCTGACGAAGGTCGTCTGGCTGTGTTCGCCCAACAACCCCACGGGCAACCTCCTCGACCGCAAGGCCATAGAGCAGGTGCTCACCACGTTCCAGGGCATCGTGGTCGTGGACGAGGCGTATAGCGACTTCAACGACCAGCGCCCGTTCCGCCTCGACCTCTACCGCTTCCCCAACCTCATCGTGCTCAACACCTTCTCTAAGCTGTGGGCATCGGCGGCCATACGCCTGGGCATGGCTTTTGCCAGCGTGGACATCATACAGCTCTTCAACAAGGTCAAATACCCCTACAACGTCAACCAGCTCACGCAGGAACAGGCCTTGCGCGTGCTCGACGACATGCAGCATATCACCCTCTGGCGCTCGGCCATCATCAACGAGCGCGCCCACCTGCTGCCTGCGGTGGCCGAGCTGCCCATCTGCCGTGCTGTGTATCCCACCGACGCCAATTTCTTCCTCGCACGCATGACCGATGCCGATGCCATCTACAACTATCTGGTCGATAAGGGGGTCATCGTGCGCAACCGCTCCAGGGTGCAGCTCTGCGGCAACTGCCTGCGCATCACCGTTGGCACCACACAGGAGAACAACGCGCTGCTCGGCGCACTGCGGCAGTATAAAGCCTAACGGCTCAACGACACCCCCACACTCTCACCAAGCCTCTTTCTCAGCGAATCTTTCTCAGCGAATCGCCTTCGTCTGACCCGCCTTCGTCTGAATTGCCTTCGTCTATTGCGTGCGGCTTGTAGCCGCACACCTCCATTGAAAAGCCCCCCTCATCCCCCCTCATCCCTCACTCTTTCTTCCCCCCCCCCTCATCCCTCACCCTTCACTTTCCCCCACCTTCCACCATGCGTTGCCTTTTCATAGACCGCGACGGAACCATCCTCGTGGAACCCGCCGACGAGCAAATCGACAGTTTCGAGAAATTCCACTTCGTGCCCGGAGCCATAGGCGCCCTCAGCTTCCTGCGCCGTCACACCGACTACCGCTTCGTGCTCGTCTCCAACCAGGACGGGCTGGGCACACCCTCGTACCCCGAGGCCGACTTCTGGCCCACACAGAACCTCATGCTCGACATCCTTCGCGGCGAAGGCGTCACCTTCGACGACATTCTCATCGACCGCAGCTTCCCCGCCGACAACCTGCCCACACGCAAACCCGGAACGGCAATGCTCACAGCCTACACCGACGGCGCCTGTGACCTGGCGGCGAGCTTCGTCATCGGCGACCGCGCCACCGACGCCCAGCTGGCAGCCAACCTCGGCAGCCAAGCGCTGATCCTCGGCACCGACATGACGTGGGACAAGGTCGTGGAGATCGTCTATGCCGGACGCCGAACGGCCACTGTGCGACGCACCACCAACGAAACTGACATTGCCATCACCCTCGACCTCGACGGCACCGGACGGGCCGACATCGCCACGGGACTCGGATTCTTCGACCACATGCTCGAGCAGATAGCGCGCCACGGCTCCATAGACCTCAACATCAACGTGCATGGCGACCTCCACGTTGACGAGCACCACACCATCGAGGACACCGCGCTCGCACTGGGCGAGGCGTTGCTCAAGGCGCTGGGCGACAAGCGTGGCATCGAGCGCTATGGATTCACGCTGCCCATGGACGACTGCCTGTGCAGCGTGGCTCTGGACTTCGGCGGACGTCCATGGTTGGTGTGGGACGCCGAGTTCCACCGCGAGCGCATTGGCGAGATGCCCACGGAGATGTTCCTGCATTTCTTCAAGAGCCTGAGCGACGCCGCACGCATGAACCTCAACATACATGCCGAGGGGCAAAACGAACACCACAAGATTGAAGGCATCTTCAAGGCTCTGGCCCGGGCGATACGCATGGCCGTGCGCCGCGACATCAACAACATGCAGCTGCCGTCAAGCAAGGGCGTGCTGTGATGGCCATCGCCAACCTCCGGTCTGCGAGGTCCTCTGCTGCCAATTACCTCTCCACACGTAGCCGCAAAATAGTAGGCTTTGCTGCCGCTCATTGCTGCCTCTCTTCTGCCGGCGGCAGGGGTGGCGGAGCCTCATATACTGCTTCATCTTCTGCAGCCGTGGGCAGCGTATAGCCGTCATCTTTGGCCGTGGGATATGGTTTCATCATGGCCTGATGGTCTTGCAGCCAGATATGGTTCAGGGTGAAGGCGATGGCATCCAGCGTCTGCTCGCGCACCTTTGGCTTGAGTTCACATTCCCACACCGTGATGCAATGCCACCCCATCGCGGCCAGCTGCTTCTGCTCCTCCCTGTCGCGCTCCTTGTTCCTGCGGATCTTTGCCAACCAGAACTCACGATTCGTCTTCGGAATCTTGCAGCACTCTGAGTTCTCAATCGCAAATTGTGAGTCGTTAAATCGTAAATCGATGTAGTGGCCATGCCAGAAACAACCGTTCACGAAGATGCACGTGCGGTACTTTCTCAGAACCAAGTCCGGATGGCCAGGCAGACGCTTGTAGTTCAGCCGGTAGCGGAAACCGCGCTTCCACAGCCCACGACGCACAATCCTCTCAGGCTTAGTGTCCTGCGACCTGATGGCTGCCATGTTGGCCGAGCGCCGCCTCTGCTCACGCTCGGCCGGGCTGAGGTGCCCATCGTCGGCCTCCCGCTTGTCAGGGGGCTCTTTCGTTGGGCGTTTGCGTGGGGTGTGACCATTCATATTCTGATTACAATTGCAGGTTCCTCACCAAATCCCAGTCGGCAGGCAGCCAGTTCACGCTCGTCAATTCTTCTTTGCGGAGCCACCTTGCTGCCTCGTGTTCCTTCAGCCGCAGATGCCCGCTCGCCACGTGGCAGAGGTAGCAATGCATGGTCAGGTGGAAGCGAGGATAGTCCCATTCCACCGTATCCACCAGACGCTCCACTTCAATCTGCGTCTCCAGCTCTTCCCATATCTCACGCTTCAAGGCTTCCTCGGGAGTCTCACCGGCTTCTATCTTCCCGCCAGGAAACTCCCAGTAGTCCTTCCACTCGCCATATCCACGCTGCGTGGCGAACACATGGCCAGCTGAATCGTGCATGATGGCGGCCACCACACGCACCCGCTTGTTCGGGCTGCAAGGACCTTCTTCTTGTCTCATGTCTGTCTCATTAATTAATGTGCCGCAAAGATAGGCTTTTTCTGCGACACGGAAGCATAAATCTCTCAAAATCCACAAATAAATAACCACCCCAAGTGAATAATGGCGGCCTATCGCACGATGTGGGCTTTCCGAGCCGCACCCATTGCACATCCATG
>JAFSVI010000116.1 GCA_017445145.1 Bacteroidaceae bacterium | reverse complement strand
CTGCGGCCAGCACAAGCGCCATGGCCTTGCTACCACGTATTGTCTGTCGCTTTAGCATGATTCGTGTAAGATGCATAATTCGTTGCGCATGGGAAGGCCCGCAGCGCGTCAGCGGTTCAGCGTCCACGTGGCGCCATCCTTGGTGTCCTTGACGACGAAGCCCAGCGCGGCGAGGCGGTCGCGGATGAGGTCGCTCGTGGCCCAGTCCTTGGCGGCCTTGGCCTTGGCGCGCTGCTCCAGCAGCATATCCACCACGGCGCCAAAGGCTTCCTCGCGGGCGGCACTGGCGCCCCCGGCCTCGGCCTGTGGCAGCAGACCCAGGATGTCCTCGGCGAAGAGGTGCATGGCGGCGGCCAGCTCGTCGAGGTCGGCCTGACTGATGGTGCCTTTGTGGTCGAGCACGCGGTTGACGGTGGCAGCGGCCTCAAAGAGGTGGCTGATGACGGTGGGCGAGGCGAGGTCGTCGTTCATGGCGTCGTAGCACTTCGCGCGCAGCTCGGTGCTGACGCGGTGGGTGTCGGCGTCGCTCTCCTTCTCCGGGGCTATGCGCTTGATGTCGGCGATGGCCTGTTGCAGCTTCTGCAGCCCCTTCTCGGCAGCCTGGAGGGCTTCGTTGCTGAAATCGACGGTCGAGCGGTAGTGGGCCTGCAGGATGAAGAAGCGCACTGTCATGGGCGAGTAGGCCTGTGTGAGCTTCTCGTGCTGCCCGGTGAAGAACTCGTTGAGGGTGATGAAGTTGCCCAACGACTTGCCCATCTTCTGACCGCCGATGGTGATCATGTTGCAGTGCATCCAGTACTTCACCATGTCCGAGCCTTGCGACGCCACGGCCTGGGCTATCTCGCACTCGTGGTGGGGGAACACCAAGTCCATGCCGCCGCCGTGGATGTCGAAGTGCTGGCCGAGGTACTTGCGGCCCATGGCCGTGCACTCGCAGTGCCAGCCCGGGAAGCCCTCGCCCCAGGGCGACGGCCACCGCATGATGTGCTCGGGCATGGCGCGTTTCCACAGTGCAAAGTCCACCTGGTTGCGCTTCTCGCCAACGCCGTCCAGCTCGCGGCTGTTGTTGATGACGTCAGTGAGGTTGCGCCCCGAGAGCTTGCCGTAGCGGTGGTGCTCGTTGTACTTCTCCACGTCGAAATACACGCTGCCCTCGCTCTCGTAGGCATAGCCGTTGGCCAGGATTTCCTTCACCAGCTCTATCTGCTCGATGATGTGGCCGGTGGCGTGCGGTTCGATGCTCGGCGGCAGGCACCCCAGCGCACGCATGGCGTCGTGGAAGCGGTTGGCATAGTGCTGCGCCACCTCCATGGGTTCGAGCTGCTCCAGGCGCGCCTTCTTGGCAATCTTGTCCTCGCCCTCGTCGGCGTCGTGCTCCAGATGGCCCACGTCGGTGATGTTCCTCACGTAGCGCACCTTGTAGCCTATGTGCTGCAGGTAGCGGAACAGCAGGTCGAAGGTGATGGCGGGCCGGGCGTGGCCCAGATGTGCGTCGCCATACACAGTGGGGCCGCACACGTACATGCCCACGCGCCCTGGTGTCAGCGGCTGAAACAGCTCCTTCTGGCGCGAAAGGGTATTGTATATCAATAGTGGTTGGTTGTTCATTGTCGTTTGTGATTTATGGATTAAATATATAAGTTGTCTCGTCGCCGCAGATGTTGCGTATCCTCATGCGCAGTGGACATCGGTCATCAAGAGTCTGGATGATGCCGTCCCAGAGCATACGGTTCTTCTCGCCACCGCCTATGCGGACTGTGCAGTCGGGTTCAATCTTCACCTCGGCATCGCTGTGCCAGGGTGCCGACGGGGCGGCCTCGGTGCAGTCCAGACTCACCCACTCGATGGCTTCCAGCTGGCTTTCGCTCATGGTGACGGGAGAGTATTGCAGCGCGGAGCCTTCCCGCTCGGCACGCTTCAGTGCCTGGGCATAGCGTTTCTGGTTGAAGGCATCGAGCATGCGACACACGCGGTCGCTGTGGAAACTGTGCAGTGTGACCTGCCAGACATGGAACATGGGTTTGCCGGCCATAGGCACTTGTGCCGGAGAGCTGAAGTCGGCATCGTCCTCAAAGACATATTCATCCAGCAGCTGCTTGAGGTCGCGCAGTTCCACACTGATGCGCGGGTCGGGGCGGCGGCCGATGAGGTCGTTGATGGCATCCCAGTCCTCGACATCGACATAGTAGATGATGACGTTGCGGACGTCCTCCGGCAAGTCCATCATGCCGTCGAAGATGAGTGTGCTCATGGTGGTAGGGTCGAGCACGCGTTCATACTGTGTCAGCGATGGCAGATACACGGGCTGCTTGCCACGGGAGTTGATGATGCAGCCCGACCACACGGATGGCAGCGTGGCATCCTGGAACATACCTATCATGGCGGGCAGGCGCTCCTGGGTCTGCACGGGATTGCGGAAGAGCGACACGCCGTCCCGGACCATCATCCGCTGGAACGACGCCCCTGCGGCCACAAGGCGGTCGCGCGTGGTCTGTATGCTGTTGGTGTTGATGTCGCAGGTGATGAAGTGGCGACCCAGACGCTGTGCCACCACGGCTGTCGTACCGCTGCCGCCAAAGAAATCGGCCACGACCATGCCCTCATCGGAGCTGGCACGGATGATGCGCTCCAGCAAGGCCTCGGGCTTTTGCGTAGCATAGTCCACGGGTTCCACGGTGTCGGCTGGCTGGAGCATGGGGATGCGCCAGACATCATCAATGATGCGCTCGTCAGTCTCTCTATAAAGTACATTCCCATCCTCGTCGCGAGCATTAATCATTTTCTTGCCAACCTTTTTGCGAACAAGCTGTTTAATGGCGGTGTCGCGCTTCTCGGTTAGCAAATGGAATAAGGAATCGTTGGCTGAAGACTTGGAATATACGTAGATGACATCATGCGAGCGCGTGAATATGGGTTTGCGCTTGTCGGGCATCTTATTGTAATAGTACCAGACAACCTCGTTCTTGAAGTTCTGCTCGCCAAACACCTCGTCGAGCAATATCTTGACATAGTGGCCTATGTGCCAGTCGAGGTGGACGTAGATGGTAGCGGTCTCGCTCATGACGGTCTTTATGGCCATGAGGTTCTCGTACATCCAGTTGAGGTACGACTCCTTTGTCCAAATGTCGCTATACATCTGTTCCTCCATGTCCGGCTCGGCCTCGCCTTCAATCTGAACGTTCTGCAGTGCCGCGCTGCGCAGACGTATCTTCTTGGCATAATTGGCACCGCTGGCAAAGGGAGGGTCGATATACACGAGGTCCACCTTCACGTTGCGGCTCTTGAGGTAGGCGCATGTAGCTATGCACTCCCCGTGGATGAGCATGTTGCCGCTCTCGTCGGGACGCGAGCCTACGGGTTCCGTCAGCGTCACCTCGTGGAGCGGCATGCCACGTATGACGCGGCGCGTGGTGTCGTCGCAGCCCTTGTAGGCCAGTGTGCGGCGCGTGCGTTGGAAATTGTCAAGCCAGGCCATGCCGGCGAGGTGATTGGGTTGGTAGCTTTCGTATCGGATGGGCATGGTGCGTTCAGAGGTTTGTCGGGTTGAAGAAAGCGCGTATCTTGTCGCGGAGCATGGCGGCGAACTCCGCCTGCCGGTGCTGGGGGAGATACAGGTAGTCGAATGCGTCGGGGTTGTCGCGCAAAAAACGGCCGCGCATGAAGTCGTTGCGCTCGCGGAAGTTGCGCTCATAGCCCTCGCCCTTGGTCTCCACGATGAGTATCTTGCAGATGTTGCCGTCCGCGCCACGCTGGCAGAACAGGAAGTCGGGTGTGTAGCGGCCCACGTAGGTCCAGTGGCCCGCCGACACCTCGGTGTAGCACTCTATCTTGAAGTCGGAGAGGGCGCGATCGCCATTGTAATAGACCTCCAGGCCCATGTCCTGCAGCTCGCGCATGGGGAGTGCCGTCTCGACGAAGAACGTGCGCTCAAGTGCGTGGTCGAAGTGATAGGGCAGATAGTGGTAGGTGCGGTCCTTGACCTCCCTGGCACGTTCCTTATGCGCTTGACTTTCCTGGAGCTTTGCGATGATGGCCTTCTCCTCGGCTGCGAAAAGGCCCATGCTCTTGATTCGTGCGATGGTATCGGCAAGCACCTCCAGGTCTGCATGGGATTCGTCTCCGTCGCTCTTGTCTGCTGTCAGGGTAGCCTGAACCTGATGCTGGTCGGGGTAATAGTCCTGCGGACGGTTGGTGACAAAAGGCTGTTCAAGCTCCTGGCGTGTGACGGCAAGCCATTTCACCTCCTTCGGCTCCATGATGACCTCGGAGACATAGTTCCTGCGCGTGGCGAAAGCCAGACGGATGTTCCTGCGCACGGCATCCTGGTCGATGAGGTGGTTGTAGAAACGTCGTCCGTCCTTCTCGACGGTGATGGCGTGGAAGATGCCCGTCAGGCGCGTCAGGTGCTGGCGCAACTGCCGGATGGATGTCATGCCCAGTGTCTCCTTAACCATCTGATGCAGCCATCGGTTCAAGGATGCCGGTTCGGTGTCCTCGCCTTGTATGGTGTAGGTGCTGAGGATATGTGCCTCCAGGTCGCGTTCACGTACCTCCGTCTCCGCACGCCGCACGATGATGTCCTCGCTCGCCAGCCTCTCTGCCGTCAGTGCCTCGCTCTCCTCGGTCTGCAGGGTGCGGACGATGTGCATCTGCATGAAGGTGAAGGGGTGGATGCGCTGGTGTTCCATGCGGCTGTAGCGGTGCATGACCTTCTCCTGCCGCCCGGAGGAATGGATAAGCTCGTCGATACTGGTGTTCTGTGTCTTCTTGAACTCGGCATCCAGCTTGCGGTAGTTCCACTCGTTGAGCCAGATGAGGGCGTGCTCGCGTGAGCCGCGCTGCACCTGTCGCAGACAGCGGCACGAGGTCTGCAGCACGAGATTGGTGGGACAGGCGTTCTTCTGCGAGAGGATGACGGCGGTGAGGCTCTTGCAGTCCCATCCCTCCTGCCCGATGCGCACAAGCAGGATGATGCGCTTGCGGCTCTGGGGTGTGTCGAGGAGGGCGAACTCGCGACGAGCCTCCACGCTGACGGGGTAGGACTTGTTGCCACCATGGAAGCGGAGCACGGCCTCGTCGGCCGGGATGCCACGCTCGGCGCAGATGGCCGCCACCAGAGGAAAGACCTCTTCCTCCAGCTGCTCGATGCTGGTGCAATAGATGGCCGCCTTGGCCACAGTGCCATTGGCATAGGTGAGCGAACCGTACTGGTCCAGGAAGGCTGTCAGTCCCGCGCGGATGATGTCCGCGCTGGAGCCTGTGGCCTCGCGGATGTCGGGGTGCTTGAGGAAGTTATCGACCGCCCATGTCAGTGGATAGTGGGAAACGACGTTTGAGAGGTCGGTGTTGCGCACCAGCAGCTGTCCGATGCGCACGGGCTCGGCACTGTCTAAGTATGGTGTGCCGGAGAAGCCCAGCATGTAGGCGAAACAGCCGGCATGTGACCATCCCGTGATGACGTCGCGCAGACGGTTGGTGTCCGAGGCCACATGGTGCACCTCATCGACAAAGACGGCCATGCGCGGAATCTGCGCAATGACGGCCCGCAGCTCATTGGCCTGGACGATGCGGCTGTATTCCTCACGGTCCCGTTCGAACAGAGAGGCATCGGCAGTCTTGTCGATACGGTCCAATATGACCTTCTCTGCATTGGTGATGGCAACCAAGCCCATCAGTGTGTCGCCGCAGAGTGACAAATGCTGGCTGATTTTATGGGCATTGGGGTTACGCACGATGTTGCTGCCGCTGGCACTGGTGGCCTCGTCCAGGATTTCGAAGTGAATGATGCCACGCACCTTGGCCGCGATGTCGGGAGGCAACACCCACGTAGGGTCGAAGGACAGAATGCTGCGCAGGCTGGGCAGGATGCTGCTTTTCTTGCCGGAGGGTGCAAAGAGCATGAAGTTGTGGGCAAAAAGCGGGTTCTCCGGCTCCTGCATGGCCAGATAGAGGTCTATGTATATGAAGGCTGCCATCAGGTAGGTCTTGCCGGCACCCATGGGCAGACTATAGAGGTAGTCGGGATATGCGACGCCGTAGAACAAATCGCGGAATGCCTGCTCGTAGTCAATCTCGTCAGCGTGACCCAGTATCTCGTCCTCCAACTCGTTGGACAGCTTCCGGCCTTGTTTGTCGTAGAGGCGTGCGTATTCCAATAGAGCAACGGCACCAGGATGCTGCTGCAGGAAGGCGTAGGCGCGCTGCGAGGAACGCTCGGAGGCGAGGTCGATATCGCTGTTGAAACGGCCCTGATTGAAGAGCTGCCACAAAGGAGCGTTGCCACATGCCAGCTTCAAGAACAGAAACGTCTTGATGGCCGACAACTGCGCATCGCGCATCTGTCCCTGTTGCTCAATGTAGGCCACCAGGCCTCGCACTGTGCAGGCGGGGGAGTCGAACCATTCGGCGCATTTCCGCTCTATCTGTTTGTAGAACACGACTATCGATTTACGATTTGAGGATTTACGATTTGAGGATTACAATTTAGGGATTTACGATTTGCCATCCTCCTCTATCAGCGCCAGCAGGCGCTCCACGGCATCGGCCTCGGGGATGTTCTTTTCGACGCACTCGCGGCCACGGTAGAGGCTCACCTTGCCGCGTGCGGCGCCGACGTAGCCGTAGTCGGCATCGGCCATCTCGCCGGGACCATTGACGATGCAGCCCATGATGCCTATCTTCAGCGTGGCGAGGCGTGCGGCCAGGGCGGGGTCGTAGCTTGTGGATGCAGGGTCTTGCTGGCGGGCGAACGCGTCCTTTATGCGGCGGATGGTGGCGGGGAGGTCGTAGAGTGTGCGTCCGCAGCCGGGGCAGCTGATGAACTCGGTCTTGGTGGTGCGCAGACGTGCGGCCTGCAGTAGGGCGTAGGCCACGGGGATTTCGTTCTCGGGCGGCTCGGAGAGCGAGACGCGGATGGTGTCGCCGATGCCGTCGATGAGCAGGGCGCCGATGCCCACAGCGCTCTTCAGGCGGCCGTCCTCGCCCTCGCCGGCCTCGGTGACGCCGAGGTGAAGGGGGAAGGTCATGCCCTCACGGTCCATGGCCTGGCACAGAAGTCGCACCGACTCCACCATCACGACGGTGTTCGATGCCTTGATGCTGACCACCACGTCCATGAAGCGCTGGCGCTGGCACACGCGCAGGAACTCCATGCACGACTCTACGATGCCGGCGGGCGTGTCGCCATAGCGCGACATGATGCGGTCGGAGAGGGAGCCGTGGTTGACGCCGATGCGCACGGCTGTGGCATGCTGGCGGCAGATGTCGAGGAAGGGCGTGAGGCGCTCCTCGATGCGGCGCAGCTCGGCGCCGTACTCCTCGTCGGTGTAGGTGAGCTTCTTGAACTGGCGTGCAGCATCGACGTAGTTGCCGGGGTTGATGCGCACCTTCTCACAGTAGCGGGCGGCAACGTCGGCCACGGCGGGGTTGAAGTGGACGTCGGCCACCAGCGGCACGTCGCAGCCGGCGGCGCGGACGCGCTCGCGGATGACGCGCATGTTCTCGGCCTCGCGCACGCCCTGCGTGGTGAGGCGCACCAGCTCGCCGCCGGCACGGGCTATGGCCAGGATCTGACGGACGCAGCCGTCGGTGTCCATGGTGGAGGTGGTACACATGGACTGCACGCGCACGGGGTTCGCGCCTCCGATGCCGATGGTGCCTACGCGCACCTCGTGGGTCTTTCTGCGTTGCATAATGGTAAGTGAATGTTGACCGTTTGTGTGGCTTGTGTTGCTCATTAAAGTGTAGCTACGATATCCAGCGGATTGCGCTTGATGACCAGGGGATAGCGCTCGGGGTGTTTGAGGCTTTCTATCTCGAGGTCTATCTCGAGTGCGGGCCATTCAATGGCATTCCTACCACTCTTACGCACATTGAGCACGTTGTTGATGCTGGCATCGCGCATCCACGGGACACGGTTGTACGACAGGAAATAGTCATGGCCATCAACGCTGAGCATGATGCCATCACCATTAATCATCAACACGCTTGCCGACATGTTGGCGGTATTGCTCTTGGAACTTTGTTGCATACTTATCTACAATCTTTTGAATCCTCATAAGTTCATAATCCCTGAAACCGAAGCTCTCGGCCAGCTCCACCTTGGGTTCGAGCCAGAATTTGGCCTCCTTGTCATCACGCAACACATGTATATGCATCCGTTCCTCTTCGTTTGAAAAGATCTGGAAGCAATAACTGTTCTCACGATGAAAGACAGGACTCATGGCAGGAGGACATCAATGCTAATTGGTCTTATGCTTGAACTGCACCCCTGCCAGCTCCTCGTTGGCCTTGACAATCTTCTGGGCCAGGCCGGCCTTGTAGGCACGCATGCGGCTGGCCAGGGCGGGGTCGGCGAGGGCGAGCATCTCGCAGGCGAGCACGGCGGCGTTCTGTGCGCCGTTGACGCCGACGGTGGCAACGGGGATTCCCGGCGGCATCTGCACTATGGAGAGCATGGCGTCGAGGCCGTCGAGCATGCCCTTGATGGGCACGCCGATGACGGGTAGCGTGGTCTGTGCGGCGATGACTCCGGGCAGGGCGGCGGCCATGCCGGCTGCGGCGATGACGACGCGCAGCCCCCGGCCCTCGGCCTCGCGGGCAAAGCGCTCCACCTCGGCGGGTGTGCGGTGTGCGGAGAGGGCGTTCATCTCGAATGGAACCTCCATGTCGTCGAGGAACGTGGCCGCCTTCTCCATGACGGGCAGGTCGCTGGTGCTGCCCATGATGATGGAAACAAGTGGTGTCATAATAGGATGTGTGTTGCTCGTTTGTGGCGGCAAAGTTACGGGGTTTTCGGCGAACGGCCAAACAGATTGCCCAATAAATGAGCGCCAGGGTGCCACGTAGGCTAAAAAAGACAAGGCGGGGGCTGCCGCCTGGGGGAAGTGACGGGTGCATACGCACAAGGCCCGCGGCACGGGCCGCGGGCCTTGTGAGGGTGGGAGCAAATGTCAAGTGGCGGCGCTATGCGGCATCAAAGGCGCCGCGGATGGCGTCGGCCGTGGCCTGCATCTCGTCGGCAGACAGCTGCAGCTTGGGGTTGGAGAAGAGCAGGTCGCGCTCGCTCTGCATGGGCACGAGGTGTATGTGGGCGTGAGGCACCTCGAGGCCGAGCACGGCCATGCCCACCTTGACGCAGGGGATGACTTGCTTCATGGCGCGCGCCACATGGGCGGCGAAGACGTGCATGCGTGCCAACTCGTCGTCGGTGAGGTCGAAGATGTAGTCAACCTCGCGGCGGGGGATGACGAGTGTGTGGCCCTTGGCCAGGGGGTTGATGTCGAGGAAGGCGTAGAACTCGTCGTTCTGCGCGCAGCAGTAGGAGGGTATCTCCCCTGCGGCTATCTTGCTGAAGATGGACATAGTTCGTTTGGTTTAGGAATAATCAGATTATTCAACGGAATCACTCCTCAAAACTGATGCCCAGCACCTCGAGGTGTATGAGCCCCTGCGGCACGCGTATCTCGGCCACGTCGCCCACCTTCTTGCCGAGCAGCCCCTGGGCGATGGGGGTCTTGACGCTGATCTTGCCCTCGCGCAGGTTGGCCTCCGTCTCGCTGACGATGGTGTAGGCCATGGTGGCGCCGGTCTTGACGTTCTTGAGCTCAACGCGGCTCAGGATCTGCACGGTGTCGGCCGTGAGCTTGCTCGTGTCGATGATCTTGGCATCGGCGATGGTGGCCTTGAGCTGTGTGATTTTTATTTCGAGCAACGACTGTGCCTCTTTGGCAGCATCGTACTCGGCATTCTCGCTGAGGTCGCCCTTGTCGCGTGCCTCGGCGATGGCGGCCGAGGCCTTGGGGCGCTCCACGGACTCCATGTGCTGGAGTTCGGCCACGAGCTTGTCGTAGCCTTTTTGTGTCATGTAAGCCATTTTGGTATCTGTTGTTGTTGTTTCTTACGGTGTTAAGGCTGATGGTGTTTGCCTGACGAGCCGACAGCACGACATCGACAATATGCGCCTCGCGACAGGCTTCGAGGCGATTCGCGATGGTCGAAGGGCCTGGTGTCTGCGCGACAAGTGCGGCATAATCATAGAAGAGCTCCGGCATGGTGCGGAACCCTTCTTTCGTGTTTAAGGCGGTGCAAAGGTATGCTATTATTTTCTTACCGCCAAACATTTCGGGAAGAAAAACGCATCAATGAGCGTTTCTGCCAATGATTTCCGGCCTACAGCTCGTCCTCGATGGCACGGCGTATGTCGGTGATCTGGCTGTCGCGCGCCTTGAGCTCGGAGCCGCGGCCCACGATGAAGAAGGTGGGCAAGGAGGTGACGCCGTAGAGGCTGACGATGTCGTTGTCGAAGCCCTCGGCACACTGCACGCACACCCACGGCAGGGCCTCGGTCATGGTTTTCCAGAAGTGGCTGTCGGAGTCGAGCGACACCTGGTATATCTCGAAGCCGCGCGCGTGGTAGCGCTGGTAGAGGTCGCGCAGGAGCAGCGTGCGCTCCTTGCTCTGCGGGGCCGAATATGTGGTGAAGTCGAGCAGCACGACGTTGTCCGCCAGCTCCGAGAGGCGGCGCTCGCGGCCGTTGATGTCGGGGAAGCCCATGTCGATGATGCCCGTCTCGCGCACCTTGTCGCCGTCGAGCTGCAGCTCCACGACGCGCGCCGGGCGCGTGTTGGCGATGCCGCGCATGGCGATGTTGCACACATTCTCCGTGCGCTGCGCGTGGGGATAGTGCTCCTGCCACTGTGTGGCCACGGCGGCAAAGGCCTGCACGTCGGCACGCTCCGTCTCGGGGTTGAAGAGCATGGCGCCGCCCAGCGTCTGGAACAGCGCGAAGTATGCTGCCGGCGATGCCGGGTCGGGGATGATGTAGTCGCGCATGAGGGTGTGCTTGTAGTTGGCCACGAGCTGGCGTGCGCGCTCCACTTTCTCGAGTGCAGAGAGCGAGGTGATGGTGTCGAGGCCGCGGAACTGCGTCTGCAGCTGCAGGTTGAGCAGCGCAATGGTCTTCATGGTGCGGCTGGCGGCGTTGCCGTGGATGTCGTAGGCCGACGCCAAGCCCTCGAGCGGCGCCTCGACGGTGATGTCCTCGGTGCTATCGACGGCGAAGTTGACGACGCGGCGCCCGATGCGCAGGCGGTAGAAGTCGGGGGCCCAGAGCTGGCGCCCCGCTGCCGAGTCGGGAGCGCCCAGCGACGGCATGTCGCGCGGGATGCTGAGGGCGAACTCGCCGGAGGCACTGAGGCGCACGGAGTCCACGGGCACCACGCCCTCGAGCGAGGCATGCTCGACGACGAGCATGGAGTCGGCAGCGCCGCTGACGTGGCCGCTGAGGCGGAACGATGGCGCGCCGCCGGAGCAGGACACCATGGAGAGGAAGAGGAAACACACGAGGAGCACTATGATGCCCATGGCGATGACGCCCGTCATCACACGCTGGTTGAGCCGGGAGGCTTGGCGGTTGCGCATAGATAGATATAGCTGATTTTTAGAGTTGTACGATGGGATAACGTTGAGACAGGATTGCCACCGCGCGCCGCACGTCGGGGTCGGTGAGGGCATGGTGCTGCATGGCACCGCGCTGGAAATAGCGGCGGCTGACGATCTCCGTCTCGAGATACGGCTGCACGTAGCGGCGATGCGCGTGGAGGTCGGCGCGCAGGTCGTTGGCGCGCAGGCGCTGCTCGAGGGCGTCGAACTCGGCCTCGGCCTGGCGCAGGCGGCCCTCGGCCTGCGCGAGCTGTCGCAGCTGTGTGAGGGCGGCGGCGGTGCGGGTGTTGTAGGTGAAGCCCGAATCCTCCACGCTGTCGATGAACGCCTCATACTCGGCATCGCTGATGGCAAAGCTGTCGGGCGGGAGCATGTCGGGGTGGGCGGCGGCGTAGGCGTTGGCAAAGTCGAAGAGGGCGTCGGAGGCATAGAGGTCATAGAGCATCGTCGGCACGGAATCGACAGTGAGCACGCTGTCGGGGAGGATGCCGCCGCCGTCGCGCACGATGCGGCCCGAGCGCGTGCGGAAGGCATGCGTGAGGCTGTCGGGGAGCGAAACGGCAGCCTGCGTGGAGACGCGCCGACGGTAGTCGTAGGCCTGGATGCAGCGCCCGGAGGGCAGATAGTAGCGCGAGGTGGTGATCTTGAGGTGGCCGCGGTAGGGCACATCGCGTATGCCCTGCACGATGCCCTTGCCGAAGGTGCGCTGCCCGACGATGGTGGCACGGTCGAGGTCCTGCAGGGCGCCGCTGATGATCTCGGCGGCCGACGCCGAGGCGGAGTTGACGAGCACGGCCAGCGGCATCACGGTGTCGAGGGGTTCGGCCGGGGTGCGGTACTCGCTGCACGTCGAGGGCACCTTGCCCTTCGTGGCCACCACGAGGCTGCCCTTGTCCACGAACATGCCCACAATCTCCACGGCCTCGGCCACGGAACCGCCGCCGTTGTCGCGCAGGTCCAGCACCATGCGCGTCATGCCCTGCTGGCGCAGCTCGATGATGGCGTTGCGCACCTCGCGCGCACAGTTCTCGGTGACGCTGGCCAGGTAGAGATAGCCCGTGGAGGCATCCACCATGCCCCACCACGGCAGCGACGGTGTCTGGATCTGGCGGCGCGTGAGGCGGAAGGAGCGCGTGTGGGCCTCGCCGGGGCGCTGCACGACGAGTTCAAAGGTGGTGCCGGGTTCGCCGCGCAGGTTGCGGCTCACGCGGGCGTTGTCCCAGCCCTTGGTGTCGCGGCCGTCGATGGAGATGATGACGTCGCCGGGCAGCAAGCCGGCCTCTTGCGCCGGGCAACCCTCGTAGGGTTCCTCGATGACGCTGCGACTGACGCGCTGCGAGTAGCGGATCACGGCCCCTATGCCGGCATAGCGGCCGGTGGCCATGGCGCGCAGTTCCTCATCGTCGTCGTCGGGGTAATAGACGGTGTAGGGGTCTATCTCGCCGAGCATGCCGTCGATGGCCCAGCGCACGGCGGTGTCGGCCGAGAGCGTATCGACGTAGTACATGTCGAGCTGGCGGTAGATGTCGGCAAACACCTCCAGGCCGCGGTTGAGAGGCTGCACGCTCTGTGCCTTCGCGTATGCGCACGCGAACATTAATAATATTGCCGCCAAGAGGTGGCGAGGTGCATGGTGGTTGAAGATGGTCATCACGTTGTAGGGGTTAGTGCGTAAGACATGGATGTGGGGGCGGGTCAGTCCGCAAGGAGATCGAGGCCATCGACACGCGTGCCAAGGACCTGTATGACCTGCTGCGCCACGTGGCCGCCCTGGCGCAGACAGTCGATGATGGGGCAGCCCTCGTTGAGGGCGTGGAGGAAGCCGGCAGCAAAGAAGTCGCCGGCGGCGGTGCTGTCGGTGGCCACGATGTCGGGGCGCGCCGGCGCAAAAGCCCGCAGGTCGCCCTGTGCGGCATGGGCGCCGCGCTTGCCCACCTTCACCACGGCGATGTCGGTCGTGGCCACCAGCTTGTTCACCACGGCATCCATGTCGGGCGTCTGCGCAAAGGCCAGCGCCTCGTCCTCGTTGGCAAACACGATATCGACGTATTCCCTGACGAGATAGCGCACGAAGTCGCGGTGGGCGCGGACGATGTTGTAGCTCGCCAGGTCGAAGCTCACACGCAGGCCGGCGGCCTTGGCCTGGCGCATGATTTCCTCGATGTTGTCATATTCCTGCACCAGGTAGCCCTCGACGTGGAGGATGTCGCCGGCATCATAGCGCTCCAGCCCGAGGCGTGTGGTGTCGATGCGGGGTGCCACGCCGAGGAAGGTGGCAAAGGTGCGCTCGCCATCGTCCATGACAAATGTCGTGGCAACGCCCGTGCGGCCGTCGGCACTCATGGTGAGACGGTTCTCGATGCCGCGCTCCTCGAGGCAACGCGCGAAGAAACGACCGTTGTCGTCGTCGGCAACAGTGCCAATATACGCCGTGGCATCGCCCATGAGCGAGAGCGCATGGATGGTGTTGGCCGAGCTGCCGCCAGTGGCGCGAACGGGGTGGAGCGGCGCTATGCGGCGGCTCAGTGCGACGTAATGCCCCTCGTCGATGTGCCACATGCCGCCGCGACCGAAATGCAGGTCCGCGAGGAGGCTTTCCTGCGTGTTTGGCACCAAAATATCGACCAAAGCGTTGCCAATTCCTATTATTTTTGCCATATTGTGAAAAATTTTGTGCAAAAGTATTGTATATTTTTGGAAAAACCTCTACTTTTGCACCGCAAATCCGAGAAAAAGGTGAAAAAAGTGGTACGAGAGCATCTTTCGCCACCCCTTTCGACCGGGAAAACCGCTTCAGTAGCTCAGTTGGTTAGAGCACCTGACTGTTAATCAGGGGGTCGTTGGTTCAAGCCCATCCTGGAGCGCCACACATCGGAAGAGCACACTGCTTCAGTAGCTCAGTTGGTTAGAGCACCTGACTGTTAATCAGGGGGTCGTTGGTTCAAGCCCATCCTGGAGCGCAGGGCGTTGGTCCGCAATTCTCGTCTGAGGTTGCGGGCTTTTTTCTTCTTAACACCATCCTTCCACATGAACACCTTGACAGAAGGGGCCACAGCCAGCCCCGGGCACGCCGCCACAGAGGCTTCACCCGAGACCACACACACAGCGTCGTCCTTTGCCGAACTGGGCATAGCCGATGAGCTGCTGCGCGCCATCGACGAGCTGGGCTTCGTCAGTCCCATGCCCGTGCAGCAGGCCGTCATCCCCCATCAGCTACAGTCCTCCCAAGATCTTGTTGCCTTGGCACAGACCGGCACGGGCAAGACGGCGGCCTACGGGCTTCCGCTGCTGCAAAAGATTGCCGGTCTTTCGGGCAGTGTGCCATCGCAGGCCAGTGCCGGCGAGCCATCAGCCACGGCCATTGAGCCATCGACCGAGGCCAAGGAGAACCAAGGCACTACTGTTTCAGCCGTCATCCTCTCGCCAACACGCGAACTGTGTCTGCAGATTACCGACGACCTGCGCTCCTTTGCCAAATACCTGCCCGGCATACGCATCCTCGCCGTCTATGGCGGTGCCGGCTTCGAGCCTCAGATGAGGGCGCTGCGCCACGGCGTGGATATCATTGTTGCCACGCCAGGACGCCTCATCGACCTCATGCAACGCGGCGCAGCCCGCCTCGACAACGTCAGCACACTCATCCTCGACGAGGCCGACGAGATGCTCTCCATGGGTTTTTCGGAGAGCATAGACGCAATCCTCGAGGGCGTCCCACAGACACACACCACCCTGCTCTTTTCCGCCACCATGAGCCGCGACATAGAGCGCATCGCCTCCAACTACCTCCACGACGCGCGCCAGGTGGTGGTGGGGTCGCGCAACGAGGGTGCCGAGAACGTGAACCATATATATTATATGGTACGCGCGCAAGACAAATATCTCGCGCTGAAACGCCTCGTCGATTACTACCCGCGCATCTATGCCATCATCTTCTGCCGCACGAAGGTGGAGACGCAGGAGGTGGCCGACCGCCTCATCCAGGACGGCTACAACGCCGATGCCCTCCACGGCGACCTCTCGCAGCAACAGCGCGACCTCACCATGCAGCGCTTCCGCCAGCATCGCATACAGCTGCTCGTGGCCACCGACGTGGCTGCCCGTGGCCTCGACGTAGATGACCTCACCCACGTCATCAACTATGGCATGCCCGACGACATCGAGAACTACACCCACCGCAGCGGCCGCACCGGCCGCGCCGGCAAGAAAGGCACCAGCCTGTGCATAGTGCATGTGCGCGAGCGCGGCAAGATCCGCGACGTGGAACGCACCATCAAGAAGCAGTTTGAGCGCGGCACCCTGCCCACGGCGCGCGACATCTGCGCCAAGCAGCTGTGGCGTGTGGTCGATGACATCGAGCGCGAGGTGGTCGATGAGGAGCAGATAGCGCCCTTCATCGACGAGGTACGCAGCCGTCTGGAATGGCTTGACAAGGACGACATCATAAAGCGTGTGGTGAGCCGCGAGTTTGGGCGCTTCCTTCGCTATTATGCCGCCGCGCCCGACATCGAGGTTGTCAGCGACAAGGCCAGCGGCAAGACCGACCGCAAGAAGCCGCGCGACGGCTCACGCGCCGCCGGCGACCACGCTCCCGAGGCCGGCTTCACACGCATCTTCATCACACTGGGCAAGGTCGATGGCTTCTATGCCCGCGAGATAATAGGTCTCGTCAACCGCCGCTGCGAAGGTCCCAAGGTGGAGATGGGGCGCATAGACCTGCGGCCCACATTCTCGTTCTTCGAGGTGCCCGACGCCGAGGCCGAGCGTGTGCTCGCCGCCATGCAGGGGCTCACGGTGAAAGGGCGGCGCATAGGCGTTGACATAGCGCAGCCCGCCGAGGCCACCAGCCAGGAAGCCGCACGCGACGACCGCACGCGCCAGAAGAAAGGCGACCGCACGCGCCGTGCCGACGGCGACGCCGAGCGCAAGCCTAAGAGCCGCGCACAGCGCCGTTTCGAGAAAGCCAACCCCGACCACACCACCGGCGGCAAGCGCGGCAAGACAGGCGACAGCGCCACCACAGCGCGCAACGCCACAAAAGGCACCAACGCAACCAAGGGCAAGAAGAAGAAAGCCAACGACACCGCACAGTGGGTGCCGGCCAAGAAGAGCACAAAGCAAGACGACTGGCGGCAGTTCTTCAGGCAGCACGACGACGCACGCCCGCTCAAGGGACCCGAGCCGGACTTCTCCGAGGAGGGATGGGCCAAGCGCAGCAAGAAATGAGAGACCCATTAAGCAGAAATCCCACGGGAGAGTGTTCTCCCGTGGGATTTCTGCATTATCGATGATTGCATCACGCCCGTCAGGCGGATTGCCAGAGGACGGGCATATACATGCCCTTCATTTGAAGGTGTGGCCTACCAGGCAAACTCAAGGTCGCTGCCCTCTTCGCTGTACTCCAATTCCTCGTTGTCGTCCAGGCCGCTGGTCTTTACTACCTTGAGCGAGGTGACCAGGATGCTGCTCTCTACTTCTGTTTCCATCAGCAGCAAGGCGGGCTTCATATATTCTTTCTTAACCATGGTTGTGTACTCCTTTCTTTATTTGATGACTGTCTTCTTACCATTCACGATATACACCCCCTTCTTGAGACCCTGCGGGTACAAGCGTCCTTCGGCCGAGCGCTGTGTGGGCTCTCCCTCAATGCGGCGACCGTCGAGCGTGTAGGTGCCGTTGGCCGTCGTCGGCTCGTCGGAGAGTACGGTAACTATTCCCGTCGCATCGTCGTCGAAGCTCATGCGGAAGGCGCGGGCCAGCGATACCGACTCACCCTTCAGCTGGAAGTAGGCGCGGAAGCCGTTGATGTTGCCGTCGCCCGAGGGGTAGGTCAGCGTGTTGCCGCCCGTGACGAAGAGCACCGTCTTGTCGCCACCCGTCAGGCTCGTCGGGTTCACGACGGGCACGAAATCTACGGCCGTCGTCTCGGTCGTGGTGGTCGTGCTGCTGATGGTCACGCCCTCGAAGACAGGGTTCTCCACGGTGGCCGTCACCTTCACCAGATAAGGCTTGCCAGCCTCAATGCTGGCGGCATTGCCAAAGTTCAGCGTCAGCTCGCCCGTCGAGCTGTCGAAAGCAGAGCTGCTCAGCTCCTTCACCGTCCATCCGCTCGGCGTGGCTGTGCTGAAGGGAGCGCAGAACGTGTTCCAGCCGCCTGCCTGCAGCGTGCGCGTCAGGGTCACGTTGGCCGTCTTGCCGTCTTTCTCGCTGATGACGCTGCTGTTGTCAGCATTCTCGGCCAGGGTGAGATTCTCGCCCGGCTCGTAGTCGAAGGTGGTCTTGGGTAGGAAACTCTTTTGAGACACAGAACTGCCATATCCGCCGAATGACGCTCCATCCGCTGTCACACCATACCAATGTGACCTCACATAAGTTCCCTTTACTGTCTGAAGGAAACCAATCAGCAGGTCATCGCCCCTATACAGGTAAGGCTCGTCGAGCGTGACCACCATCTTGCCGTCGCTCACCGAGAGGCTGCCGGCATTCTTCACCTTGGTCATCGCGCCGTAGTCGGTCATGGACGACAGCGTAGTACCGTTTTGCTCCGTCATATACACCTCGAACTGGGCGTTACCCCAGTTGATGCTGGATTCCTGGGTGTAGAATGTCATCTTGGTGATGTTACCCCACTGCATGTCCTGCAAGCTGCTGGCGGGAATGACGAACTGGCTCTTGGTTATGGCATCAACATAGTAACCGTAGATGGGGACGTATTGGTTGGTCGTAGTGCCGTCATTGATGGTCACGCTGTAGGCGTTGCTTGGCGTGAAGCTGACGGCAGTGCTCCAGTTGCCCCACTCGTCACCCACCCCGGCGCGCACCTTGACTGTATAGGTCGTCTCGGGCGTGAGGCCGGTGAGGTTGAAGGGGTTCTCGTCAGTGGTGATGAGGTTCTCCTCGTCGTCGTTCAGGCATATCTGCCACTGGGTGGCCGTTCCGTTCTCCGTCCAGGAGAGCGTGGCTACGGTGCCGTCACCCATCGTCAGTGCGGCAGCCACGTCGGTGGGTATGGGATACTTCTCCAGCGTGGTGAAGCTGACTATGCTGCTCCAGTCGGTCACGTAGTCGCCGCTCCTGGCACGTACCCTCACCGAGTATGTGGTAACCGGAGTGAGGTTCTCGAGGGTGTAGGGGCTGGCT
>JAFSVI010000115.1 GCA_017445145.1 Bacteroidaceae bacterium | reverse complement strand
GGCGAGATGGGCTTCACCAGCTTCTTCGTCGGCGAAGGCTGGAAGAACGCCGTGATGATAGCCATCGCCTGCGTCCTCCTCTACCTCGCCATCAAGAAGGAATATGAGCCACTGCTGCTGCTGCCCATAGCCTTCGGCATGCTGCTCAGCAACATCCCCGACGCGGGTCTCTTCCACACGTCGATGTGGAATGACGAGTTCCTCAACCCCGCCAGCCCATACTACCACAGCTATCGCCACATACTCGCCGAGGGCGGTTTGCTCGACGTGCTCTACATCGGCGTGAAGGCTGGAGTCTATCCATGCCTCATTTTCCTGGGCGTAGGCGCCATGACCGACTTCGGGCCGCTCATCGCAAACCCCAAGAGCCTGCTGCTCGGCGCCGCCGCGCAGCTCGGCATCTTCGCCACGTTCCTCGTCACACAGATGGACATCTTCGGGTTCAACCCCGCTGAGGCGGCATCCATAGGCATCATCGGTGGTGCCGACGGCCCCACGGCCATCTTCCTCACCTCCAAGCTGGCACCCCACCTGCTCGGACCCATCGCCGTGGCAGCATATTCGTACATGGCCCTCGTGCCCGTCATCCAGCCGCCCATCATGCGCGCCCTCACCACAGAGAAGGAGCGCAAGATCCGCATGTCGCAGCTGCGCACCGTGACGAAGAAGGAGAAGATTATCTTCCCCATCGTGGTGGCCATCATCGTCAGCCTCATCCTGCCCTCTGCCGCCACGCTCATCGGCTGCCTCATGCTGGGCAACCTGATGAAGGAGAGCGGCGTGGTGGAGCGTCTGTCCAAGGCTGCTCAGAACGAGCTGAACAACATCGTGGTCATCTTCCTGGGAACCACAGTAGGCGCCACGGCCACGGCCGAGGCGTTCCTGAACTTCCGCACCATCAGCATCCTGTGCGTGGGCATCGTGGCCTTCGGCGTCGGCACTGCCGGAGGTGTCCTTCTGGCCAAGTTCATGAACCTGTTCCTCAAGGAGAAGATCAACCCGCTCATCGGCTCCGCCGGCGTCAGCGCAGTGCCTATGGCAGCCCGCGTCTCGCAGACCGAGGGCGCCAAGGCAGACCCGCGCAACTTCCTGCTCATGCACGCCATGGGGCCGAACGTGGCCGGTGTCATCGGCTCCGCCGTAGCCGCGGGCATCCTGTTGAGCTTCCTCGGATAGCAGCACCTATAACCTGAGGGAAAAGCCGCAGGCACAATGAGCAACCTGAGGGAAAAGCAACCTGAGGGAAAAGCCGCAGGCACAATGACGTGAGCCGCCGCAGGCACAGCGGCGGCCACACACAGCGCAAAGCAAAGGCGCAAAGGGCAGAGCCTTGACCCTTTGCGCCTTTGCGCTAACAGACCATCACATTCCACACTGATGCACGAGACACTGTCACTATTTGAGCTCAACAACGTGGTGCGCTCGCTCATCGAGCAACACCTCGACGGCGAGTACTGGCTCCAAGCCGAAATGGCCGAAGCGCGCCTGACCGCCAACGGCCACTTCTACATCGAATTTGTGGAGAAAGACCAGCGCGGCGCCACGGTGGCACGTGCCCGCGCCACGATGTGGGCGCGCACCTACTCGCTCCTCGCACCACTCTTTGAACGCGCCACGGGACAGCACCTGCGAGCGGGGCTGAAGGTGCGCGTGCTCGTCAGCGTGAGCTTCCACGAGCTCTATGGCTATTCGCTCAACATCGTCAACATCGACCCCACCTACACCCTGGGCGACATACTCCAGCGGCGACGCCAGATACTGGAACAGCTGCAGCTCGACGGCATTGCCGACGACAACCGCTCGTTGCCACTGCCACGCCTGCTCAGGCGCATCGCCGTGGTGTCCTCGGCCACTGCCGCCGGCTACGGCGACTTCTGCGACCAGCTGCACCACAATGCCTACGGCCTCGCCTTCACCACGCGCCTCTTCGCAGCCACCATGCAGGGCACCGGCACGGAGGAAAGCATCCTCGCTGCCCTCGAGGCAATACTCACCGACGACGGCGACGGCTGGGACTGCGCCGTCATCATCCGCGGCGGCGGCGCCACCACCGACCTGGCGGACTTCGACTCCTATGCCCTGGCAGCCGCCGTGGCGCAGATGCCCATGCCAGTCATTGTGGGCATAGGCCACGAGCGCGACGAGACGGTGCTGGACCATGTGGCTCACACGAGCGTCAAGACGCCCACCGCCGCTGCCGAGTTCCTCATAGCCCACGGCGCAGCCGAACTCGCCACCATCGGCGACTGCCAAGCACGCATCACAGGCGCAGCACGACGCCGCGTGGAGAGCGCCATGCAGCACCTGCGAGCACTCACGGCCCACCTGCCAACACTCGTAGCTCTCAGACGCGAACGCGCACACCGCCACATCGACAGCCTCGCACAGCGCATTGCAGCTGCACCACGCCGCCACATCGACGGCGCCGCCATGCGACTGCAGCTCACACACGCGCGCCTGGCACAAGCCACACGCCTACGCCTCCAGGCAGAGCGTCTCCGCCTCCAGGCCGCCGAGCTTCGCGCCGCCGCCCTCGACCCACAGCGCCAGCTCCAGCGCGGCTACTCCATCACCTACGACAGCACAGGGCGCATCATAACGCGCGCTACCGCGCTCCGCCCCGGACAAACCATCGTCACACGCCTTGCCGACGGCACACTCACGGCCACAGTGGCCACCGTGGCCACACCCGACACACCCACCACCAACACACAACCTGGCACATGACCCCCACCTCTACAGCTATGGGAACCACCACCTCACCACTCACCTACGAGGCCGCCATCAAGCGCCTCGATGACCTCACACACCAGATGGAAAACGGCGACATACCCATCGACGACCTCGCCGCACACCTCAAGGAAGCACAGCAGCTCATAGTCTTCTGCCGCAGCAAGCTCACACAGGCCGAAGAAGAAGTCACGAAGCTGCTTGGCTCCGACACAGACAACGCCGTACAGCAATGAAAACCGCAAACCTCACAGCAGCTCTCGCCGCGCTCTTCATGGTGTGCGCATGCACTGAGAAGCACGCGCGCTGGCACATCGGCATATCGCAATGCTCCGAGGACATCTGGCGCGACTGGCAGAACGCAGAGATGAAGCTCGAGAGCTCCCTCCACCACGACGTACACCTAAGTTTTGCCACTGCGCGTGACGACAGCCGCCTACAAAGCCAGCAGATAGACAGCCTCGTCGCCACAGGCATCGACTTGCTCATCGTCGCACCAAACCAACTACAGAGCGTGTCGCCGGCCATAGACCGCGCCTTCGACAGCGGCCTGCCCGTTATCGTGTTCGAGCGCAAGACCATATCCCAAAAATACACCGCCTTCGTCAGCGCCGACAACTACGAGATGGGGCGACAAATGGCGATGTACATAGCCGCATGCACCGGGGGCAAAGGACGCATCATGGAGGTGATGGGACTCAAAGGGTCGTCGCCAGCCGACGAGCGACACAGGGGGTTCCACGATGGCATCAACCTTTACCCCGACATGCACGTCGCTGCCAGCCTCCATGGCGACTGGACGGAGGCCACGGCGCGTAACACCGTAGACGACTACCTCACAAGACACCCGGCCGACACATTCGACATCGTCTTTGGCCACAACGACCGCACTGCCATCGGCGCGCGGCATGCCTTTACGACCCACCGCTCATCATCATCAACACCTGCGGCACCACTGCCACTGTTCTGCGGCATCGACGGACTGCCGGGAGCCGACGGAGGCATCCGGCAGGTGCGCGACTCCCTTCTCACAGCATCCTACATCTACCCCACACGCGGCGATTTGCTCCTACAGCTCGCCATCGACATCCTCGAGGGACGACCCTACGCTAAGGAGACACTGCTCACCTCAGCCCTCGTCACTCCCGAAAACGCCAATGTGCTGTACCTTGAAAGCGAGGAAGTGGTGAGACGCTCGCAGCGGCTGGAACGCTTGAAGCTCATGGCCGACGGCTACCTGCGCCAACTCACTGCACAGCGCACCGTGAGCGTGCTGGCATGTAGCGTGCTGGCACTGCTTGCCGTGGCGCTCCTGCTATTCTATCTCTACCACCGCGGACAGATGAACATCCGCCGCGAGCGGGTACTCAACAACCTATGGAACCTCAGCACCGCCACGGAGATCCCAGGCGTCACGTCACCAACATCGGCCGAGGGCGGCAACACCGTTCAGACCACCGACGTGCCCGATGCTTCTCCGTCGGGCCCCTCCGCTACCGAAGCCATCCCCCACCACATCCCAGAGGATGGAAACCCAAACAGCGCATCGTCACGTCCACCCTCCACTATCTCCCCGCCCCAGCAAGAAGGCAGGAGTGAGCTTCACACCGTTGAAGGTGCCGCCACACCTTCAGCCATCAGTTCACTCTTCATACAGCGTTTCCGCGAAGTCGTGGAGCGCCGCATGACCGACAGCGAACTCAGCGTGGAGGACCTCGCCGCCGACATGAACCTCAGCCGCGTGCAGCTCTACCGCAAGGTGAAGGCTATCAGCGGCAGCTCGCCTGTGGAGCTGTTGCGCACGGCGCGTCTCAACCGCGGCTACCAGCTTCTGCTCACCACCGACAAGACCGTTGCCGAGGTGGCCTACGCGGTGGGGTTCTCCGCTCCGGCCTATTTCACCAAGTGCTTCAAGGAGGAATTCGGCACCCTGCCTGGCGACCTGCGTAAGTGAGCGGTTCGCGTGAAGTTGCACTTTTCGTTCATCGTGTATCACATTTGATGCAACGCAACAATACTCCAAGCCGATGAACGATTCTTTTAGCGCGGATTATTGGTTAATAGAGACCTTTGCAGTGGCAAACAACCGCTAACCTCATATTAACTAATAATCGAAATGCAAAAACTAAGACGATTGCTGATGAGCCTCATGCTCATCACGGCGGCCACCGCCCTATGGGCGCAGGTCGCCATCCACGGCACCGTGCTCGACGACCTCGGCGAGGGATTGCCCGGAGCCACGGTGAAAGAGAAAGGCAACGCCACCAACGGCACGCTGACCGACATGGACGGCAAGTTCACCATCACCGTCGCGCGCGGTGCCACGCTACTGTTCTCGTTCATGGGCTTCGAGACCCAGGAACAAGTGGCCAAGGACGGCATGACCGTCACCATGGGCGAGACAGCCTCGGAGATGAACGAGCTCGTGGTGACGGGCTATCAGGTGCAACGCAAGGCCGACCTCACCGGCGCCGTGTCGGTGGTGAGCGTCGATGAGCTTGCCAAGCAGAACGAGAACAACCCCATCAAGGCCATGCAGGGCCGTGTGCCAGGCATGAACATCTCGGCCGACGGAGCCCCGTCAGGTGCCGCCACGGTGCGCATCCGTGGTGTGGGCACCCTCAACGACAACGACCCGCTCTACATCATCGACGGCGTGCCCACCAAGGCCGGCATGCACGAGCTCAACGGCAACGACATTGAGAGCATACAGGTGCTCAAGGATGCCGCCTCGGCCAGCATCTACGGTTCGCGCGCTGCCAACGGCGTCATCATCATCACCACCAAGCGCGGCAAGGAAGGCAAGGTGAAGATAGACTTCGACGCCAGCGTGTCCGTGCAGACATACGCCCACCGCATGAAGGTGCTCAACGCCAAGCAGTATGGCGAAGTGATGTGGCAGGGCTACGTCAACGACGGCCTCGACCCCAACCAAAACGGCCTGGGCTACCGCTACGACTGGAGCTACAACCAGCAGGGCCAGCCCGTGCTCAACGGCCTGACGATGAACAAATACCTCGACGCCGCCGGCACTACACCTGCCGCCGACACCGACTGGTTCGACCAAACCACGCGCACCGGCGTGGTGCAGAAGTACGACCTCTCGCTGAGCCACGGCTCTGAGCGAGGCAGCGCCTTCTTCTCGGCTGGCTACTATAAGAACAAGGGCGTCATCAAGGCCTCCGACTTCGACCGCCTCTCCGCCCGCATCAACACCGACTACAACCTGCTGCGCATCAATGAGCGCAACATCATCACCATCGGCGAGCACTTCACCGTCAACCGCACCAGCGAGGTGCAGGCGCCCGGAGGCTTTCTACAGAACGTGCTCCAGTTCAACCCCTCGCTGCCCGTCTATACCACCGACGGCAGCTTCGCCGGCCCCGTGGGTGGCTATCCCGACCGCGAGAACCCGCTGGCACGCCTCACGCGCAACTCCGACAACCGCTACATCTACTGGCGCATGTTCGGCGACGCCTTCCTCAACATCAACCCCTTCAAGGGCTTCAACGTGCGCACCACCTTCGGTATCGACTACGCACAGAAGCAGCAGCGCATCTTCCAGTACCCCATCACCGAGGGCACCGTGGCCAATCCCACAAACTCCGTCGAGGGCAAGCAGGAGCACTGGACCAAGTGGATGTGGAACGCCGTGGCCAGCTACAACTTCGAGAAGGGACGCCACCACGGCGACGTGCTCGCCGGCATCGAGCTCAACCGTCAGGACGACGTGTGGTTCAGCGGCAAGGCCTACGACTTCGCCGTCCTCAACCCATCCTACATGTGGCCCAACGCCGCTGTGGGCGAGGCCGAAGCCTACGGCGATGGCGGCGGCTTCACGCTGGTGTCCTTCTTCGGCAAGTTCAACTACAACTACGACAACCGCTACCTGGCCAGCGTGACCGTTCGCCACGACGGCAGCTCGCGTTTTGGCCGAAACAACCGCTACGGTACCTTCCCCTCCGTCAGCGCGGGCTGGCGCATCAGCCAGGAGAAATTCATGGAAAACGTTGGCTGGCTCGACGACCTGAAGATCCGTGCCAGCTGGGGTCAGACCGGTAACCAGGAAATCTCCAACATCGCACGCTTCACGCTCTACGAGAGCAACTACGGCGAGGCCGGCTTCGGCGGCCAGAGCTACGGCACGAGCTACGACATCGCCGGCACCAACGGCGGCCAGCAGCTGGCCAGCGGCTTCCGACGCACACAGCTCGGCAACGACGACCTCAAATGGGAGACCACCACGCAGACCAACGTAGGCTTCGACTTCGGCCTCTTCCGCAACGCCCTCTACGGCTCTTTCGAGTGGTACTTCAAGAAGACCAAGGACATCCTTGTCTATATGCCCGGCATCGGCGTCATGGGTGAGGGCAGCAGCCAGTGGATCAACGCCGGCGAGATGGAGAACAAGGGTGTCGAGTTCAACATCGGCTACCGTGGCAAGGCTGGCGACTTCAGCTACGACCTCGCCGGCAACATCGGCACATACCGCAACAAGATCACCAAGCTCCCCGAGACACTCGCTGCCAACGGCACCTTTGGCGGCAACGGCGTGGAGAGCGTCGTGGGCCATCCCATGGGCGCACAGGTGGGCTACGTCTATGACGGCATCTTCAAGAGCCAGGCCGAGATCGACAACCACGCCGTGCAGAACGGCGCTGGCCTGGGCCGCATACGCTGGAAGGACCTCAACGACGACGGCGTCATCAACGAGAAGGACCAGAAGTGGATCTACTCACCCGTGCCAGACTTCACATGGGGTCTGAACATCTACCTACAGTACAAGGACTGGGACTTCACCATGTTCTGGCAGGGCGTGCAGGGCGTTGACGTCATCAGCGACCTGAAGAAGGAGACCGACCTCTGGGCAGGCCTCAACATCACCAACCTCAACAAGGGCCAGCGCCTGCTCGACGCATGGACGCCCTCCAACAACGGCTCCAACATCCCCGCCGTGAGCACCATGGACAACAACAACGAGAAGCGCGTCAGCTCATACTACGTAGAGAACGGCTCGTTCGCCAAGCTGCGCACAGTGCAGCTCGGCTACAACCTCCCCGCCAAGTACCTCGACAGGATACACATGCAGCGCCTGCGCTTCTACGTCTCTGCACAGAACCTCTTCACCATCAAGAGCAAGAGCTTCACCGGCGTGGATCCCGAGAACGCCAACTTCGGCTATCCCATACCTCTCAACGTGACTTTCGGCATCAACGTTTCACTCTAACACACACATACAGCAATCATGAAAAAGTCCACTAACATATTACTTGCCGGTTCCGTATGTTGCTGTATCACAGCAACCTCGACAGCCCTCTCCTCATGCTCCAGCTTCCTCGACGAGCACACCCCGCAGGCCCGTCTGAGCGACGAGCAGGTGAAGACTCCCGAGAACGCCGAGGCCATGGTCGTGTCGGCCTACGCCATCTTCACCACCGCCGAGGACATCAACTCGTCGTTCTCCATGTGGAACTTCGACGTCCGCTCCGACGACGCCTACAAGGGCGGCAACGGCACCAGCGACGGCGACGTCTTCCACCAGCTCGAGGTGCAGCAAGGCGTGCTCACCACCAACTGGAACATCAACGACATGTGGGTGCGCCTCTACAACAGCCTCTCGCGTGTGAACAGCGCCATCGCCCTCCTCGGCGAGAGCGACTTCGACCTCAAGGCACAGCGCATGGCCGAGATGAAGTTCCTGCGCGCCTACGGCCACTTCCTGCTCAAGCGTCTGTACAAGAACATACCATTCGTCATCAACCCCAACCTCAGCTACGACGAGTACAACCAACTCTCCAACACCGCCTACACCAACGACCAGGGCTGGCAGCTCATCATCGACGACCTCATGGAGGCCTACAACACGCTGCCCGAGACACAGGCCGACAAGGGCCGCCCCACAAAGGCTGCCGCTGCCGCCTTCCTCGCCAAGGTGTATCTCTACAAGGCATACCGCCAGGACGACCCCGCCTCCAACCAGGTGACAAGCATCAACGCCGACGACCTGCAGAAGGTCATCGACTTCACTGCCCCAGCACTCTATGCCAACTATGGTCTGGAGGACGACATCCACAACAACTTCCGCCCCGAGGAGGAGTATGAGAACGGCAAGGAGAGCCTCTGGGCCATACAGTACTCGCGCAACGACGGTTCCACCTACGGCAACCTCAACTGGAGCTACGGCCTCATCCCGCCCAACATACCCGGCGCCACCGACGGCGGCTGCGACTTCTACAAGCCCTCGCAGAACCTCGTCAACGCCTACCGCACCGGAGCCGACGGCCTGCCACTGTTCGACACTTTCAACGAGCGCAACTACGACATGGCGGCCGACAACGCCGACCCGCGACTGTTCCTCACAGTGGGCATTCCCGGACTGCCATACATGTTCAACCCCGCCTACATGATGGAGCAGACAAGCATCTGGAGCCGTTCCAACGGACTCTATGGCTACAACGTCTCGCTCAAGCAGAACGTCGATCCCGCACTCATCGGGCAGTACCTCATCAAGGGCAGCTACTGGGCATCGAGCATGAACCGCATCGTGCTGCGCTATGCCGACGTGCTGCTCATGCGCGCCGAGGCAGAGGCTCAGCTGGGCAACACCGTCGAGGCCATCAGCCTCGTCAACCAGCTGCGCACACGTGCCGCCGGAAGCACACAGATGATAGCCTCCTATCCCAACCGCTACGGCGTGAAGATGTACGTGGCCAACTACCGTGGCGACTACTCCAAGGAGCAGGCCATGCGCATCGTCAAGATGGAGCGCCGTCTGGAGCTGGGCATGGAGTGTGAGCGATTCTTCGACCTTGTGCGCTGGGGCGACGCCGCCACCGTGCTCAACAAGTACTATGCCGAGGAGATCGACAACTGCGCCATCTACAGCGCAGCACACTTCACCGCCGACCGCGACGAGTACCTGCCCATACCCTTCGAGCAGCTCTCGGCATCCAACGGCCACTACACGCAGAACATCGGCAACTGGTAAGCCTTTAATTCATAACCATCAATTCTCATTCCACAATTGACCTCATTATGAAAGCCATATATAAGCTTCTCTTCCTCTGTTGCGTATGTTGCTGTATCACAGCAACCCCGCTCCTCACAGCCTGCTCCTCCGACAACGTCAGCGACCTCGAGCTCTCGGGCGACTGCCTTGTCGAGGCACTCGCCCTCGACAGCTACGAGGGCACCATAGACCTGCCCTCGCGCACCATCACCGTGCGTCTGCCCGAGGTCTATGAGACTGCCGCCATGAAGCTCACCACACTGAGCCTCTCCTCCGGCGCCACCTGCAACCTCAGCCAGGGCCAGACCCTCAACATGGACGCCGCTCAGGTGCTGCATGTGCAGAACGGCGACGTCAGCCTCGACTGGACTCTCCGCGTGCTCCACGACGAGGCACGCATCACCACCTTCGCCATCAACGACATCTATCAAGGCACCATCGACCAGACGGCCAAGACCATCACCGTCTATGTGCCGGCATCGGAGAACATCACAGCCCTCGTGCCTACCATCACCTACAGCCAGAACGCCGCCATCACGCCCGCCTCGGGCCAGGCACAGGACTTCACCCAGCCCGTGGCCTACACCGTAAAGAACAACTCGGCCGAGGCCACATACACCGTCACCGTCATTGCCATTGACAAGCCCAAGGCCCTCTTCGTGGGTGCGGCATCCAGCATGAACGACCTCGACCCCGAAGCCAAGACCGCCTGCGAGTGGATGCTGGCCAACGTGGCCGGAGCGCTCTATGCCTCATTCGCCGACATCGAGGGCGGCGCCGTTGACATGAGCGAGTGCAAGGTCATCTGGTGGCACTACCACGTCGATGGCGGCGTGGATGGCCACGACGTCTTCGTGGCCAAGGCTCCCGAGGCCCTCGCTGCCAAGAACCAGCTGCGCCAGTTCTACGAGAACGGCGGAGCGCTGCTGCTCACGCGCTATGCCGTGAACCTGCCCTCCTTCATCGGCGCCACGGGCGACGACGAGTGGACCACGCCCAACAACTGCTGGGGTCAGGACGAGGCTGCCGCCGAGCTGTGTGGCGGACCATGGACCTTCCGCATCTTCGACGGCCAGAACGAGCACCCACTCTTCAAGGGCCTCGTGGCAGGCGACAACGCCCAGGAGGTATATTGCACCGACGCAGGCTACCACATCACCAACTCCACGGCCCAGTACCACATCGGCACTGACTGGGGCGACTATCCCGACCACGCTGCATGGACGGCACGCACAGGTGCCACAATCCTCGGCGTGGGTGGCGACGGTGCCGTGGTGGCATGGGAATATCCCGCCCGCGACGGCAAGGGTGGCATCATCTGTATCGGCTCTGGATGCTACGACTGGTACTCCTATACCTACGAGACCGGCTACACCGAAAACTACCACCGCAACATCGCCACGATGACACGCAACGCCATCGACCACCTGACAAAGTAAGAGAATAAAAGCCCCCCACAGCCCCCTGCCCCCTCGCGGGGCAAGGGAGCCGGGGAGGGAAACACCGACAACCCCCAACAACAAGATCCACAACAATGAAAAAAATGCTTGACATAACGTGCGCAGGCCTCCTCTGTTGCGTATGTTGCTGTATCACAGCAACCCCACTCCTCACAGCCTGCTCCTCCGACGACTTCGGCCCCGACCCCGAGCGCCCATGGACGTCAACCACCACTGCCTTCGCCTCGACCGACGAGGCCGCCTTCCTCACCTACTACAAGCCCGCCATAGGCCGCGTGGGCGACCCCATGCCCTTCTACGACGAGAAGGCCGGCGAGTTCAAGGTGCTCTACCTCCAGGAGTATGACAACAACGGAGCCTGCTACCACCCCTTCTGGGGCCTGGCCACACGGGACGGCGCCACCTATCAGCCACTGGGCGAGGTGCTGCCCACAGGCACCAGCACGGCGCAGCAGGATGCCGCCCTCGGAACGGGCTGTGCCGTATATAACGAAGCCGACGGCCTATACTATATATATTACACCGGCCACAACCCCCTACTCCCCAACCGCGAGGTTGTGATGCGCGCCACGTCGCCCGACTTCAAGACGTGGACCAAGGATGTGGCGTGGAGCCTCAAGGGCGTAGATTACGGGTATGCAGCAAGCGACTTCCGCGACCCGCAGGTGTTCCGCGCCGACGACGGCCTCTGGCACATGGTCATCAGCTCGAACCTCCGCTTCGCCGACTTCAAGTCGTCGGACCTCCGCACGTGGGAACATGTGGGCAGCTTCAACATGGTGTGGGACCGCATGTGCGAGTGTCCCGACATCTTCCAGATGGGGCGCTACTGGTACATGGTATATAGCGAGGGCTACCGCGCACCATGGAGCCGCAAGGTGAAGTACATGATGGCCACATCGTTCGAGGGCCTGAAGGCATGTTTCGCCGACCCCGGAGCCAACTGGCCGCAGGACGGCCACGAGGGCGTGCTCGACAGCCGCGCCTTCTATGCCGGCAAGACAGCATCCAACGGCACCGACCGCTTCATCTGGGGATGGACGCCCCAGCGCATAGGCACCACCATCGACGAGCGCAACATCAACGTGGGTGCCGAGAGCGAACCCGCATGGTCCGGAGCACTCGTATGCCACCGCATCATACAGCACGAGGACGGCACACTGACGCTCGGAGCCGTGCCTGCCATGGCGGCCAAGTACAGCAAGCAGCAGCTTGTCAGCGTCATGGACAGCAAGGGCTATGACAGCGGCACACTCACAGGCGACGGTGCATACGTGCTCTACCCACGACTCGGGACTGCCAACCACATCAGCTTCACAGTGCTCACCTCCAACAACTGGGACAAATTCGGCATCAGCTTCGTGCGCGGCACCGACAGCGAAAAGTACTACACCATCGTCGTCAACCCCGAGGACGAGAACCACCGCAAGATTAACTTCGAGCAGGAAGGCCCGGCCGGCAAGGGCTTCATCGAAGGCATCGACGGCTACTGGTTTGAGCGCCCGGCCGACAACCGCTACAACATCGACATATACACCGACAACAGCGTGCTCGTGCTGTACATCAACGACGTCTGCGCCTACACGCAGCGCATCTACGGCATACAGAAGAACTGCTGGAGCATCAACAACTACGGCGGCTCCATTGCCGTCGGCAACGTCAGCGTAAGCCAGCAGTAAGCCAGCCCGTCACCAGCACGCTAAACAACGTACACTCCATGAACGCATTCAGAATGACAATAGCAGCCGCCGCCATGGCATGGTCCGTGGCGGCGGGCTGCCAGACGCTGACGCCGCAGGCCTGCGAGCAGACCATCGTGACGCCCAAGGCGCAGGGCCGCTACCTGTGGCTGCCCATCCAGGACTCGGCCCCTGAGGGCAAGGTGCAGGTCATCAGCAAAGGTATGCTCCTCACCGAGCAGAACGTGCGAATGGCCCGCGAGCACGTCGATTACTACGTGGCCCTCGACCTGCTGCCCTATCAGCAGCGCGGAGACATCTTCAAGGTGTGTGTGCAGAACGTGCCCACGGGCAGCATCTGCTTCTCCAAGCTGGCGCAGAACGACAATGCCGCCTATGCCCTCATCGACGAGACGTTCCGTCCACTCTACCACCACACCCCGCGCCGGGGATGGATGAACGACCCCAACGGCATGTTCTACAGCGACGGCACGTGGCACCTCTTCTACCAGTACAACCCCTACGGCTCCCTTTGGGGCAACATGCACTGGGGCCACAGCACATCAACAGACCTCGTCAGCTGGAAGGACGAGGGCGTGGCCCTGGCTTCCGACGCCTGGGGCACCATGTTCAGCGGCTCGTGCGTCATCGACACCGCAGGCACGGCTGGCTTCGGGCGCGGTGCCGTCGTAGCCATGTACACCGTGAGCCGACCCACACCCTTCGGCGGCGACGTGCAGGCACAGGCACTCGCCTACTCCACCGACGGCGGCCGCACCTTCACGAAATATGAGGGCAACCCCGTGCTCACGGCCGAGGACAAGGACTTCCGCGACCCCAACATGTTCTGGAACGAGGACATCCATGCCTGGAGCCTCATCCTCGCCGTGGGCCAGGAGATGCGCATCTACTCATCGCCGAACCTCAAAGACTGGAAGGAAGAGAGCCGCTTCGGCCAGGGGCTGTGCTGCCACGACGGCGTGTGGGAGTGTCCCGACCTGTTCCCGCTGACTGTTGTTGACAGTAAATTGTCAAATGGACAGTCGGCTTGGGTGCTGCTGTGCAACATCAACCCCGGCGGCCCCTTCGGCGGCTCGGCCACACAATACTTCGTGGGCAGCTTCGACGGCCACCGCTTCACCGTCGATGACGAGAGCCGCTACACCGACGGCAAGGCGCTGTGGATGGACTACGGCAAGGACCACTATGCCACCGTCAGCTTCTGGGGCGCGCCCCAGGGACGACGCACCGTCATGGCGTGGATGAGCAACTGGCAGTATGCCAACGAGGTGCCCACGCGTCAGTTCCGCTCCGCCAACTCCATAGCCCGCGACCTCGGCCTGTTCGAGGACGGCGGAAACCTCTACGTCAGCGTGAAGCCGGCACCCGAGCTTATGGCCGCACGCGGCCGGAAGGTGAAGCAGCCCACCGAGGCTTGCGAGGTCGTCGTTGACCTGAAGGGATCAGCCACCGTAACACTGGCCAACGCACGGGGCGAACACGTCACACTGACCTACGACGACAAGGCACGCACCCTCGCCATGGACCGCACACAAAGCGGCGCCACAGGCTTCAGCGAAGCCTTCCCCTGCACTACCACGGCACCCACTCACGGACGCATACGGCAGCTGCGCATCTTCATAGACCGCTGCTCCATAGAGGCCTTCGATGCCGAAGGACGCGTGGCAATGACGAACCTCGTCTTCCCCACCGAGCCCTACAGCGCCATAACCGTGAAGGGCGGCAAGGCCACCCTATGGGAAGTGAAGACAAGCCCCCAAGCCCCCTAAAGGGGGAGTTTCCTCGCGGCAACGCATAACCATTTACTCTCATAACCCAACTAAAAAGTCTCTATGGAAAATAAAGCATCCACTCAGACACATTCTGCTCCCTCCATCAAAGGGAGGGCGGGGGGTGGGTCCTTGGCTCTCATCCCAGTCATGCTCTGCTTCTTCTGCATGGGCTTCGTCGATCTTGTGGGCATAGCCTCCAACTACGTCAAGGCCGACCTGGGTCTGACCGACAGCGTGGCCAATATCTTCCCCTCGCTCGTCTTCTTCTGGTTCCTCATCTTCAGCGTGCCGACGGGCATGCTGATGAACCGCATCGGCCGCAAGCAGACCGTGCTGCTCTCCCTCGTCGTCACCGTGGCAGCCCTCGTGCTGCCACTCTTCGGCGAGACGTTCCCCATCATGCTCGTGGCCTTCTCGCTGCTGGGCATCGGCAACGCGCTCATGCAGACGTCGCTCAACCCCCTCGTCTCGACAGTCATGGGCGGCGGAAATCTCGCCTCCACGCTCACCTTCGGCCAGTTCGTCAAGGCCATCGCCTCGTTCTCGGCACCCTATCTGGCCATGTGGGGCGCCACGCAGGTCATCCCCGATTTCGGCTGGAACTGGCGCGTGCTCTTCGCCATCTTCTTCGTCGTGGGTGTGCTCTCCACGCTCTGGCTGTGGGCCACACGCATCGACGAGCCGCCCATCGAGGGCCGTCCCTCCACCTTCGTGGAGTGCTTCAAGCTGCTTGGCACGCCCGTCGTGCTGCTCTCCTTCCTCGGCATCATGTGCCATGTGGGCATTGACGTGGGCACCAACACCACGGCTCCCAAGATTCTGATGGAGCGTCTGGGCATGGGGCTCAACGAGGCAGCCTTCGCCACATCGCTCTACTTCATCTTCCGCACCATAGGATGCCTCACGGGTTCCTTCTTCCTCAGGGTGCTGAACATGCGCACCTTCTTCATCATCAGCGTGTGCATGATGGCTCTCTCCATGTGCGGCCTCTTCATAGGCCAGGAGCAGTGGATGCTCTATGCCGCCATCGCCCTCGTAGGCTACGGCAACAGCAACGTCTTCTCCATGTGCTTCGCCACAGCCCTCGAGACCATGCCCGGCAAGCAGAACGAGGTCAGCGGCCTCATGATCATGGGCCTGTTCGGCGGCACCATCTTCCCCCTCCTCATGGGTCTGATGAGCGATGCCATGGGTCAGGGAGGAGCAGTGCTCGTCATGGCCGTCGGCGTCGTCTATCTCTTCACCTACATCAGGCAGCTCGGGAAATGAGGGACTTTACAATTTGACGATTTACAATGTACAATTTATTTACAATGGACTGTATTTACAATTTACCTTGTTGTCTGGCAGCGGCTCCAAGCCGTAAATTGCCCAATACCACCATTGTAAATAAATTGTACATTGTAACTCCGTAAATCGTAAATGCATCCACATTGTAAATGCATCCACATTGTAAATAAATTGATTATCCGCAATCATACCACCAAAGAGACCGCAACGCGGTCTTCGCTCAATAACCGAGGGTACGAGCGTAGCGAGCACCCCCGGATAACAAACGCTATAGAGGCAAGCACTCTGAAAGAGTGCCCGAACAGCGTAATAGGCGACCCCTTCAGGGTCGATGTTCCCCTTTTTGTCCCTATCTGGGGGTACTGCGCACCCCCGGTTATTGAGAGGAGACGCTTCCAGCGTCTTGGTGGTACGATTGCGGATAATCATTTAAATAAATTGTACATTGTAAATCCGTAAATCGTAAATAATCTGTAAACGCATCCCCATTGTAAATAAATTGTACATTGTAAATCCGTAAATCGTAAATCATCTGTAAACGCCTTATGAACAACAAACGTTATGTAGTAGGCCTGGGCGAAGTCCTGTGGGACGTCCTGCCCGAAGGCAAGAAGCTGGGCGGCGCTCCCGCCAACTTCGCATACCACGCCGGACAGTTCCTCGGCATGGACAACACCATCGCCATCAGCGCCCTGGGCGACGACGCCCTGGCCGACGAGACCATCACCGCACTGCGCGAGCACGGCCTCAACGACCTGCTGCCGCGAGTGCCATACCCCACCGGCACCGTGCAGGTGACACTCGCCGAGGGCGGCATACCCACGTATGACATCCGCGAGGGAGTGGCATGGGACAACATACCCTTCGACGACGACATAGCTGCCATAGCCGCCAACTGCCGTGCCGTGTGCTTCGGCTCGCTGGCACAGCGCAGCACTGTCTCGCGCACCACCATACAGCGATTCCTCGATGCCACCCCGGCCGACTGCCTCAAGGTGTTCGACATCAACCTGCGCCAGCAGTTCTACACCAAGGAAATCATACAGGAGAGCATACGCCGCTGCAACATCCTGAAGATCAACGACGAGGAGTTGGTGCTCATAGGCCGCATGTTCGGCTACCCCGGCCTCGACATCGAGAACAAGTGCTGGCTCATCCTGGGCAAGTACAACCTCGACATGCTTATCCTCACCTGCGGCACCAACGGCAGCTACGTCTTCACCCCAGGCAACGTCAGCTTCCAGGAGACACCGAAGGTCACCGTGGCCGACACCGTAGGCGCTGGCGACTCGTTCACAGGCTCATTCGTCGGAAGCATTCTCAACGGCAAGCCTGTGCCACAGGCCCACGCCACAGCCGTGCGCGTCAGCGCCTTTGTATGCACACAGAACGGTGCCATGCCCACATACCCGCAGGAACTCAAGGACTGACGTCCGCCGCCCCCGCGACTTCAAACACCAATATCCACGAGAGCGCCCCCATCCTCATGGATGCGGGCGCCCTCTACATATAATTGAATTTAAAACGAGGGTTTATTCCCAGATATCACCCCAGCTGTCGCCCTTTACGAGGGCATCGCCTTCCAGTTCTTCGTTGCTGACGCCGATGTGTCCAGTCTCTCCCTCCTTGAGGTTGCCGGACAAGGTTAGGATGTAGGTTTCGGTACACAACTTGTGCACCACCATCGTCGGTTTCATATATGGCTTTTTCATACGCTTGGGGAAATTACTTGATAGATACTTTCTTACCGTTGATGACGTAGATGCCGCGAGTCAGCTTCTGACCTGCCGGGATCTTGCGTCCATGGATGTCGAAGACACCTTCAGGTGCAGTAGCTTCGGCCTTGACCTCTTCCACTGCCGTGGTGTCGTCGAAGTATAAGCCAACGCTCTTGACACCGGCAGCCACGGCTCCGCTCGGCAGCTGCAGGTAAGCCTTCTGTGCGCCTACGGCAGAGCCTTCGCTCTTAGCCTTGTAGAAACCAATCACTTCGGGGTCGCCCTGCTTGCCCAGGAGGTAGTTCGTGTTGCCGGCTCCGTCGGTCTGTGCCACGGTCGTGGCGGTC
>JAFSVI010000114.1 GCA_017445145.1 Bacteroidaceae bacterium | reverse complement strand
TTCGTGCGCGAGATACCCACCTACGCCGAGCTGACTGGCGCGCGACAGCAGCCCGTCGGCGCACCCGGCACGACAAACTGAGTATGGCAACAATGAGAAACCTCAAGCTACTGACGGCTACAGCTGTGGCGCTCGCCATGGCATGGGCGGGCTGCGACACAGCCCCCTCGGGGCGCAAGGCAGCGCTGCCACCGTCGCGCGGACTGCCCTACGAGCTGGCGCTGCTCATCCCCAAGAGCCTCTACACGGGCGAGCTTCACGACACGCTGGAAGCCGTGCTGCGCGGCTCCACGCCCGGGTTGCCTCAGCACGAGCCCATGTTCCGCGTCAACGTGGTTTATCCCGACGGCCATATCGCCGCAGGCGGCTTCGGCGGCAACCATATAGCGCCGTGGCGCACGTTCCGTCTGCGCATGCTGGTGGATACGGCAGCGCAGGTGCGGCTCGGCGTGGCGCGCGACGCCGTGGCACGCCCCCAGGTGGAGGTGGTGGCCACCGCTCCCACGCCCCAAGCCCTGGCCACGCTCATCGGCAGCGAGCGCCAGCGCATCACCGACATCCTCGTTGAGGCCGAGCTGGAACATGATGCCACGGCGCTGCGCCGCAAGCACAGCACCACCACGGCCGACGCCCTGCGGCAGCTCACAGCCGACGGCGGCGGCCGCCGCGTGTGTGTGCCGCCAGCGCTGCGCGCCACAAAGGTGGGACGCCACTTCCTGTGGACGGGCACCAACCTCAACGACCGCGACCAGAACTTCCTCTACTATGCCTTCGCATGGGACGGGCGACCGCTCACCACGGACTCCCTCGTGGCCAAGCGCGACAGCGTGCTGCGCGAGAACATCCCCGGCTCGCAACCTGGGCAGTGGATGCAGACGGCGCGCATCGACGGCCGTCCGCTCGTGCTGGCACGCACGCGCACCATATATAATAAGGAGCGGCTGGAGCTGCGCGGACTGTGGGAGCTGCGCGCCGGAGCCCTGGGCGGTCCCTTCGTGGCGCTGGCATCCATCGACAGCATCCGCCGACGCGTGGAGGTGGTGGAGGGCTTCGTATATTCGCCCCATTCGCCCAAACGCCCCCTCATCAGGCAGATGGAAGCCGCCCTGCGCACCTTCGAGTAGGCTGAGTCAGCAACACAGCATTCTCCATCTGTTTACCATACCACGACCTTATATCGCCGATTGCCAACCACGGCGATATATAACCGACCAGGACTTAAAGGTATCGTGGCACCATCCCCGACACGCTGCTTTCTCAGAAGGGTGCCTCCTGTGTCATATATACTAACCATTTCTTCTGTTCCACGGAAAATGACGCCCCCCCGCACCAGTGAGAATGGGCTATCATCGGCAGGAGATGCAACAGACACCAGTCCGGGGTATTCCGACAGCGGCCTGATAACAATGGGGCTTCCAGTTATCTTAACCCACATATCAATATTGTCATTGCTCGAGAGGTCGCCATAAAAATAGTACCAATCTTTATTAGAAGCCCACCAGAATGGAGTACTAAGGCGATAGACCATGCAATATGTGCATGCGTTTTGAACATGCCACCAAATTATTGGGCTTACCAGAGCGGGCAACCTGTTGCCCAAAAAGACTGTGTACCTAACATTGAAATAGTACACAGCTAGCGGACTCAAGAATTCTATCTCAGATGGTATGACAAGGACTTGAATACGATGCATCGTACACAATGATCTATAATATAAAGGCCTGTCAAATTTTGTGTCTTGTACCTCGAATGCGTAGATAATGGGGCAAACTCCTATGGATGATCCACGCGTGATAGGGACGAACTGCGTATGCGGCAGCACAAGAGTATCTAACTCATATTTCAAAGGGAAACACGGCATGGTGAGTACTACGCCATCAGGAATGTGGAAGGTTTTCTTACGTCGCTGCGGTGAGTAGCGAAGCATGAATTTATGGGTGCTGTCATACAGAACACCATCATCCTCCAAGAAATGTGGATTATCGGGATTAATAACCAGCGTATCGGCGTTGTAGAACAACATTCCAACACGGTTGCAGAGGTCACTTCGCATGACAAGCGAGTCATAAGCTGCGTTGCCCGACATGACTTTCATGTCATAGTCACCCCAACCGTCGGATTCATCCACATGCAGTACCTCGTCGGCAAAAGGCGTGAAACTTGCGGGCAGAATTACTTTTCCGATATGTGTCATATCATCCCAGTCGTTACGACCATGCATGTTCCCTCTGGGGGAAAATTCCTCATAGAATGTAAATAGGTTTACATTAGCATTGCTCTTCAAGACGAACAACTGTAGCTCCGGACACTTGACAAAGGCACGCTCCTCTAACTGCTCCAAGGTCCACGGAAGCTCCACCTTCTTGAGATGCTTACACGAACAGAATGCCTCGTATTGTATGGTCTTTAACCCTTCAGGTGGATAGATAGCCTCAACATCTGTGGAACGAAAAGCCTGCCGTCCTATCGTAACGACAGAGTCGGGAAATTGCAACTCTCGGAGCCTACGAACGCCATTGGCAAAACGAGGAGGTATATGCCTCATTCCACGTGGCAACGCAACCGCTTCCAGGGGGATGTCGCTGTAGCCATTGTCATCGTCGGCACCGAAACTCAGGGAATTCCACGATGAGGCACGAGCCTGGCTCATATCGAGCCGCTTAACGCGGCCTTCACGCACAAGGTCGTTGACTGTCTTTATGTCGTCCTCCACAAGCGTGTCGCCACTAATATGCAGACTGAAGGTGAAGGCTGCGTCCCTTTCGACAGATTCAGCATACGTTTTGTTGACGATGAGAGACGACCGCAAGCTTACGCCTTTCTCCTTCACTATTTCGACAACTTGAAGATCCTGTCCGTGTAGTGTTGTCGAACATATGACAACAAATGCATGCAGCAGTGCTACACATCGAAAGAAAACATACTTGTACATGGCGGATGTAATAACAATATTGGTTAGAAAGCTATGGGATAATCATCAATATGCGGCTTCGACATTGAATAGTAATAATGAAGGCCGTAATCGTAGATTGAGTAGTATATCAACACACTGACAGGGTCGTCATCGCCAACTTGAGACAGGTATAGCACAAGGTCAGCCCTGCCATCGCCATCGAAGTCAGAAGCCACGGCATCAACGTTCGTTGATACAGAGAATGTAGTATCTAAGAAATATACAGTTTTGTCAAAACCAGAACCATTGCTGAATCCATTGCAAGAGTAGTCGCATTGCCACTTATGTGCGGCTGTGTCAAGGTAGCTGAAATCTGCCCTGCCGTCGCCATCAAAATCTGAAATAATGATTTTACTCTTACAGAAATCTGCATTGGATGGGATGTTATACATGTAGAACACTGTGTCCCATCCAAGATGCCCATTGTATGCCCAGTCCACAAGCAGCTGACGCTCATTGGTTCTCAATAATGCAAGCTCATCGGCTCCGTCACCATCATAGTCGCCGCAAGCGGGTAGCGTAGCCGCAGCCGTGCCATATTGGAGTAAAGAGTCCGACAGCACGAAATCGTCTCCAGAACGAAGGAAATACAGCACGGAACGTGCTTCGTCGCGATAGCAGAAGTCAGAGCTGCCATCACCGTCGAAATCACCAATGAAAGGCGTTATTGCACTAACTCCATCAATAGGCCTAACAATAGACCATGAATGAGCCGGAGTGCCGGAGTTGTCGATACGGAGAATGTTTGTCGGCAAGAACTGGTGGATAGTGAGGTCTGTAATGCCATCGCCCGTGTAGTCTGCCAGTACGGGGGTAGAGATGGATCGTGTGCCATAGTCATAGAACACACTGTCCCAAGAGCCAAAACCGTTCGTTTTCGTATCAACACACCACAATCCGTGACCATTGTTATCGTATCTGAAATTCAGGTCTGCACGCTCGTCTGTATCGAAGTAGCTGCTGCGATGTGTGCGAAAATAGTCCTTCTGTCTGCTCATTCTGAGAATGACACACTCGCCGCCATGAATGGAATCCCACGCGAGCGTCGTCATGGCGGAATGCGTCAAGCGTGTAAGGTCAGTACTACCAGAACCTATACGCGGCAGCATTCTTGGAGTGGTGCCGTAATACCCTTTAATCCTCACACACGGATGTAGCATGCTCGTATTGCTCTTGTTCACGACAAGCAAGGTGTACGCCGTGTCTGCATGTGCAAAAAGCCCTGCCATGAGATTTTCTGACAGGCTGTCAATGATGAACTCACTTCCGGCATGCTGCACATGCTCGTCAAGAGTATCTACAGGCAGTGCATGCCAAGTCCCCACCCACCGGGCATGCATGACGACAGGCTCTATATATGTGCGTATATACCGATTTATCTCCTCGGCATACCCCATGCGCGGCGATGGTCCGTGGACGGAGTCGAGCAATGCCGACGTAACTTTGGCAGTGCCATAGGCTGGGATGTAATAACTGTCATGGCCTTGAGTACCGTAATATTCCACATCATGACGGAAGTAACGGGGCCCAATATCATCATCAGAGTTCATCAATATACTGTCTGTTCCTGATATGTCACCCTTGAAACGATTTGGTTCTTGCATCTGGACATACAAAGTATCTCCAATCACCGCAGCATGGTGAATACGACCTTTCAGACCTGCAAGTTTGCGGTCGGCGGTCCATGAAGTAGTCTGTGTTGACGCAGAGCATGAGCGTAGGAATAAGCCGTCGCCACTACTGCGTATAGCATGTATGCACATTTTTTCATTACTTTTTTTCGCGCCTACAAGATATTTCAGTTGCGGAACGGTATCCACCGAATAAGTTTCAAAAGCGCCGTCACCGAAACCTCCGTTGTGATTCCAGTAGAAGCGCACGCTGTTGCCGTATCCGATACAGAGATCACCTTGGCTGTCACCGTCAATATTGCCTGCGACGATTCCGCCATCCAGAATGTTGCTGAGACCTATTTCTGCGAAGTTTTGCAGAATAGCTTTCCGATTCCAACCCGTATTGGTAGTGGTAAGCAGGAACTGCCCGTTGCTGACAATGGTGGCAAGATTATCTATCCCGTCGTTATCCCAGTCGGCTATGAAGGCGCGAGAATAGTCACTCTCACCATAGCCAGACATGATGCGATTCCACTCATCGTGAACCAGCACCTTGCTACAACGGGCAAACCACAGCCTCCAAGTGCCAAGGCCATCATCGGTCTTCAGTGCTACGTCGGCATGTCTGTAGTCAGCCGTGGTCTCGGTGTCGAAATGGCCATAGAAGAGCTTATAGTTCTCAGATGGCGGTGTGGAGAAAGTAAGACGGCTAAAAATATCCGAACTAAACACACTGGAGTCCCTGCGAATAAATGTCCTTATCTGAAATGGGTGTTCGCAGTCATAGTTATAGTAGATAATACCCTTGGCTCCGTAGGCCAAAGGAGCGAAAGCACCGAGGCGCATGTAAGCCTTCTGCCACGACGAGTCGCAAAGAGTCATCCATTCGGTCGTGGAGACAAAGCTCCACAGCGGTCGGTTGCCGGCCTTGTCGCGCATCAACGCGAGATTTGAGAAATACTTGGATTTAGCGTTGGCTAATGAAGGTGTAAAGTACCTATCCTGATGATAGTTGTCGAAACAGATGACAGGAAGGAAACTTGTGTCCGATGCATACGCATCAACGTATGTGCAATAAGAAGCCCAGTCATCGAATTCTTTTGCCTCGCTGGGCAACAGATTGACTAAAGGCAGGAAGTCACCAACATATCCACGATAGCGGAGACGCGCTGACAGAATGGCAGAATCCACGTCTGATTTTTGTTTTGTCTTTGGCTCGTCCATGATGATGACACCTCTGAAGACAGCATCGATTATCGAGTCGCTATTCTCGTTAATCTCAAAGAAGTATAGATTGTCGTTGTTTACTGCCACGTTGCGATAAAGCTTGTGATAATTGTAAGCGTCAATCTCGAACGTGTTGCCAAGTATCGTATGAGAGAAGTGTATGCCAAGAAAAAGATTGAAGCCCCTATCCCTGGCATCTTCAAACCCATGGTAAAAGGCAACCGTATCCATGGCATCCCACAACGGAGGCTCATGGTATGCGCCAATAACCAACGTCTCTTTCCACCAATGGCCAAGAGACAGCAGTGGCAGCCATACTGTCAACAAAACAGTGAAGAATGCAACTCTCTTCATCGCAAGGCGAATATATGTACAAATATAATACTATTCGATGTTGCATGCAAATATAGGGCTGGGCAACGGCCATTATTTAACCTTTATTAGTGGGCAACGGCCATTGTTTAACTTCTATTTGCACGAGGAGAGATTGCCCTGCGCACCTTCGAATAGGCACACGGCTTACTGCCGAAATTGACATAGATAAAGAAATGATGCACACAGCGGCGCTTTGTGTGCATTTTGTTGGAAGCTTTCGCACGAGTGACATACCTTTGCACCCGCAAACGCAGGGCGGCGCCCACCATCGGCCCGCCTCTGCACGCAAACCAAAGAACATGACACCTATGCGAAACAAGCTACTAAGACTCGCACTCGTCAGTGCGACAGCGCTCGGAACCACCGCCGCCCATGCCGGAGGCTTCGTCACCAACACAAACCAGAATGCCGCCTTCGGCCGCAACCTCTCGCAGGATGCTCAGATCGACGTCACCAGCGTCTATGCCAACCCTGCCGGCGTGGCATTTCTCAACCCAGGTTGGCACCTCTCGCTCAACAACCAGTCGGCCTTCCAGACCCGCACTGCCGAGTCGTGGTTCGTGAGCCCCGACCAGGGACCCTTCCTGCAAGGCACCGTCAACGGCGTGCGCAACACATCGGCCACCAAGACCTACAAGGGCAAGGCCACAGCACCCATCATCCCCAGCTTCGACCTGGCCTACGTTGCCGACCGCTGGAGCGTGGCCGCCCACTTCGCCGTCGTGGGCGGCGGCGGCAAGTGTGATTTCAACGACGGACTCGGCTCCTTCGAGAGCAAGGCCGCCCTGCTGCCCACGGTGATGAACGCCCTCTCCGGCACAAACAGCGTGGCGGGCTACTCCATCAACACCACCATGCGCGGCCGCCAGTACTACTTCGGCGGCCAGATCAATGCCACCTACAACGTGCTCGACAACCTGAGCGTGGCCGTGGGCGTGCGCGGCGTCTATGCCTCCAACAACTATTATGGCTACGTCTCCAACATCAGCGCCGTGATGGCCGACGGCACACAGCTCCCCGTGGCCGCTGCCATGCAACCCATGGTGACGCAGATAGCCACCGCCGTGCCTGAGCTGGCGCCCGTGATGAGCCAGGTGGCCAGCGTGGCGGGCGACGTGAGCCTCAACTGCGACCAGACGGGCTTCGGCGTCACGCCCATCATCGGCATCGACTGGCGCATCAACGACCACTGGAACGTGGCAGCAAAATACGAGTTCAAGACGCGCCTGCGCCTGAAGAACGAGAGCGGAGAGAGCGCCAGCGGCTCCGCCCTGGCCCAGCTCGATGAATACCAGGACGGCAAGAAGGTGGAAGCCGACATCCCAGCGCTGCTCACCCTCGGCGTGCAGTACACGCCCTTCGACGCCCTGCGCTTCAACGCCGGCGGCCATGTGTTCTTCGACAAACAGGCCACGCAGTACAACCACCGTGAGGAGCTGCTCGACGGCCCAGGCTGGGAGATCACCGCCGGCGCCGAATACGACGTGTGCGACTGGGCCACCATCTCCGCCGGCTGGCAGACCACCCACTACGGCCTTGGCGACAAGGGTGGCTACATCTCCGACATGAGCTTCGTCACCAACAGCAACAGCATAGGCATCGGTGCACGCTTCCACATCACCAAGCGCGTGGCCTTGGACGTCTCCTACTTCAAGACCCTCTACAAACACTACGACAAGCACCAGGCCGACTACAACAACATCTCACAGAACTTCGGAGCCCTGCTCACGCAGGTGGGACAGGGCGTGCAGACCGTTGCCACCAACATAGCACAGCAGGACGCTGCCGCTGGCATCAACCCCGCCGACGACCCGCGCCTGACGGCCATCAACAGCCTGAGCACATCCGTGCAAAGCATCACACAACTCCCCACGCAGGGCCACGACCGCCTCACGCGCACTAACGACGTCATCGGCATAGGCCTCATCTTCGACTTCTGACACCGCACCTATTTGTTGTCATAATGACCGCTGTCTATGCAGAGAAGCACCTCTGCATAGACAGCGGTCTTGAAAAATGCAGTAAACGAGTACCTTGACAAAGCTATTGGCCTTGGCAAATACTTTTATGTCTATCCGCTACCACAACACCAACAATACCGCAACGCCAAACAAATCACAGATAAAAAGAATGAGCCGTTATGCGTTAATTTTCCGTAATTGCTCGTCCGTTACATCGTTTTTCCGTATATTTGCGGCGGCATATTGACATAACTACATAAATCTTTACCAAATGAGAAAGCTCGTAACTCTTGCATTGCTGCTTGCAGCTGCCGTGGCACAAGGTGCACCCATCGACCGGGAGGCAGCCGGGCGTGTGGCCCGCGAGTTCCTGGCTGGCCGCGCCGCCACAACCACGCGCCACAACATCAGGGCCGTGGCCCCCAAGGATGAAGCAGCCCCTTCGCAGTGGGCACCATACTATGTGTTCAACATCGGCCTGGCCGACGGCTTCGTCATCGTCAGCGGCGACGACCTTACGCCCGCCGTCATGGGCTATGCCGACAGCGGCACCTTCGACGAGGCCACCATGCCCGAACCCATGCGCCTCTGGCTCGCTGCCCGCGCCGAAGAGGTGCGCTGGCTGCAGACACAGGCTGCCAGCCCCATGACCAAGGTGCGTCGCGCCGAGGCTGCCGTCTCGACAAAGGCGTTCGTGCCCACCCTCCTGCAGACGACATGGAACCAGGGCTACCCCTACAACGCCATGTGTCCCACCTCCGGCACCACCCAGTGTGTCACGGGCTGCGTGGCAACAGCCTTAGCCCAGGTGCTGAAATTCCATGAATGGCCCATACGCCCCCTCACCACCAACATACCCACCTACACCCCCGAGAGCGGCAGCCTCGCCGGCAATGCCATAGCCGCCGGCACGCTGTTCGACTGGGCCAAGATGCGCCCGGCCTACAACAGCTCCGAGACCCTGGGCGACGGCAGCGAGGAAGCCGTGGCGCAGCTGATGCTGGCGTGCGGCGTGGCCGTGGAGATGGCTTACGGCACCGGAGCCTCATCGGCCTCGCTGGCCAAGGCGGCACCGGCGTTGAAAACATATTTCGACTACGGCTCCACTGTGAAGTACATCGACCGCGACGACTACGAATATGCCGAATGGCAGGATGTCATCTACCACGAGGTGGCCAACGGCCGCCCTGTGCTCTACGGCGGAAGTTCGAGCGGCGGCGGCCATGCCTTCGTCATCGACGGCTACGACGGTGCCGGCTTCTACCACGTCAACTGGGGCTGGGGCGGCAGCAGCGACGGCTACTATGCCCTTTCCGTGCTCAATCCCTACAACAGCAGCGGCATCGGTGCCAGTTCATCGAGAGACGGCTATGGCTTCAACCAGGATGCCATCATCGGCATCTGGCCCAACAACGGCAAGCCCTTCGCTGGCGACAGCGGCTCCGGCGAGGATGCCGCAGCGTGCCTGACGACCCTGAAGTTCAGCGCCTCCAGCACCACCATCACGTTCCAGTTCCAGAACAAGACGGGTGCCGAGGCGGCCTTCGATGCCGGCATAGGCTATGTTGATGCCCAAGGCCAGGTGCAGATGCTGACACAACGCTACTACAACTCAACTTTGCCCGACGGCTACTTTTGGAATGAGGCCAGCCGCGACATCACGGCAAGCCTATTCACCAACGCCGGCCTCGGCAACGGCAGCTACAAGCTCGTGCCTGCCAGCCGCGTCAGCACAGCAAGCACTTGGACCACCGACTTCGACATCGACAAGCAGTATATCCTGGCAGAGGTCATCGGTGGCACGGTGACGCTCACCGAGCATGGCATGGCTGAACCGAGGCTGTCGCTCGAGGGCCAACATGTGGTTGGCACCGCCACTGCCGGCAAGGCCTTCGAACTCTTACTCGACATCAACAGTTCCGATGCCGAGTTCTACGGCGAACTCATGCTCGTGAAAGACGGCACCACAATGTACTCTGCCTCGGGCATCACCATCGGTGAGGGGCAGACACGCCCCGTGAGCTTCTTCCTCAGCGGACTGCCAGCCGGAGAGACCACCCTCGCCCTGTGCATAGGCAACGGCCGCAACGCCATCGTGAGCCAGGTGGCCAACGTCACCTTCACCGTGGCACCGGCCTCCTCCGCCACCTATGCCGACCTCTCCCTTACGGAGCTACACTACAACGACGGCACCACCGTCCCCGGCACCGTCGTCCGAGGCTACTTCACCGTCCGCAACAACCACTCCACCGACACCTTCGACGACGACATCTACCTGATATGGTACTTCAACAGCACCCCATCCACCTCAACATCCTACGCCAGCGGCAGCCACGAACCCTACCACGTCACCGTCCCCGCCGGCCAGGAGGTGCGCATCGACTTCACGTCCGCCGACAAGAACGTAGGCTGGAAATACTGGCCGATGCTATATGCGCTCACGTTTAACGGGCAATACTACCAGTACCAGCAGATCTCAGGCATCCAAACTTCCATCTGCACCATCACCAGCGGAATAACGCTTTACCTCACCGACGGCACCACAGCCGCCGCCGACATAGCCTCCACGCTCAACCTCGCTGCCAACGTGGCAGCGGCCGACCTCACCGGCATCAACGGCATAACCACCGTCAACGCCGCCAACCCAAACACGCTCATCATCATCGGTGCCACCGACAACGCCCCCACAGCCGCGACGAACATCGTGCGCGACGGCGTGTGCGACATGCTGACGCTCACCGACGGCCACCCCTTCTACACACCCATCGACTTCACCGCCACGCAAGCCACATACCTCCGCACCTTCGGCAGCGGCTACGGCCGCAGCGGTGGCGGATGGAGCACCCTGTGCCTGCCCTTCGCCGTGGAGAGCGTGAGCGCCGAGTACCAAGGCCAGTACTACCCCATCGACTGGTTCCACACCGATGCCGACGAGGGCAAACACTTCTGGGTCATGGACTTCGCCTATGAGGAGGACGGCACGGCCCACTTTGCCCACGCCCGCAAATTGAAGGCCAACACGCCCCACATCATCGCCGTGCCAAACGCCGAATGGGGCAGCGGTGCCGACCTCACCGCCACGCCCATGCTCTTCGCCGGCAGCAATGCTGCCATCGCGGCCAGCGCCCCGACAACCGTCATGGGCCAGCGCTTCCGCATGTTCGGCAGCTACGCCACATCCACGATGACAGAGAGCTACTACGCCCTCAACGCCGCCGGCAGCCACTTCGACCTCGTGAGCAGCGGCCAGACAGAGCCCTTCCGCTGCTACTTCCTCTCCAATGAGGGCTACTATTACGACGTTATGAACATTGGCATCGTGGGCGGCACGGCCAACGCCATCGCCACGCTGCAGACCCCGGCCACCGCAATGCCAGCCACCACCGATGCCACCGCCATCTACGACCTGTGCGGCCGCCGCGTTGGCACCATCGGCCAAACCGGCACGCTGCGCCACGGCATCTACGTCGTCGCCGGGAAGAAAGTGAAGCTTTAAGTCGCACAACAAACCGTCAGCACACATGAAAAAGACATATATATCGCCACAGCTCAAACCCACCGACGTCGTGGGCGACAGCCTCATGTTCAACCCCGCGTCCAACACCACGCTGCCATCCAATCCCGTGCAGCCGGGCGTGGGAGCCAAGGAGGACTACATTTTCGACAGCTCCGACATCTGGACGACCGAGTTCGAGTGAGCCGCATGAGACAGCCACTGACACTCATATTGATGCTATCTGCCACCCTCGCCCACGCACAACCCGTAGGGCGTGAGCAGGCACGGCAGCGTGCGGAGACCTTCATGGCCACACACCGCCCCGACATCGTTTTCCATACCGCAGAGGCGGCCGCCGCACCACGACGCCACACACCTGCCACGATGACGCCGGGCACCACCACGGCCTCGAATGCACCGCAGCCCTACTACATCTTCAACGTGGGCACCGATGCGGGCTACGTCATCGTCGGCGGCGACGACCGCGCGCGCACCATCCTGGGCTACACCGACAGCGGACACTTCGACGCCGCCACAACCCCGCCCGCCATGCTGGCTTGGCTCGACGACTGCGCCGTGCAGATAGCATCACTGACAGATGCCGACACCAACGACGCCAACGTAGCCACCGCCGCAGCACCCCACCCCACCCTCGGCGCGGCGCCCACACAGTGGGCAGGGGGCCTCCCTGTGCGCCCCATGCTCTCCACGCAGTGGAACCAGGACGCCCCCTACAACCAGATGTGCCCCATCTACACCGACGGCGGCCGCTGTGTGGCCGGCTGCGTGGCAGTGGCCATGGCGCAGGTCATGCGCCACCACCGCTGGCCCGTGGCACCGCTGCCGACCGCCATCCCCGGCGGCTACGTGACCTACTCCCCCTTCGTGGCCGGAACCACCGTGCCGGCCGGAACGACCTTCAACTGGGGCCTCATGCGCGACAGCTACGCCGCCACCACGACGTCCACCGACGGCAGCCAGCAGGCCGTGGCACAGCTCATCGCGGCCTGCGGCGTGGCCGCCGAGACGGGCTATGCGTCGTGGGGCTCGGGGTCGGCCCTGGCGCTGGTGGAGAATGCCCTGACACGATACTTCGACTACAGCACCACTACCACCCAAGTCGAGCGCCGCCACCACACGTCCGACAGCTGGCACGCCCTCATCTACAACGAGCTTGCCAGCGGCCGCCCGGTGCTCTACGGCGGCATGTCCACCGAGCAAGGCCACGTCTTCGTGCTCGACGGCTACGACGGCGGCGGCCTTTTCCACATCAACTGGGGGTGGGGCGGCCTCAGCGACGGCTTCTATGCCCTCACAGCTCTCAACCCCGACTACGCCACCGGCATCGGCGCCAGCCCCACGGCCGACGGCTACAACAGCGACCAGCACGCCATCGTGGGCGTCTGGCCCAACGACGCCGCGCGACCCTACACCGACGCCGCCACCGCCGCCACGCCGCAGGCCACACTCGTGCTCGACGGCTACGACCTGCCTCGCGGCGCCGTCGTCACCGAGCGCGAGGTGGAGCTTGTGTGCCATGTGCGCAACGCCTCCGCCACCACCTTCGCGGGCCAGGTGTATCTCCTCGAAAACAGCCAGGTACTCTTCGCCACGGACTACGACCCCATGCAGGGAGGCATCACCATCGCCCCCGGCGCCACGCGCGACGTGGCATTCCGTTTCCTGCCCTACGCGGCCGGCACGCGCCAGTTCACCCTCTGTCACGACGTGTCGCGCCCCGGCGGCCGTTTTGCCGACATCACCATCGAGGTGGCTCAGAACCAGTCCGCCCCGCTCGCCGACGTGGTGTTCCAGTCCGTGGTCTATAAGTACAACATGGGCGACAACCACATCCACGGCACCAAGATAAAGGGCTACTTCGTGGTGAAGAACTTCAACACCACGCTCGACTACGACGGCGACGTCACCATGGTGTGGTATGCCTACCACCCCGAGGGCGAATACTTCCAGTCGTTCCTCGCGCAGGACTACCACATCCATGTCCCCGCCGGCGAGGAATGCCAGTTCCCCTTCGAGGTGCCCAACCTCGAGCAGAACATCTACATGCCCTACCTGCGCGTCAACGGCGTGAACCAGACCAACGGCTGGGACGACATCTGCTATCTCGACGGCCTGCCCAACGACATCACCGCCACCGACGCAGCGCCGCCAGCCGCCACAACGCCGGCCTACGACCTGCTCGGACGACGCGTGGCGCCATCCCCGGGTGGGCGCCCCTGCCGCCCAGGCATCTACGTCGTCGGCGGCCGCAAGGTGGCTGTCCCGCCCACGAAGTGAGGCCCATGGCGTGAACAAATGTCAACAAAACGCCGCATTCGCTAAAATATTCAAGCACGAATGCGGCGTTTTGTGTTCTTTTGTCTAACTTTGCGCCCGCACATCGACAGAACCATTCAAACACTTTATTCCACACAATGGCAAAAATGAATTTCGGCGGTGTCATCGAGGAAGTGATGACCCGCGAAGAGTTCCCACTTGAGAAGGCACGCGAAGTGCTCAAGAACGAAACCATCGCAGTGCTCGGCTACGGCGTACAGGGTCCCGGCCAGGCATGCAACCTGCGCGACAACGGCTTCAACGTCATCGTGGGCCAGCGCCAGGGCAAGACCTACGACAAGGCCGTGGCCGACGGCTGGGTGCCTGGCGAGACGCTCTTCTCGCTCGAGGAGGCTGCCGAGCGCGGCACCATCGTCTGCCTGCTCCTCTCCGACGCCGCACAGATGCAGCTGTGGCCCACCATCAAGCCCCACCTCACAGCCGGCAAGACGCTCTACTTCAGCCATGGCTTCGCCATCACCTGGAACGACCGCACCGGCGTGGTGCCCCCGGCCGACATCGACGTCATCATGGTGGCCCCCAAGGGCAGCGGCACCAGCCTCCGCACCATGTTCCTCGAGGGCCGCGGCCTCAACAGCAGCTACGCCGTCTATCAGGACGTCAGCGGCCATGCCCTGGAGAAGGTGCTCGCCTTTGGCATAGGCATCGGCTCGGGCTATCTCTTCGAGACCACCTTCCAGCGCGAAGCCACCTCCGACCTCACCGGCGAGCGCGGCTCCCTCATGGGCGCCATCCAGGGTCTGCTCCTGGCCCAGTATGAGGTGCTGCGCGAGAACGGCCACACGCCCTCCGAGGCCTTCAACGAGACCGTGGAGGAACTCACGCAGAGCCTTGGCCCCCTCTTCGCCGCCAAGGGCATGGACTGGATGTATGCCAACTGCTCCACCACCGCCCAGCGCGGCGCCCTCGACTGGATGGGTCCCTTCCACGATGCCATCAAGCCCGTCGTGGAGAAACTCTACGCCAGCGTCAAGAGCGGCCATGAGGCCCAGATAAGCATCGACAGCAACTCCAAGCCCGGCTACCGCGAGGGTCTCGAGAAGGAGCTTGCCGCGCTGCGCGAAAGCGAGATGTGGCGCACAGCCGCCGTCGTGCGCCAGCTGCGCCCCGAGAACAACTAACCCGCAGCCCCGCCACCCAACCCGCGGCCCCGCACCAGCACCCACCACTCCGCGCAAGCAGCCGCGGCTCCGCACCAGCACCCACCACTCCGCGCAAGCCGCCACCGCTCCGCCACCCCACATGGAGTGTCCCGTTGCGAGCGGCTGTGCCGCGAAGCCCCCGCTCCGCACCAGCACCCACCGCTCCGCCACCCCACATGGAGTGTCCCGTTGCGAGCGGCTGTGCCGCGAAGCGCCCGCTCCGCACCAGCACCCACCTCTCCCCCCACATGGAGTGTCCCGTTGCGAGCGGCTGTGCCGCGAAGCCCCCGCTCCGCACCAGCACCCACCGCTCCCCCCCACATGGAGTGTCCCGTTGCGAGCGGCTGTGCCGCGAAGCGCCCCTACCCGCGAAGCGCCCTCTCCGCGCCAGCACCCACGCCGCCCCCGGCTCGCGCCCAAACGACAGCAACGCCGTGCCTTCCCTCTGCGGTTTGGCCCGGCGTTGCTGCTTCAAACGGTTTTTCAGGTATCAGTACATGTTGACGATGGCCTCGTAGAGTTCCTGCTTGCCACTTGTCTGCCGCGGCTCGCCCACCTTGCAGCCATAGGCGTATGCCTCCTCCAAGGTCATCTGCCCCAGCTCGAAGCGCTTGCCCTCGCCCTGGTCGAAGCTGGCATAGCGCTCCTTCACCATGGCAGGGATGGGCGAGTGCTCGATGATGTCGGCCGCCGAGAGCAGCGCGTGGGCCATGGCATCCATGGCAGCGATGTGTGCGATGAAGATGTCCTCCAGGTCGGTGCTGTTGCGGCGCGTCTTGGCGTCGAAGTTGGTGCCGCCGTCGGTGAAGCCGCCGCCGCGTATGATTTGCATCATGGCCTGTGTGAGCTCATAGTGGTCGATGGGGAACTGGTCCGTGTCCCAGCCATTCTGGTAGTCGCCGCGGTTGGCGTCGATGCTGCCGAGCATGCCGGCATCGACGGCACATGCCAGCTCGTGCTCGAAGGTGTGTCCGGCGAGCGTGGCGTGGTTCACCTCGATGTTCACCTTGAAGTCCTTGTCCAGGCCGTGGGCGCGCAGGAAGCCGATGACGGTCTCCGTATCGACGTCATACTGGTGCTTGGTAGGTTCCATGGGCTTGGGTTCGATGAGGAAGGTGCCCTTGAAGCCTTTGGCGCGGGCATAGTCGCGCGCCATGGTGAGCATGGTTGCCATGTGCTCTTTCTCGCGCTTCATGTCGGTGTTGAGGAGGCTCATGTAGCCCTCGCGGCCGCCCCAGAACACGTAGCTCGTGCCGCCCAGCTCTATGGTGGCGTCGATGGCATTCTTGATTTGCACGATGGCACGCGCCACGACGTCGAAGTCCGGGTTCGTCGAGGCGCCGTTCATGTAGCGCTTGTTGCCAAACACGTTGGCCGTGCCCCACAGCAGCTTGATGCCCGTCTCAGCCTGTTTCTGCTTGAGGTAAGCGACGACCTCCTTCAGGTTCGCCTCATACTCCTCAACGGTGGCAGCCTCGGCCACGAGGTCCACATCGTGGAAGCAGTAGTACTCTATGCCAAGCTTCTGCATGATCTCGAAGCCGGCGTCGGCGCGGTCCTTGGCAGCCTGCACGGGGTCGGCAGCGGTGTTCCAGGGGAACGACTTCGTGCCGGGGCCAAACTGGTCGCCGCCTTCGGCACACAGCGTGTGCCACCAAGCCATGGCGAATTTGAACCACTCGCTCATTTTCTTGCCCATGACGACGCGGTCGCGGTCATAATAACGATAGGCAAGGGGATTCTTGCTCTCCACGCCCTCGAACTTGATGGCGGGGATTTCGGGGAAATACTGTTTCATGTGATAATTATGTTTATTAAGTGTGCAGAATTGTTCTTGAGGTATCAGCCGGGCGTACCATCAGGACGCCATTGGAACCACACTACGGGAGCCTCGTCAGCCACCGCTCGTAGGCTTCGCGATAGGCAGCGACGTCGCTGGCCACGGGTTCCACGACCTGAAGCCTCCGCAGCGAGGCAAAGGCCTCGTGGTGGTCGGCATAGATGCCGGCGCCGATGCCCGCGGCGCGTGCTGCCCCCACGCTGCCGTCGGTGTCACACAGCTCTATGGTGGCCCCGGTGACCCCTGCCAGCGTGTTGCGGAATATGGGGCTGAGGAACATGTTGGCACGTCCGGCGCGTATGGTGGTGAGCGCCATGCCCATCTGCTTCATCACCTCCATGCCGTAGGCAAAGCTGAAGACGATGCCCTCCTGCGCGGCACGCAGCAGGTGGGCCTGGGTGTGGACGTTGAAGTTGATGCCATGGATGCTCGCCCCCACCTCCTTGTCGCCGAGCACGCGCTCGGCACCGTTGCCAAAGGGCATGACGCTCAGGCCCTCGGCGCCGATGGGTGCCGTGGCTGCCAGGTCGTTCATCTCGTCATAGCCGATGCGCTCCGGCGCCATGTTGCGGCGTGCCCACGAATTGAGGATGCCCGTGCCGTTGACACACAGCAGCACGCCCAGACGCGGCGCGGCAGCCGTGTGGTTGACGTGGGCAAAGGTGTTGACGCGGCTCTGGGGGTCGTAGGCCACAGCACCCAGCACGCCATACACCACACCCGAGGTGCCCGCGGTGGCTGCCACCTCGCCAGGCTCAAACACGTCGAGCGAGAGGGCGTTGTTGGGCTGGTCGCCAGCACGGTAGGTGACGGGTGTGCCGGCGTGCAGGCCGAGTTCGGCAGCCACGGCCGCCGTCACCTCGCCCTGCACGCCGAAGGTGGGCGCCACGGGGGCGAGCATGTCGGACGGGATGCCGTAGTAGTCGAGCAGGAACTGTGCCGGGCGGTTCTCGGCGAAGTCCCACATCATGCCCTCCGAGAGGCCTGCGACGGTGGTTGCCGCCGTGCCTGTGAGGCGCGCGGCGATGTAGTCGCCCGGCAACATTATCTTATGTATGCGCGCGAAGGTCTCTGGCTCGTTCTCGCGCACCCACGCCAGCTTCGAGGCCGTGAAGTTGCCGGGCGAGTTGAGCAGATGGGCCAGACAGCGCTCGCTGCCCAGCTCGCCGAAGGCACGCTGGCCGATGGCCACGGCGCGCGAGTCGCACCAGATGATGGCGTCGCGCAGCGGGCGCAGGTCGCTGTCCACACACACGAGGCCATGCATCTGATACGAGATGCCTATGGCCTTGATGTCATCGCCGCCGGCGCCCGACTGGTCGAGCACGTCCGCCGTGGCCAGCGCGAGGTAGCGCCACCACGCCTCGGGATCTTGTTCCGCCCACCCGGCGTGGTGAGCCCGGATGGGTGCTTCGCTCTTAGGATAGAATGCCGATGCCACGCACTGGCCGCTGTTGGCATCCACCAGCGAAGCCTTGACGCTGGAGCTGCCGATGTCGTAACCGAGGAGATACACGATAGTCTTATTTTCTATGTCAATAGTGAAACATTAAGGGTGATTGCGCCGGGGGCCAACGCCCCAACAGCGGTGCAAAGATAGCACCTTTGCCGCCATGCCGCTTCATGTCATGTCTCAAAAAGCGTTTCAAATGTTGCAACAAGCAGCCTTTGAAGCGTTTCTCACGCAAAAATAAGACATCTCACACCCCTCCGGCCTGCCCCGCGGCGAGAAAGTGGACGAAATCCTTGGCAAGGTCGGAGAAAGTGCATACCTTTGCGGCCGCAAGCATACAACAGCTATGAAACGTTTTTTACTGGCCACTATTGCCATGGCGGCGGCGTGGCTCGCGGCGTGCGACTCCTACGACACCTTCACCACCGACCGCTCCGCCACACTCGCCTTCAGCACCGACACCGTGCGCTTCGACACGCTGCTGGCCACCGTGCCGTCGGCCACCAAGACACTCATCGTTTATAACCACGGCGACAAGGGGGTGCGCATCAGCAGCGTGCGCCTCGAGGCGGGAGCCGACAGCCCCTTCCGCATCAACATCGACGGGCAGGACCTGAGCCGCACAACCGACAACCTGGCCACCGACTTCGACGTGCGGCGCCGCGACAGCATCATCGTGCGCATAGAGGTGACGATGCCCGAGGAGGCCACTGACAGCGTCACCACCGTCAGCGACAGGCTCGCCTTCCGCCTCGAGAGCGGCATAGAGCAGACCACGGCCCTGGTGGCCTACGGACAGCGTGCCGACTTCCACCGCGCGTGGGTCGTCACCGCCGACACCACCCTTCGGCCCTACCGACCCATCGTCATCTACGACAGCCTCGTGGTGGCCGCCGGCGCCACGCTCACCCTCGATGCCGGCACACAGCTGCTCTTCCACGAGGGCGCCGGCGTGGAGGTGCACGGCACCCTCGTGGCGCACGGCACGCTGGAGGCACCCGTCGTGCTTCGCGGCGACCGCACGGACCACATCTTCGACTATCTCACCTACGACCGCCTGCCCTCGCGCTGGCAGGGCGTGCGCCTCCACCCCGAGAGCATGCTCAACGAGCTGGAATATGTCGATCTCCACAGCGGCTTCTACGGCATCCTATGCGACAGCGCGCTGACCGACACGCTCAAGCTGCGCCTCAACGCATGCCGCATCCACAACCTCGGCGGCGACGGGCTGCGCGTGAAAGCCGCCATGGTCGAAGTCGCCAACACGGAGCTGAGCAACACGCTGGGCCACTGCGTGAGCCTCGTCGGAGGCTCGTCGGCCTTCACCCACTGCACGCTGGCACAGTTCTACGCCCTCGATGCCAACCGCGGCGATGCCCTACACCTCACCAACCGCGGCGACGACGACACCTACTACCCCATGCGCCGCGCCTCGTTTGTCAACTGCGTCATCACGGGCTATGCCGAGGACGTGCTCATGGGGGCGTGGTTCGAGAACCAGGACTACGAGGCCAACTACTATTTCCAGAACTGCTTCATCGCCACCGTGCCCACCGACGACCCCGCGCGTTTCGTGGCCATCACCTATGACGACCCCAAGAGCGAGACGGCATCCTACCGCAACTTCAAGCTCATCGACACCCACAACTTCGTCTATGACTTCACGCCCGACTCCGCCTCGGCCATACGAGGCATGGCCGACATACCGGCCGCACAGCCATGGCCACTGGACCGCCTCGGCCGCAGCCGTCTGGCTGACGGCGCACCGGATGCCGGGTGCTACGAGTATGTGCCAGAGGCCACTAAGCCATAGACGTCGGGGACAGCGGGAAAAAGGCCGTCACAGCATGAGCTGCCAGATGCGGGCATCGCGGTAGCCATCGCCCACGCGCAGCCACTGCCGCAACGCCGCCGTGGCGCTGAAGCCCGCATGTGCCACCATGGCCTCGGCTGCCACGTGGCCCACGGCCACCGTGGCCCACAGCTGGTGCAGGTGCAGACGGCGGGCATGCGCCGCCAGCGCCACCAGCGCCGCCGTGCCAAGCCCGCGGCACCGATACTGCGGCACCACCACCATGCCCACCTCCGCACGCCCGCTCGCGGCATCAAAGCCCGTGAGGTCCGCCAGCCCCATGGCCGCGTCGCCCAGCTGCACCACGAGGCGCAGCTGTCCGTCGACGTATATGTCGTTGGCCGCCGTGGCTATATACTGCTTGAGCATGTAGCGCGAATACAATGTTGGCGAGAGGCCGGCCTCCCACACGCCAGGGTCGTTCTCGATGGCGTAGAGCAGTTCGAGGTCCTCGGGTTCCAGCGCCCTGAGGCTCACGGTGGCTTCAGCTGATGACGTCATTGGGCAGGATGATGGTTTTCCGGGAATGGTGATACACGCCGATATGCGACCCCACCTTGGCGGCGTAGGATTTCTTCATCAGGCTGAACATCTCCTCATAGCTAAAGACCTGGGCGTCGAAGACGAGGTATGTGGCCTGTTGGCTGAAGTGGTTGATGGCCTTGTAGCCCGCCGCCTCGGCAAGCGTGCGCACCGTTTCCCACACCGCGCTGCGGCCAATGAAGTATATTAGCTCGCGCTGGTCGGCGGCGGTGCCGAGGTGCAGCAGCCGGGCCGCACGCTCCACCATGAGCTGCGCGCTGCGCCTCACGTTGCGCAATCCCATCTCCACCGACGCTGCCACCACCACCACGGGCAGCACGACGAGTGCCGTGAGGCGGTAGCGCCGCGCAAAATGCTTACGGAAGAAGATGAGCATGGCGTTGTAGAAGTTGTGCACGTAGCTGTAGCTGGTCTTCTGCGTGCTCTCGCCCTTGTAGTGGAGGATGTCGGCCGGCACATACCAATTCTCCCAGTGGTCGCACAGGAGGCGGTAGCTCAGGTCCACGTCCTCGCCATACATGAAGTAGTCCTCGTCGAGAAAGCCCACGGCAGCGAGCGCCTCGCGCCGGCCCATGAAGAAGGCACCGGAGATGACGTCGATGGCCGCCGACTTCGTCTCGTCGAGATATCGCATGTGGTAGCGGCCAAAGAGGCGGCTCTTGGGGAAGAGGCGCGCCAGGCCGCAGAGCTTGAAGAAGGCCGTGGCCGGTGTGGGCAGGCCGCGCCTCGACTCGGGCGCGAAGGAGCCGTCGCGGTTGAGCATGTGCACGCCCACGGCTCCTATTCCGGGTTTGCGCTCGAAGAAGGCTATGCACTCGCGCAGGGTGCTCTCGCCCACGATGGTGTCGGGGTTGAGCAGCAGCACATACTTGCCCGAGGCCTGGCGCAGCGCCATGTTGTTGGCGCGGGCAAACCCCACATTCTCCTTGTTGGCAAGCACGAGCGCCTCGGGATAGTACTGGCGCACGCGCGCCACGCTGTCGTCGGTCGAGGCGTTATCGACCACCCACACCTCGCTCTCGATGCCGTAGGTGGCACGCGCCACGGAGTCGAGACACTGGAGCAGATACGGGCAGACGTTGTAGCTTACTATGACGACGGAGAGCTGCATGGGAATGAGGCCGTGGTAGTGTGTGGGGGGTTAGCGTTCGGAGGTGGGATAGTCCGAGGCGCGCTCGTAGCGCATGCGCCCGTCGGTGGGCCACACGAAGCAGAACATCACCGCCGCCATCATGGCCATCCAGCCGCTGGTGGCATGGCGGCCGAGCAGATAGTAGCACACGAGGTTGAAGCACATGGGGATGGCGAGCAACGCCTGTCGCACAAGCGACCACCGCACGTAGCCACCCACCGAGGCCGAGGCCTGGTGGCGCGGCAGCGCGAAGGTGAGCAGCTTCAGCGCCAGGGGCAGCAGCGCGAGCGTGAGGCCCACGCCCACGATGCCGACCACATAGCGTGGCTCATCGCCGTCGATGGTGGTGTAGGTGAGCAGTCCGCTCTCGAAGAGGCCAATGACCAAGGCGGCTGTGAGGAAGATGCACGCGAAGCTAAGACGAAGTACGAGTGTTGGGTTGCGCATGACGTGTCAGGCAGGATGTTGGTTGAAGGGGCGCCGCTCCACCAGGCTGCGCCCGAGGGTGAGCTCGTCGGTATATTGCAGCTGGTCGTTCTGCGCCACGCCGCGGGCCAGCGTCGTCACCGCTATGGGTACATCGCCCAGGCGGCGGTAGATGTAGAACGCCGTCGTGTCGCCCTCCATGGTGGGGCTCAGCGCCAGGATGAGTTCCTTGAGGCCGCCCTCGGCCACACGCGCCACGAGGCTGTCGATCTCCAGGTTCTGAGGCCCGATGCCGTCGAGCGGCGAGATGACGCCCCCCAGCACGTGATACACGCCCGAGTACTGCTGCGTGGCCTCGATGGCCATGACGTCCTGCACGTTCTCCACCACACACACCGTCTGGTGGTCGCGGCTGTGGGAGGCGCAGATGGGGCACAGGGCATCGTCCGTGAGGTTGTGGCAGAGCTGGCAGTAGCGCACGTTCTCCGCCAGCGAGCTGATGGTGGCGGCAAAGGCGTCGATGTCCGCACGCTCGCGCTGGAGCAGGTTCAGCACGAGGCGCATGGCCGTCTTGCGGCCTATGCCTGGCAGGCTGGCAAACTGTGCCACGGCTCTGTCGAGATATACCGATGTGGTGTTCATTACGGGGTGCAAAGGTACAACCTTATTTGAGTATGGCCAAATAAAACCGCCACTTTCTCGCCACAAACGGCACCGCGACGCCGCAACGGTTGCCAGCGTGGCGCCATCACACGTTCTCGAGTATGGCCAGCAGGTGGCGCCACACCATATCCACGGTGGGTATGAGCAGACGCTCCTCGGGCGAATGCACGCCGCGCAGCGTGGGGCCGAAGCTCACCATGTCCAGCCCAGGGTATTTCTCCGAGAAGAGGCCACACTCCAGGCCGGCATGTATGCCGCGCACGACGGGTTCCTTGCCGAAGAGGCGCACATACTGCTCGCGCGCCACGCGCAGGATCTCGCTCTTGGGGTTCATGGCCCAGCCGGGGTAGCCGTCGCCAATCTGCACCTCGGCGCCTGCCAGCTCAAACGCGGCCGCCACGGTGTGGCTCATGTTGTGGCGCGCCGAGAGGATGCTGCTGCGCTGGCTCGTGACGATGCGTATGTGGCCGGCCTCCACCTGCCGGATGCTGGCCAGGTTGGAGCTGGTCTCCACGAGGTCTATGTCCTGGCACATGGCATACACGCCGTTATCCACAGCCTGCAGCGCCGTGAGCAGACGGCAGCTCACGTCGGCCGGAACCACCGTGGGCTGCGCCTCCTCGCTCTCGAGCACAAATTCCATGGCGCGCTCCGTGACGGCATACTCCTCCTGGCACTCGGCAGCAAAGACATTCCACCTCACGCGCGCGTCCTCTTTATATTTAGCGGGGATGCACACCACGCACTCCGCCTCGCGGGGGATGGCGTTGTGAAGGCCGCCGGCCTGGATGTCGCACAGGCGCAGGCCCCACGCCTTCATGCCGTCGTAGAGGTAGCGCGCCAGGAGCTTGTTGGCATTGGCACGGCCCTTGTCGATGTCGTCGCCGCTGTGGCCGCCCGTCAGGCCCTTGATGCGCAGGCGCAGGAAGAAGGAGCCCTCGGGAGCCGCCTCGGGCGTGAAGCGGAAGTCGGCGTATGTGCCGCAGCCGCCGGCACACGACACGAAGAGCTCGCCCTCGTCCTCCGAGTCGAGGTTGATGAGGATGGAACCCGTCATGAAGCCCGGCTTCATGCCCTCGGCACCCGTGAGACCCGTCTCCTCGTCGCGAGTGAACACACACTCCAAGGGGCCATGCACAAGGCTGTCGTCGGCAAGGATGGCCATCTCCATGGCGCAGCCGATGCCGTCGTCGGCACCCAGCGTGGTGCCGCGGGCGCGCAGCCACTCGCCATCGACGTAGGTCTCGATGGCATCGTGCATGAAGTCGAAGGCCACGTCGCCGTTCTTCTCACACACCATGTCCATGTGGCTCTGCAGGATCACCGTGGGGCGGTCCTCCATGCCCCGGCTGGCAGGCTTGCGTATGAGCACGTTGCCGGTGTCATCGACCAGGGTTTCCAGGCCGAGGCTGCGGCCGAAATCGGTGAGGAAGTCTATCATGCGCTCCTCGTGCTTCGAGGGGCGCGGCACGGCGTTGATGCGTCTGAACATCTCAAACACACTTGCCGGCTGGAGTTCAATGTTGCTTTGTTGCATGACGGAAAGTATTAAAAGGCAGTTGACATTTGCTAATTTAGGTTAAAGTTCGGCACAGAAAGCGCCCACCACGGAACTTTGCGCTATCTTTGCGCTGCAAAAGTACGAAACTTACGCCAAACTAACGCACACAATGCTCAAAATATTGCTCCCAACCCTCGCTTTTATAGCCGTCGCTGTCGCTTTGCTCGCCGCAAAGCTCATCATCAAGGGCGACGCATCAGGACCCATGCAGCACATCGGAGCCAGCAAGGCCATGCGCCAAAGAGGCATACACTGCGTGGAGAGCATGGATGCCATTGAGAGGGCTACGCTGCAGCGCAGGCCCCACGCACAAGAATCGCGCTCATAAATTCCACAACACATATTTGATGAAGAAAGTATTACTCGCCATGGGCGCCGCCGTCGCCCTTGCTGCCTGCTCCGGACAGCAGGCTGAGACCACCACGGCTGCCACCAACGACTCCACTGCACTGCGCATCGCCTACATCGAGGTCGATACGCTCATGAGCCAGTACCAGTTCTGCAAGGACTACAACCTCCTCCTCAACCAGAAAGGCGAAAACGCACAGAAGGTGCTGGCCGACAAGCAGCGGGCGCTGCAGGCGCATGCCAACTCCCTGCAGAAGAAGTACGAGAGCAACGGCTTCACCACGCGCGACGAACTCGAACGCGCACAGAACCAGCTCGCACGCGAGCAGCAGGACCTCGCAGAACTCGAGCAGCGCCTCATGAATGAGCTTGCCAGCGAACAGGCCAACCTCACTGCCGAGATGCGCGACAGCATACAGGCTTTCCTGCGCACCTACAACAAGACGAAGAAGTACGACTACATCCTCTCCCGCTCTGGCGACAACATCCTCATGGCCAACCCACGCTACGACATCACCGACGAGGTCGTGCGCGGCCTCAACAAGCGCTACAAAGCCAAGCCCGAAGTAAAAGAGAAAATCAGCGAATAGCAGCGCTGCCGCCACGCGCAGCCGCGCACCCCCAACAGCCGCAGCCAC
>JAFSVI010000014.1 GCA_017445145.1 Bacteroidaceae bacterium | reverse complement strand
CGGCCTTTGCGGTAGGTCATGCCCGAGGGCAGAACGTGTTCCTCGAAGCCGCGGTTCTGCACCAGCTCGGCATAGAGGCCGCCGTCGCCGGCGTGGTTGATTTCCTCGAAGAAGATGCCGTAGAGGTCAGGTGAGACCACTGCACCTTTTTGTGCGAGGTCGATGCGGATGGGGTCGGTCTGTGCCTGCGAGCCTATGGCGCAGACGAGCAGCAATGCTGCGGAGAGGGTCTTCTTGTGCATGGAGTGTATGTGTTGTCGTTAGTTTATGTATGGCTGATTTTGTTGGAAGGCTGGTGCTTACAGCTCGGGCCAGCCGTCGGCCGTCCAGCGGATGGGGCGCTGTATGAGCAGTGCGGCGCCGTTCTGGGTGGCGCTGTAGCCGTGGCACACGAATACGTCGCCGTCGGGGAAGGCATAGGCCGCACAGTGGCCGGCGGCATCCCATTGCACCTTGTCGCCCTCGATGACGAGCGTGCCGCCACCAAGGAGCATGTCCTTGCCCTCGCGGTCCAGGTAGGGGCCGGCCACGCTGCGGCTGCGGCCCACGGCAACGCGGTAGTTGCTCTTGGCGCCTCGGCAGCAGTAGTCCCACGAGACGAAGAGGTAGTAGTAGTCGCCATGGCGGAAGATGAAGGGTGCCTCGATGGCATTGGTGCCGGCAAAGCGCGACGTGGGGTTGGGAGCGGCGTTCTTGTAGGCCGGGTCGTAGCGCCGGGCGATGGTGCGCGGCCGCTCGCCGGCGGCGAGGTGCATGGTGGAGTCGAGGCGGGCCAGCTGTATGCCGTCCCAGAACGAACCCCACACGAGCCACGGCGTGTCCGTCTCGTCGATGATGAAGTTGGGGTCGATAGCGTTCCATTGGTCACGCTTGGAGCGCGAGGTGACGATGCATCCCTCGTCCTTCCACATGTTGGAGCGCAGCGAGCGCGCAGACAGCAGCCCTATGGCCGAGCCGTTCTTGCCGAAGGTGGAGCAGCTGTAGGCCATCCACCACATGCCGTGCCAGCGGATGACGTCAGGGGCCCACACGTGGTTGCCGAAGCCGGGAACGGAGTCGGTGGTCCAGCCGGGGATAACGGTCATCACGGGCTGATGGGACACCGTCCACGTGTGGCGGTCGCGCGAGGTCATGCGCTGTATGCCCATGCCTGTGGCAAAGAGATAGTAGGTGCTGTCCTCAAGGGCCATGACGGGGTCGTGGACCATGGGGGTGTCGGTGGTGAATGTCTCTCGGCGGAAACGGCGGCCGGGGCCTTGTGCCACGAGTGTCGTGGCGAGCATGGTTGCCACGAGCGTCAAGATTGTCTTTCTCATTGTAGTGTCGTTTGTGTTATGTTGATTGGTTAATGATTGGTGCGAAGGTAGCGATGCCAACGCATCTGCGGAGGCAAAATTACTAAATTACCTTAAAACGCCAAGGCATTATGGTCACTTTCTTCTCGTTTGTTATATATTTGCAACACTTTTTGGCCATAATGTTACGAAAAAGCTCCTTTTTGATACCTCTGTGCATGCTGCTGCCGGCCTTAGGGACCGCCGCAGCGCCCGCCCTGCTGATGCTTCCCAACCAGGAACAGCTGCCGTCGGGACATGTGCTATATGTGATGCAGGATGACGAGGGCGCCCTGTGGTATGCCACCGAGGGTGGTGGCCTCTGCCGCGATGACGGCTGTGCCATCGACGTGTTTCGCAACGAGGCCTCACGTCCCGACCTGCTTGGAAGCAACAACGTGGCCTGTCTGGCACAGATGCGGGGATGCATCATCGTCGGCACCTTCCACGGGGCGTGTGTGCTGGACAAGGCAGACTTCTCCATACGGCGTCTGGAGGAAGTGGACGACAAACGCGTGGATGACATCCTCGTGACCCGCAACGGCGACCTACTGCTGACGGCAAACAAGAAGATATACTACTTTGACCGTGACCTGCACCTTGTAGCCACATACGATGCACACGGGAAATATGTCTCGCACCTCTTCGAAGATGCCAGCGGACTACTGTGGGCAACGCTCTGGGGTGGCGGGCTGCTGCGGTGTAGCGACGGAGCATTCCGCCAGATGCCGTGGCCGCTGGATGTCGCGCCTACCGACCTGGCTGATGCCGCCGACGGCACGCTGTGGGTGGGCACTGCCGGACGAGGCATTGTACGCTACGACCCTGGCAGCGGCACCACGCACCCGCAGCCCGAGGCATCCATGGGTGTATGTACCGACCTGCAGGCATCGGCCGACGGAGCGCGGCTGTGGGCGAGCACCATGGGCGGCGTGCGCCTGTTCCGCACGGGCGCACAGCTGACGGCTGCACCCACGGACAGCATCATGGCAGGCACGGCGGCGGGGCGTATGACGCTGGACTGCCGGGGACGTGTGCTCGTGGCTGCTGGCGACAGTCCCTCATACGCCGTTGACGACTCTGAAACCGTTGCCCCGGCATGGGCTGCAATCCAAACGCCGACGGACTTTGATGCCGACTCCGTGCGACTGGCATGGGGGCTGACAACACGTCCCACGGCGTGGGCTGCTGATGACAAAGGATGCCTGTGGTTCAGCACGGGCCATGACATACGCCGCGCTGTCGGCACTGCGGAGGATGTGGTGGTGCTGCCCCACATGGCCGACGTGTCGGCAATGGCCTTCACCACCGATGGCACGCTGTGGCTGGGTACCATCTACGGGATGCTACATGCGCTGCGCAACGGTCGTCTGACCACCGACGACTATGCAGCCAACGAACATGGCGACGCTGTGGTGGCGCTCCGTGGTGACAGCTGTGGGCGCCTCGTCATAGCCCACGAGCGCTACGTCCGCCTCTATGACCCCGCACGACACACACTGCGACAGCGTAGCATTGAGGCCGAAGGTGCATACAGCATCGAGATGCATGAGACGCAGCCTGGCAGGCGTTGGTGCCAGCCGCAGCGCGGGATGGTGGTGGAACGCATGCCGCAGTGGCTGACGGCATGGTGGATGTGTGTGGGCTACACTGTCGTGGCGGCCATGCTCATCCTACTGCTTATACATTATTATATATTGCGCCGTCAGAGCCGACGCTTCATCGCACAAATCAAGGAGCTCAAGTTGCGCACCATAGCCGATACGGCATCTGCCGACGCGGTGCGGCGCGCAGCTGCCAGCCAGGACGCGGAATCATATATCCCAGAGACCACTCACGCAGACGAGGAGGAGGCTGGCAAGGATGGGGCTGTCGATGGAGATTCGTCAAACAGCAAAGCCATAGAAAGCTCGCCGTTCCTCCGCGATGCCATGGCATGCGTGGAGAAACACCTGAGCGACGATGCCTACAACGTGGAGTTCCTGAGCCGCGACTTGTGTGTGAGCCGCATGACGCTCTACCGCAAGATACAGGGTGCCACGGGACAATCGCCCACGGAGTTCATACGCACCGTGCGTCTGCGCCACGCAGCCGAAATGCTGCTGCGTGGCGACATGAGCGTGAAGGAGATAAGCTATTCCACGGGGTTTTCGTCGGTGAGCTACTTCAGCCGTTGCTTCCGCACGATGTATGGCGTGCCGCCGACACAGTTTGGCAGCGCCACCACGGCCGATGTCCGAGACCCCAGACGGATGCCAAGTGACGCCGACGAAGTCTTGGCTACCAGCACGCCTGAGAGCGAATAGACTTCGAGCATCTCGGGACTGTCGTGGCGCAAGTCGCTCACGGCTGTAAGGTCGCTGGCCGATGGTGTTGGCTGGCCATCGAGGGGGAAGATGCGCAGAGTCTTGACCACGGGCAGACCTGCGGCGCGTGTGGCCACCAAGCGCAGCTCGTAGTTGCCTGGCGCAGTGGCTTCCATGTCGAAGGTGTGGAAGGCGTCTGTCCCTGTGTCGAAATAGGTGCGTGTGATGCTGTCGCCATTGAGCCACACGACGGCACCCCGCGTCTGTTCGCAGCTGTATTCGAACACAAGGCGATAGCGACCGGCCGCAGCCAGCGACAGACCCCAGCTGGCAGTGCCGTCCTTTTGCGTGGCATTGACAGAGATGGGGGTGCCAAGGAGCGCTGACCGGCCGTAGAAGAAAGTGACGGCATCTGTCTGCAGGGTGTTGCCGTCGCTGTCGGTGGCCTTGGCCCAGGCGCTGTGAATGCCCGGCTCGGCATCGGCCACGCGGCATTCCCAGGGTTCTGACGTGAGCGTGCAGGCCAGACGCTTGTCCACGTAGAACTTGACATTCTGAATGCGCTTGCGGATGTGGCGCATGTCCGTGACAAGGCTGAGGCCATCGGCATCGTCAACCTCTTGTCCGGACGTGGGGTGGGTCATCTGCCCTCGCATGAGCCAGCTCACCTCTGTGTGCTTAACGCCCAGGAAGGCATCCATCATCACCGTGGGCTTTCGCGTGGCCTCGTCCCAGGCGCCCATGTCATAGCCGCCCATGGATTCCGGCTCCCAGTAGAAGCAGCCAAGGTCGCCGCCACGGATCATCTTGTCCATCAGTCCCACGAGATATTGGTTGCCGATGAGGGCCTCGCGAGGGTAGTGGCCTGTCTCGACCACCATACACGGTGTCTTGTAGCGGCTCTTCAGGTCATTGATGTTGGCCATGGTGCGCGTAATCATGGTGGGGCCGTCGAGATGCGACCAGCGGGGATAGGCCGAGAGGCCGATGATGTCCCACTTGGCTCCGTTCTTCTTCAGGCCGTCGAAGATGCTGCGATAAAGCGAGTTGTCGTGGCCGTCGGGCAGGTGAACGATGACCTGCATGGACTCATCGACGGCTTTCACAGCATCGTAGCCAGCTTGCACGAAGCGTGCGAAGGCCACGCTGCCGCCCTTGTTGGTCTGTCCCACGGGATAGAGCATGCCGCGTTTTGTCTCGTTGCCAACCTGCACCCAGCGGGGGACCACGCCTTCTGCTTTGATGGCCGAGAGCACGTCGAAGGTGTGGTCATAGACGCGCTGCGCCAAGGCATCGACGCTGTGGTCGGTCCACGCCGCAGGGATGGTCTGGCTGCCGGGGTCGGCCCACGTGTCGCTGTAGTGGAAGTCTATCATCACGCTCATGCCTTTGGCCTTGGCCCGGCGGCACATGGCCACGACCTCCTGTTTGCTGCTGGCGCCGCTGCCCACCGTCCACACGCGCAGACGTATGCTGTTGATGCCCTGTTCCTTCAGAATCTGGAGGATGTCCTTCTGCTTGCCGTTCTTGTCGAGCCACTTGGTGCCCCAGCCCTCCATGGCAGGCACGAAGCTGACGTCGGCACCAAAGGCAAATGCCTCGTTGGCCGCACGGTTGAAGATGGTGTCCGTTACGGTGATGGCGTGTGCGCTCACTGCCCACAGCAGGGCCATCACAAGTGGTAGATGTCGTTTCATAGCCGAAGATGGATTCGTTAATGGTTAAGGAAAATCTGCGGCAAAGGTACGACAAATGCCTGTAACGGCGTGGCACGATGGTAACAAGTCGATGACACAATGTAACATTATGCGCTTTCACATGATGTGGGAGCTGCAAGGCTCTTCGCTACATGTGCTGCTGACTTGTGCTGTGGGCAGATACTTTGTGGCTGACGGTGCCTTGAGGGGTGTCCTGTGTGATGATGTAGAGTCCCGTGCGGGGCGGGCGTGCCAGCTGCATGCCGCGAAGGTCGTAGTAGCGGGGTGGGGTGGTAGGCGCGGCGGTTGTGGGTGTCATGGCAGTGGCGAACGTGACCTCGACATCCGTTGGAAGAAACACCCAGCGCAGACGGACGCGGTCGGCATGTGCTCCGAAGAATTCCACGGGGCCGCCGTTGCCGTTGGGCGCGCCAACGTTGAGCAGGCGTCGGCCGCTGGCGCTCGAGTCGATGAAGAATGCCATGTGGCCGTTGTCATCCTTGGCATAGTAGGGGCGCACGCCGACGCGTGTCGGCGAGAGGTAGCTCTCCACCTGCAGGTAGCTGTTGGTCTTGAGGTTGCGCGCCCGCACGAAACCGTTGCCCTCGTCGTGGAGCGCCCACAGCGCTGCGGGGTCGGAGGCCAGCGGGTCGGTGGCACCGCCCTTGATGGCGTTCTCGGTGAGGCCGATGCGATACATGAGCGAGTCGCGCTGACCGTCGGCGCTCGTCGTGGCATATAGGTAGCGGCGCTCGGTGTTGGCGTCGGCGTTGGCGGCGCTGGCGTTGGGGTGGGTGCCGTAGCTGAAGATGCAGTATGCCATGTCGGTGGAGTAGCCCTCGAGGGTGTAGATGCGGGTGCTCTCGAACTGCGACATGGCGGCGTTGAGTGCTGCCACCTGTGCGTCGATGTCTTCCTGCTGCGTCTGCTCGTTGATGTTGTTGGCAAAGGCCTGGGCAGATGCTATGGCATCCATCAGGGCGGTGAGTGCTGCCGTGGGATAGCCCAGTGTGACATCCGTCTGAGCGCCGTTGGCCTGTTGGAGTGCGTTTTGGAGGGTGGCATTGAAGGTCTTGAGAAACACCTGCACGTGCGAGACATCCACCTCTACAAAGGTGAACACCATGTCGGCGCGGTCGAAGGTGCCGCTGCCCCAGAACCAGTCGTCGCCAAAGCCGCGTGCGCGTATCTGCTGGTTGCTGGCCGACGGGCTGTTGATGCGATACATCGAGACGGCGCTGAAGATGCCCGACTGCGACGGTTGCTGGTCGCCGGTGTAGTTGATGGTGAGGGTGAAGGGTGTGTCGGAAGTGCCTATGCGGTCGGCCCCGTCGATGCTGGCGTTGCGGCCGTTGATGTACTGCTTGTTGCTGTAGTTACGGATGGTGACGCCGCCATTCACAGGGGTGATGACCCATAGCAGTGAGGGGTCGTCCCATTGGAACTGCTCCGTGGTTCCTAACGTGCCGTTGGTGTTGAAGATGAGGTACTTTGGTGTGCCGTTGAGTGTGGTGCTGGAGTTGTAAGGCACTGTGGCATAGCTGATGATGCGATACACCTTGCCAGTCGTAGGGGTGAATGTGGCGGTGCCGCCGGGTGTGCCGCCTCCGGCACGCATGTACTCATTGTTGACAGACACCACGGGCGAGTAGGCCGACGCGGCATTGCCGGCGCCAACAGCCTTGACGCGGAAGTAATAGACGGCTCCGGCGGTGAGGCCGCTGACGGTGGTCTGCGAGGCGTTGGCCGCCAGCTGCTGAACGGCGGCAAACGTGGTGCCGTCGCTGCTCTGCTCCACGACGATGCCCGTCACTCCCTCGCGCTCGTTGAGCTCCCATGTGAGTTTCACGCTGGTCTGGCCTTGCAGGGTGGCCACGGGGTTGGCGGGCGCATACAGAAAGACGCTCTTTGCTGCGAGGCTGTTCACGTAGTGCTCGATGTTGGTGTAGCCCCCGCCCAGGGTGTAGGCGTTGGCATCGTTCTGGCTGGCGTTGAGACCATTGGCGCGCTCCCAGTCGTCGGGCATGCCGTCGTTGTCGCTGTCGGTGGGGCGCGGGCCGCCGGCCACGGTGCCTATGCCGCCCACGTTGTCCTCGTTGGCGATGAAGCTGCCCTTGGTGCCCAGTGAGGTCAGATGCTCGAGGATGCGCTTGTCGTGGATGTCGCGCACACGTGAGGCGCCTACCTGGTCGGCAACGGTGCGGTAGGCTTCGGCCGCCGTCTCCACGTTCATCGGGTGTGTGGTCTGGAAGTTGGGTGCCGCCATGGGTGTGGCCTGATGGTGGTCGGTGATAAGCGTGCCGTTGAGCTGGCCGTCGCGGTTGCCGTCGAAGTAGTTGCCAGAGCTGTAGAGGTGGTCGGTTGCCGTCCAGTCGTCGAAGTACTTGGCCGAACCCTCGGGACCCGCGATGAAGTAGTTGTTGATGACGTCCTGGTAGTTGTCGGCTGCCGAATGGCCGCCGATGATGCCCATGGCATAATTATAGACCACGTTGTTGTAGTACTGCAGATAGCACTTCATCTTGGGGTTGCGGCTCTTGTTGTCGGCCCACAGACAGTGGTGGATGGTCCAGTTGCGGGTGCCGTCGGTGATGGAGCCGAAGCGTTGTGGCTCGATGCCCTCCGAGATGATGCTGTGTTGCCAGGTGATGTTGTTGGCATCCTTGATGTGGACGTTGTCCCACGGTCCCCACGACACGGAGCAGTGGTCCATTATCAGGTTTTGGCACTCGTCGAGTGTCAACGTACACTTGCTGCTGTTCACGCTCTTGCCGCCGCGCATGCGTATGTAGCGTATGATGACATTCTTGGCCTTGGAGGCTATGACGCGTCCGCCATAGATGGTGATGCCCTCGCCGGGGGCTGTCTGCCCGGCGATGGTGACGTTGCTGGCGATGGTGATGCTCTTGCCGGTGATGTCGATGACGCCGCCCACGTCGAACACCACGAAGCGCCCGGGCTGGCTCACCGCGTCGGCCAGCGAACCGCTGCCTGCGGCATTGAGGTTGGTGACGTGTACTACCTGGCCTCCACGGCCGCCGGTGGCGTAGGCTCCGTAGCCCTCGGCGCCGGGGAAAGCCAGCTGCTGTGCGTCGGTGCCGAGTGTGGCGGCGCACAGTGCGAGTGTGAGGATTGTCTTCTGCATGATTGTGTGAAGTGTGTGATATGATTTGACGGCGCAAAGGTATGCATTTGCCTTCACATTGGCTTCAGGTTTTGTCGCATATTGTTGAGATAATGTGTGACGGTGACGCAATATAGGCCATAGCGCGCCTAAGGACAAAGAAAAAGCACTCCCCACACCAACACGCGCGACGCAAGGTGAGGTCGCGGCGAGGGTGTGGGGAGTGCGCGGTGTGAGTGGGCAAGGTGGCCTACTCGTAGTAGTCGTGGCGGGCGGCGGCCAGGGTGTTGAGCATGAGCATGCAGATGGTCATTGGGCCTACGCCACCTGGCACGGGGGTGATGGAGGAGCAGAGGGGGGCCACGTTGTCGAAATCGACGTCGCCTTGCAGGCGCCAGCCGCGCTGGCGTGTGGCGTCGGCCACGCGTGTTGTACCCACGTCGATGACGACGGCGCCGGGCTTCACCATGTCGGCTGTCACGAAGGCGGGGCGGCCTATGGCGGCTATGATGATGTCGGCCTGTCGGCATTCGTCCTTGAGTTGCGGCGAATGGCTGTGGCACACGGTGACAGTGGCATCGCCGCCGTCCTTCTGCATCATCAGCTGTGCCATGGGCTTGCCGACGATGTTGGAGCGGCCGAGGATGACACACTTGGCTCCAGAGGTCTTGACGTCATAGCGGCGCAGCAGCTCGAGGATGCCTTTGGGCGTGGCGCTGACGAAGGCTGGCAGGCCTATTGCCATGCGGCCCACGTTGATGGGATGGAAGCCGTCCACGTCCTTACGCGGGTCTATGGCCTCGATGACCTTCTGCTCGTCGATGTGTCGGGGCAGTGGCAGCTGCACGATGAAGCCGTCGATGTCGGCATCGGCGTTGAGGCGTGCCACACATGCCAGCAACTCTGCCTCTGTGATGCTGTCCTCGTAGCGCAGCAGTGTGCTTTGGAAGCCGCATTCCTCGCAAGCGCGGACCTTGTTGGCTACGTATGTCTCCGAGCCACCGTCGTGGCCCACGAGTATTGCGGCGAGATGCGGGCGCTTGCCGCCTTGGGCGATGATGTGTTCCACCTCTTGCTTTATTTCCGCCTTGATGGCGGTGGCGGTGGCTTTTCCGTTGATGAGAGTCATTGTGGTTGGGAGGTGTTAGGGGGTTAGGGGCTGTATGTGGGGGCGCTGGCAGCGCAGGCATGTTGCCGAAAGGGTGTATGTCTATCTTCTGGGCATGCGTGCCATCATCTGCGCCATGCGCGGGTTGGTGACCATCTTCATCATCTTGCGTGTCTGGTCAAACTGCTTGATAAGGCGGTTGACGGTGGCAATGTCGGTGCCTGAGCCTCGCGCTATGCGCTGTCGGCGGCTGGTGTTGAGCAGCTCGGGGTTTGTGCGCTCCTTGGGTGTCATGCTCAGGATGATGGCTTCGATGCTCTTGAAGGCGTTGTCGTCGATGTCGATGTCTTTCAAGGCTTTGCCCACACCGGGGATCATGGATGCGAGGTCCTTGATGTTGCCCATCTTCTTGATTTGCTGTATCTGCGAGTAGAAGTCGTTGAAGTCGAACTGGTTCTTCTGTATCTTCTTCTGCAGGCGGCGTGCCTCGGCCTCGTCATACTGTTCCTGTGCTCGCTCCACGAGGCTGACGATGTCGCCCATGCCCAGGATGCGGTCGGCCATTCGTGCGGGATGGAAGGGGTCTATGGCTTCCATCTTCTCGCCTGTGCCTACAAACTTGATGGGTTTATCCACTACGGTGCGTATGCTCAGTGCGGCACCGCCACGGGTGTCGCCGTCGAGCTTGGTGAGCACCACGCCCGTGTAGTCGAGGCGGTCGTTGAACTCCTTGGCGGTGTTCACGGCATCCTGGCCCGTCATGGCATCGACCACGAAGAGCGTCTCGTCGGGGTTGATGGCGGCTTTGATGGCAGCAATCTCCTGCATGAGCTTCTCGTCGATGGCCAGGCGGCCGGCGGTATCCACGATGACGGTGTCATAGCCTTTGGCCCGTGCCTCCTGTATGGCGTTGAGGGCTATCTGCACAGGGTCCTGGCTGTCGGGTTCCATGTGTATGGGCACGGCTATCTGCTCGGCGAGCACGCGCAGCTGCTCCACGGCGGCGGGGCGATAGACGTCGCATGCTGCGAGCAGCGGGCGTCGGTTGCGCTTTGTCTTGAGCAGGTTGGCGAGCTTTCCGGCAAAGGTGGTCTTACCGGCACCGTTGAGGCCTGCCATGAGCACCACGGTGGGTCGGCCGCTGAGGTTGATGTCGGCTGTCTCGCCGCCCATGAGTGTCGCCAGCTCGTCGTGGACGATCTTGACCATCATCTGTTGTGGCTTCACAGCCGTGAGCACGTTCTGCCCGAGAGCTTTTTGCTTCACGGTGTCGGTGAAGTCCTTGGCAACGCGGTAGTTGACATCGGCATCAAGGAGTGCGCGTCGCACGTCCTTGAGTGTCTCGGCTACGTTTATTTCTGTAATCTTGCCTTCGCCCTTCAGAATCTTGAAGGAGCGTTCGAGGCGTTCGGATAGATTCTCAAACACGGGTACTTAATGATAATGTAGAATATGTGATGTATAATGTAGAATGACAAATTATCGCTCGTGCAGCGTCCTCACGGGGCGGATGAACACCTCGTCGAGCACCACGCCGTCGTCGAGGGCGCCGATGGTGACGGTGTGTGAGCTGCCGCTGCTGGTGACAGGCATGCGTGCGGTGATGGTGGCGAAGTTCTGCACCACGTTCTCCTTCCACTGTTCGCTGCGCCCCTCTGTGGCGTAGGTCAGCGTTTCTGTGGCACCTGCGTCGAGGCGCACCGTCACTCGCTGCTGCGTGTCGATGGGGTGTGTGGGCAGCATGTGAAGCTCTATGTCAACGTATTGGTCGGAGCCGAAGGTGTGGCTGAAGTTGTAGCTGACGTTGCAGTCCTTGGGCAGCGGCATGGCGCGGATGCTTGCCCCGAGGCCCAGCACGGGGTCGAGGATGGCGTTGCCGGAGAAGGAGGAGTTGTTGTATGACGCACCGTAGAACGATGTGATGAGGGCCTTGTCTGCGGGCATCGGGGTCTTGACCTGTTTGTGGGGCACGCGCTTGAACACCGTCAGCGAGCGCGGTGCGGCGTCCATGATGCCGCGCCACTTGCCGCCGCGCAGGGCGTTGTAGCGCCTCGTCATCTCCTGGATGGCATCGTGGGCCTGGTCGCTGCGCTGCCATGTGGCTGCAACATTGTCGCGTGGCGAGAAGGTCTTGCCGTGGCGCGCGAGCTGTGCGGCGAGGTACTTCTCGTTCATGGCAGCTGCCGCGAGCACGGGGTATTCCACGAGCTGGTAGAAGGCATCGTAGCGGTCGGGGTGTGTGCGGCGCACGCTGTCGGCAATCCATCGCACGTTGCGCTGTAGCTTGTCGTAGCGGTCCAAGCGTGCGCGGATGCGCTTCTCGCTCCATGGCAGGTCGCTGACGGCAGTCCAGTCGTTGGTGCCTTGGCGTGGCTCCTCCACACGCGTCCCTGCCATGTGCTCGGGCTTGCGCTGGAAGGTGAGGTGGTAGTGGTCTTTCATGTAGATGGCCGTGAGGCGTGCTATGTCGCGTCCGATGTTGGTGACGTAGAAGTCCTCCATGTGTCCGCCCACGGTGCGGCGTCGCACTGCATCGAGGTCCCATGCCATGTCCATGAAGAGCTGTATCTGGTATTCGGCGGGCTTGATGTCGCCCACGTTGAGCACCCACATGCGTTGCGCCCCGTGGTAGTATGCCTCTGACAGCTGCTGGTATAGCAGATAGGGGCTTGCCGTGGCCAACCACAGATAGTCGTGGGGACGGCCCCAGTAGGAGACGTGGTAATAGACACCGTTGCCTCCAGGGCGCTGTTGTTCGGCCTTGGTGGGGAAGTGGCGTATGTAGCCGAAGTTGTCGTCGCTCCACAGGAGGGTGACATCCTCGGGCACCTCCAAGCCCTTGTCGTAGGCTTCCTGCACTTCCTTGTACGGTATGAACACCTGCGGGATGGTGGCGACGTCGCTGTCCACGTTCTCCGCCAAGAGCTGGCGTTGGGCGGCAATGACCTGTGCGAGTGCGTCTTTCTGTTCCTCGGCGCTCTTGGCACCTTCCATGGGGCCGTCGTGCACCCCTCTCATGCCCAGTGTATATACCATGGGCATGTCGGCCGTTTGGGCCAGGCGCTGCTGCCAGAAGGCGGTCACGCCTTGGCGGTTGGAGATGAAGTTGTAGCTGCCATTGCCGCGCACTTTCCACTCGCCGGCGGCGTTGCATGCCATGGGCTCGCAGTGGCTCGTGCCGATGAAGATGCCATATTGCTCGGCAAGCTCGGCGCAGCCTTCCGTGAGGAAGAAGGGCTGTGTGCATTCGTGCATGGGCGGCCAGTAGAGGTTGGCACGCAGACGCAGCATTAGTTCGAAGATGCGCTGCGTGGTGCGCGGGCCTATGGCATGGTCGGCATTAGGCTCGTGGTTGGTGGAAGCCCAGGGCTGCAACCCCCAGTCCTCATCGTTGATGAAGATGCCGCGATAGAACACGTCGGGGCGCTGGAAAGTGGTGAAATGGTCGTTGATGCGGAGCTCCTGGAGTGGCTGGGGTTCCACGTCGGCCCACCATTCCCATGGCGACACGCCAAGCATGCGCGAGACCTCCATGAGGCCGTAGGCCGTTCCGGCGGCGTCGCTGCCGATGATGTTGAGGCGCCCCTTGTTGTCGATGACCATCATGAAGCTTTGCGGGGACTGTGCCAGGTCGCTCATGTCGATGCCCGTGGCGTAGAAATACTCACGCAGGGGGCCGTCGAGCGAGCCGGCTATGATGTGCTGGCGCTCGATGCCGGAGACGGGCGTGAGTGTGGCTCCCAGCACGTGCTGGAAATCGGCGGTGAGGAGTGCCAGCGCTGTGTGTACCACGGGTTGCTCGTCCTGTGCCATGAAGATGGTCACCGGCTGTTGGGCCGGTAAAACGAAAGCGCTGGCCTCTGAGGTCAGCGCTATCACGGCTCCGGCGATGGCCAGAGCGATGTTTCGGAATCCGCGTGCGTGCATAGCGCGATGTCTGGCTTAGTTGGCAGGGGCTTCTGCGGGCTGCCCCTCGGCGGCATCGGCAGCCGGGGTCTGCTCGGCGTCGGCGGCGGGGATGCCAGGTAGGTTGGTGGGAGCCGTGAGCTGCTGCTCTGTGGCTATGCCCTCCATGACGGAGCCGCTGCCTGCCTGCGAGGGAATGAAATAGACCGAGCAGACGCTGAACACCACCATGGCAGCTGCGAGGCCCCAGGTGAGTTTCTCAATGACGTCGGTCGTCTTGCGCACGCCCATCATCTGGTTGCCGCTGGCGAAGCCGCTGGCCAGTCCGCCTCCCTTCGACTCCTGTATGAGCACGATGAGGCACATGAAGATTGATGCGATGATGACGAGGATTACTAAGAGTGTGTACATAATGGTTTTGTGGGTTATTTGTTGTTTGAATTTTCTGTCTCCAAGACCTGATTGTTGGCTATCAGCTTCTGCAAGAAGCGGATTTGGTCTGCAAAGTAACGGTTTTTCTTTGGATTACGCAAACTTAATCGCCGAATAATTTCAATTGCCTTGATATATTTGCCCTGTTTAATGTATATGCGGGCCAAAGTCTCGGTCAAATAGGCATCTTCGTCGCCATTTGGGCTGTCGGCAGCGCCGGCCGCGGTGTCGCTGGCGGCATCGGCCGCGGGGGCGGGTTCTGGCTCGGCCGGACGGGGTGCTGGTGGCGGCAGCGGTGTGGCATCTTCCTGCTGCATGAGGTATGCCATGTAATCCACAGAGGCATCTACGGGCCCTGTGCGGCGTGAGCGTTGCTGCTCGGGTTGCTCGGTGAGGAATGAGTCGATGAGCGAGAGCGTGCGGTCGGTGCTCTGTGGGTGGTCGGTGGTGTCGGTGGTGAGGGTGCGCTGTGCGGCACCTTTGGGCTGCATTGCCGGTGCCTCGATGAGCTGGAACAGTTGTGCCCTGTCGGGCACGCTGATGGCTGCCTTGCGCAGCTCGGCGCCGAAGCGGTCGTCCTGTAGCTGATATAGTCCGCATACGAGCATCATGCGTGCGCTTTGGAAATAGGGGAAGCGCTCGACGAGTGCTGCCAGCTGCTCCACGGCATCTTGGTCGAGGAGTTCGGGTTGCTGTATGTAGGCTGTCAGGGGTTGCATGTGTGGTGGTAGGTTGGTGGCTGCGTGTCACCAGTTGGCAACGGTGGCATTGAAGATCTGGTCGGTGATGTCCTTGGTCATCTGTGTCACCAGCTCCTCCTGCACATTGATGAGCTGCTGGGTGGCGTCGTATTCGGTGGTGGCAGTGAACTGCTGTTCAAAGTCCTCCTTGTGGTTCTTGGTGTTGGTGAAGCGCACGTTGACGGTCATCTTCAGCTGCACCTGCTGGCTGTAGCCGTCGCTGGCCACGCCTTTGTTGTATTGGTCGAAGCCCGTAATCTCGCCGGCAAGCACGAGGTCGCCGCTGCGCTTCACCTGCCGTAGCTTGGTCTGCTGGGCATAGATGTCGGTGAGGCGGTTGTTGAAGATGCTCTGCATGGGGGCCCAGACGTAGGCCGAGCGTATGGGGAACGGGTCGATTTGTATGGTCTTGACGTGCTCGTAGTCGATGCTGGCTCCATTGAAGCGGTAGCTTATGGCGCATGAGGCCAGCACGGTGCACGCTATGGCGCAGACGGCCACGGCGGCCGCGTGCATGTGGCGCCGGAGTGTGGCGTGTCCCAGGGCGTTACATATCTTCGAGTCCATACTCCTTGATTTTGCGGTACAGGGTGCGCTCGCTGATGTGGAGCTCGTCGGCGGCTTTCTTGCGACGGCCGCGGCAGCGCTCGAGGGCGCGTATGATGAGGCGTTTCTCCTGCTCCTCGATGGATAGTGTCTCCTCCACATATTCCTCGGCGTAGGGGGTGTTGTCGGCCGAGGCATTGTCGCTGTTGCTCACATAGGCATCGGCGGGCACCGTCATGGTGGGCTGCTTGGGCATGGGTATTGTGGAGCGTGGCATGGCGAAGCCCCCCGGGTGCATGGTCATGGTGGCGGGTTCACTGCCTTTGTGCTGCGCGGCCATCATGGCGTGCTCGTCGCCGTTGATGCCACCGTTGATGCGTTGCCGCAGCTCATTGATCTCGTTGTGCAGGGCGCTGATCATCTGGAACAGCATCTCGCGTTCCTGCGCGTAGGTGTGGAGGTCGTCGGCGTTGCGCCCCACCCGCACGAGAGCCTCTTCCTGCGTGGCCGATGGCCATATCTCATATTCCGCCAGGATGGCAGGAGTGACGATGCGCGTCTCGCGCATGAGGATGGACATCTGCTCGGTGATGTTCTTGAGCTGGCGTATGTTGCCAGGCCATTTGTAGCGCTTCATCACCTCCTCGGCCTCGGGCGTGAGGCTGATGCGCTCGGGCATCTGGTACTTGGCCGCCACCTCCATGGCGAATTTCTTGAAGAGGAGCAGGATGTCGTCGCCGCGGTCGCGCAGCGGCGGCATCTTGATGTGGATGGTGTTGAGGCGGTAGAAGAGGTCCTCGCGGAAACGCCCGTCGCGGATGGCGTGCTGTATGTTGACGTTGGTGGCGGCAACGATGCGCACGTTGGTGCGGCGCACCTCGCTGGACCCCACGCGGATGTACTCGCCCGTCTCGAGCACGCGCAGCAGCCGTGCCTGTGTGCTCAGGGGCAGTTCGCCCACCTCGTCGAGGAAGAGCGTGCCGCCGTCGGCGGCTCCGAAGTAGCCTTCATGCTCGCCGATGGCGCCGGTGAATGCCCCTTTCTCGTGGCCGAAGAGCTCGCTGTCGATGGTGCCTTCGGGTATGCTGCCGCAGTTGATGGCAAAGTACTTGCGGGTGTGGCGAAGGCTGTTGTCATGGATGAGGCGGGGTATGATTTCCTTGCCCACGCCGCTCTCGCCGGTGATGAGCACGGAGACCTCCGTGCGTGCCACCTGCAGGGCGGTGTCGAGAGCGTGGTTCAGCGCCTCGCAGTTGCCCACGATGCCATAGCGTAGTTTTACGGGTTGAAGTTCCTTTGCGTCCAAGTCTGTTGTGTGTGGTGGGCCAATGCCGTGCCACTGCGGCCACGGCATCGCCCAATTTTGCGGCGCAAAGGTAGCCACTTATTTCCACTTGGCAAACTTTGCGCTCTTAAAAAAGCTCAAAAAGATGGGGATTAGCTCACTTGAGATTGCCCAGCCAGGCCTCGGCGAGCTTGGGCCACACGAGGCCAACGCCCGTGCGCATGCCGTAGCCGTGGCCGCCGCGCGGCAGGTAGTGGAGCTCCACGGGTGCGCCGGCCCGGCGCATGGCGTCGGTGATGGTGATGCACGACGGGGCGCTGTACTTCACGTCGTCCTCCGTGCCGAACACGAAGAGCGGCGGCGTCTCGGCCGACACGCTCAACTCAGGTGTGAGGGTGCCTCCCTCGCCCTCGTCGAGGTATGCCGGATATATCAGGATGCCGAAGTTGGGCTGGCACGAGAGGCGGTCGATGTCGTCCTGAGGCTCATAGGCGGGTGCGTGCCACAGCGTGGAGGCGCGGCATGCGAGGCTGGCTCCTGCCGAGAAGCCTATGATGCCCACGTTGTGGAACCCCTTGCTGCGCGCTGTGCGCAGCGCCCGTTGCGCGTCTTGCAGTGCGCCAAGGCGGTTGTTGGGCACGCGGTATGCCAGGACGTAGGCCGTGAAGCCCTGTCCGGCAAGCCAGCGTGCCACCTCCTGACCTTCCTTGTCGTAGGCCAGCACGGAGTAGGCTCCTCCGGGGCATACGATGACGGCCTTGCCGTTGGCCTCGGTCGTCGGTTTGAACTCCTCCAGTGTTGGGCTGGTTACTTTGTCGAGATACAGCACCTCGTGGGCGTTGCGTGTCTTGGGCTGTGCCTTGGCCTCTGTCTGCCCCGGCACGCCGCCAGGCCATAGGTCTATGGTGGGGTTGACATACTGTGCGCTTGCGGTGGCTGTTGCGACGCCCATGGCTGCTATGAGCAGCGTGCGGCGGATGTGGATGGTGTCCATTGTCATGTGTCGTTGTGGTGGGTAGTGTGTCAGGTGGCTGCGGGTGTCATTTGGGCAGGTGGAACACGTCGGAAATCTCCTGCATCTGTGCGTCGGTCATGCCGTCGGGTTCGAAGCCCATGTTCTTGGCGGCGATGTAGATGAGTGCGGCCTTGTTGAGCACATCGACCTGGTCGAAAGCCGACATGATGTCGGTGTCAACGGCAAACACACCGTGCTTCTCCCACATCACGACGTCGTAGTCGTCGTCGATGGCGCGGATGGTGGCATCGGCCAGCTCCACGCTCGAGGGTAGCATGTAGGGCACCATGCCGAGGCCGCGTGGGCAGAATGCCTTTGTCTCGGGGATCATGGACCATAGCATGCGTGTGGCGACGTCTTTTTCCATGAAACGCTTGTTGTGGGTCAGTGCCACGAGTTCTATGGGGTGGGTGTGGAGGCTTGCACGATATGGTGAGCCTTTGGCCAGGAGGTAGTCGTGTACGGCGAGGTGCGACGGCAGCTCGCTGGTGGGCTTCACGGGTTTGTCGGCGATGATGACATAGCTTGCGCAGTCGTCGAGGATGCGGATGATGGAGCCGTTGTCCATGGGCCATCGTGCCAGGTCGCGCATGCGCATCTGTGTGCCTTTGCAGTAGAAGTAGCAGCCTTTGAGGTGCTCGAGCGTGGTGCCAATCTGATACACCGGGCTTATTGCCGGCAGCTGCCGGATGTGGTCATCCACTTGCTCGGTGATGTTCACGGTGATGTTGCCGCCATTGCGCTCGGCCCATCCCTTCTGCCAGAGGTAGCCTGCCACCTCGGCGACGTCGGCGACGACTTTCTTCAATGCGTCGTGGTTGTTCAAAATGCTTTCCATAGTGGTGTGTCTGTTGTGTGTTGAGAGTTGGTTGCTTGTGAGGGGGCTGCAGGGGCGGGGCTACAGCGAGGTGAGGAAGCGGTCGGCCCAGTTGAGGATGAGGTCGTGGCCGGCATCATTCAGGTGGGCTGTGTCGCCGTTCTGGAAGTAGCGCTGGCGGAAGTCCTCCGAGCGCACATGTATTCCGCTCTCGGTGTCGGCGCGCAGCACGGGTATGCTCCATTCGCCGCACACCTCCACGATGGTGCTGATGACCTGCCTGAAGCCGGGGCGGTTGACGTTCCACGGCGTGACGAAACCGATGCGTGCGGTGGGGAACTTGTCGGTGAGGCGTGCGCACAGCTGGTGCATGGCATCGCGGAACATGGCGAGGCTGTCGGCGCTGTCCTTGATGAGGTCGGCGTCGTTGTGGCCGGCGATGACGATGACGTAGTCGGCCGACATGTTGATGTCGTTCAAGCGGGTGAGCATGGAGGGTCCGAAGCCGTCGCGTGTGCGGTCGAAGGCTATGCTCGAGCCGTTGCGCCCGGCGTTGGCATAGCGCATGTTGTGGCGCTGTGCGGCCTTGTAGTGCCAGGTATGCTCCATGGGTTCGCGGTGGTTCTTGACGTAGGAGTCGCCGAACACGAGCAGCGTCTTGTTGTCGAGGTGGTCGGCGTACTGTGTGCCTTGTGCGGTTGCGCTGTGGCAGCATAGGACTGCAAGGAAGAGGGTGAGTAAGTGCTTCATTGTTATTGGGTGTTTTTGTGTGTTAGCGGGTGGATGGGAGGGGGATGTGTGGGGGGAGGAGGTCGTCGTGGTACGACGACGTACTCAACATGTGTGTGGGGGGGGTGATGGGGCTACATGCGCTCATAGCCCCAGTCGTCGATGGCGCGTCCCCAGTGCTCGTTGACGAGCTGTATGGTGCGGGGTTTGTACTCGTAGCTGTTCTTCTTGTAGCCGCGTTTGCTGTCGATGTAGGCTCGTATGTTGGTCTCGGACTCGTCCCAGCCTGGCAGACGCAGCTTCTGGTATATGTCTTTGGTGACGGCGTAGGCGTCGCGCTCGAACTCCTCGAAGCGCACCTCGTAGAGGTTGCCATCGGGGATGAAGCGCTTCTGCTCCTGGTAGGCATTGTAGAGGCGAGGATAGACGCGTATGCAGTTCATCTCGATGTCGTCGTCGCTGATGGCCTGCGCCTTGAGCGGTGCTATGGTCTGCGTGAAGAACGAGCGTGTGCTCTCGAACACGGTGTAGGGGTTGCGCATGAGGTAGATGAACTTGGCGTTGGGGAACATCTCCACGAGGGCCTGCACGTGGCCCGTGTGTGGCGGGCTTTTGGAGAGGTACTGTGTGCCCCCGGTGTTCCAGATGGAGATCTTGACAATCTTCTCTAAGGCCTCCTGGTATGCACGTTTCTCCTCGGGGGTGATGTGCTCGAAGGTGAGGTACTTGTCGCAGAGATCCAGCTGGTCCTTGGGGTAGTACCAGAAGTTGTAGTAGGAGTAGGGCATGGAGTTGCTCAGTGCGAACTCCTCTTCCTGCGGTGTGTCGGGTGTCAGCTCCATGCGGTCGGTGGGTCTGTGGCTCGGTATGAAGAGCTTCATAATGAACTTCATGACCGGCTGCGCCACCATCATCATGTGTGGGAACACGGTCTGGTAGGTTGAGGTGTGGGCGAAGTGGCAGTCCTGTGCGAAGATGTTGTGTACGAATGTGGTGCCCGAGCGCCAGTGTCCGAGTATGAACAGCGGGTCGTGGTCGATGGGCTTGTTGCGCAGCAGGCGGTCGTAGCGCCGCTCCTGTATGGGTGCCGCCAGCGAGAGCAGTCGGCAGATGGCCTTCGTGGCGAGCATCTTGGTGCGGAACTGCGGGTCGTCATGCCAGCGGGAAGTGATGCTTTGCAGCGTTGCCCAGTCGGCGCCGACGAGGGGATATACAGGCAGCTTGTCGAATTTCAGTAGGCCCATTGGTGTGTGTGGATTTCGTTTGTGGCGGGTGACGGTGTGTGGTGGTGAGCCGTTGTGGGTTCAGTATATGAATGGAATGATGCGCTTGCGCCCTGCGAGGGCGGCAGCTCCGAACTCCGTGCGGTACTTATTATATATCGCGTGCGCGCGAGGCACGAGGTTGGCAGCGGTCCAGATGGGGAACACCCATGCTGCCAGCGTGTCGGCCACGGCGGCAAAGCCAATCCACTCCACGAGCTCTCCGAAGTAGTTGGCACTGGTGACGAGGCGGTAGTAGCCTCGCGATGGCAGATAGTGGCGCGTGTCGCCGGGCTGGCGCAGGTGGCGTATGACGTGGTCAGAGTGGAGGTTGATGGCCATGCCAGCGGCGAAGAGCGCGAGGCCGGCGACGGACTGGAAGCTGGTCAGATACGATGCCCCTTCGGCATAGTCGGGGTTGGGGTACCAGAAGAGTGCCCCGCCTTGTAGGATGCCGTTGATGGTGTTGAACAGAGCCCCCATGGCCACGATGGCCACGGGCATGCGGCTGTGGCCATGCATGAGCCAAGGGAAGATGAAGCTCCGCTGGAAGTAGTGAAGCTGGAACATGGCGAAGAGCACCAGCTCCGGCACGTGGAGCGGGTGTCCTGTCTGCATCCAGATGGCGAGCATGACGCAGAACACCGGCGCTTCCATCAGCACCCATGCCACGCGGTTGTCGATGCTCCACCCCCAGTGCTTGGTGCGGAACTGCCCGTAGCCGGCATTGACGAAATAGAGGCTCACGAACACCACGGCAGCCATGGCGAGCATGACGTTGATGAGCTGGCTGAAGAGGGTGGGGGAGAGGATGGGCATGGTGGCGTTGCGGCTGTGTGGTTACTTGATGAGCTTCACCTCAATGCCCTGGCGTGAGAGGTCGCGCACGGCACGTTCCACGGCGTCATAGTGTTCGGCCGTGATGCCGAGGCGCGGCAGGTCGAGGGTTGGCACGTCGTCGCTGGCGAGGGTGTCCTCGTCTATCGGCGCGAGTATCATCCCCACAGCGGAGGTGTTGTTGGTGATGGGGTCGATGAGTATGAAGGCGCCCGTCTGGCGGTTGTCGGAGTATGCGTCGAAGAACAGCGTCTTGGCGGTGTGTATATCCACCTGACCTATTTCGTTGAGCTGAAAGGGCTTGCCCTCCTTCTTCTCAAGTGTGTTGACATCTATGCGGTGGCGTATGGCCGCTATGGTGGCACGTGTGGTGTTGGTGTTGTGCTTGAGGAAGAATTGCTTGTCGGTGTTCATGGGTTCCTCGTCCATCCAAACAAGCATGGTGGTGAAGAGGCGCCCGATGTGCGGGAGGTTCTTGCTTTGTGCAGCGTCCCCTTGGTCCGGGCGGTCGGGGTGGACGAGCATCTCGCCGCGGCTGATGTCTATCTCGTCCTCGAGGGTGATGGTGACGGACTGCGGGGGGAAAGCCTCGTTGGCATGGCTCACAAGCTCGCCGCTTCCGGGCGTGAGTATCTCCTTCACGCGGCTGCTCTTCATGCTGGGCAATGCCATGACTGTGTCGCCCACGCGCACCACGCCGCTGGCCACCTTGCCGGCGAAGCCCCTGAAGTTGAGGTCGGGGCGCACCACATACTGCACAGGGAAGCGGAAGTCGCTGAAGTTGCGGTCGGCATGTATGGGCACCGTCTCGAGGAAGTCGAGCAGCGCCGGACCCTCGTACCACGGCGTGCGTGGGCTGTGGCGCACCACGTTGTCGCCGTCGCGAGCCGACAGCGGGAAGCATGTCACGTCGTCAATGCCGAGGTGGTCGGTGAGTGCGCGGTAGTCGGCCACGATGGCGTCGAACACGTTGCGGTCGAACCCGACGAGGTCCATCTTGTTCACTGCCAGCACGATGTGCTTGATGCCGAGCAGCGAGACGAGGAAGGTGTGGCGTCGTGTCTGCGTGATGACGCCCTTGCGTGCGTCGATGAGTATGATGGCGAGGTTGGCCGTGGAGCCGCCGGTGATCATGTTGCGGGTGTATTGCTCGTGGCCCGGGGTGTCGGCGATGATGAACTTGCGGCGGTTGGTGGAGAAGTAGCGGTAGGCCACGTCGATGGTGATGCCCTCCTCGCGCTCGGCCTTGAGGCCGTCGAGCAGCAGGGCATAGTCGATGCTGTCGCCCGCGTTGCCCACACGCTTGGAGTCGCGCTCCAGGGCTGCCAGCTGGTCGTCGTAGAGTTTCTTGGAGTCGTAGAGCAGACGGCCTATGAGTGTTGACTTGCCGTCATCGACGCTGCCGGCGGTGAGCAGCCGCAGCAGGTCCTTGCGCTCGTCGGCATCGAGGTAGGAGCGTATGTCAAGTGACTTGGTGGTGTCGTTGGTTGAAGGTTGGCTCATATATGAGATGGGGTTTGTGTGTGGATGTCGTTATTTGGCTTTGATGATGTCGCCGTCGCGGATGACCCTGCCGCTGGCGACGAGGCGTGCCACGCTGCGCGTGATGGCGTTGTCGATGCGCATGGTGCGCCGCGAGTAACCCATGAGGCGGTTGGCGGCCAGGCGTATGTCATCGACGGAGAGTGCCACCTGGTCCTGCACGACCTGCATCACAGCCTCATCGATTTGCCCGGCAGGTATTGAGGCGATGTCGCGTTTGGCGCCCGTGCCAGCGGCAATGGCTGCCGGGCGCATGGTTTGTGTGCGGTTGGCCACGATGGTGGGTTCCCTCAGCGTGAGCGTGGCGCTCTTGTCCTGTGGTGCGCTGCCGTCGATGTGGCTCACGATGGTGTCTATGACCCGCTGGCGGTGTTGCAACCAGTCGATGCTCCACAGGCGTGCCACCTTCCAGCCGAGGCCCTGCAGCACGGATGGCTGCGTGAGGTCGCGGTCGCGCGCTGTCCGCGTTGCCGCGCGGGTGGGGGTGTCGATGAGCAGCGCGAGGAGGTAGCGTTCGGGGTCGGCAGGGTCGAGCACTGCCACATCGACCTTGAACTGCGAGCGCCCCACGCCCGTCTCCGTGCGGTAGCCCAGTGCGGTGAGTGCGTCGGCGATGTCGGCAGCTACGGCGTCGGTGGCGGCGCCCGGGGCCATGGTGTCGGTCGCCGGGGCCGTGGTGCCGTCGGTGGTGGTTTCCATGATTTGCCCAGTCTCGGCGTAGAGCAGGAATTTCTTCAGACCCGCCACGCCGACGGCCTTGGAGCGGTTGAGGTCGATCTGTTCGGGGTGCAGGGTGGAGAATACCTTCATCTCATAACGCGCACGCGTGACGGCCACGTTGAGGCGACGCTCGCCGCCTCGGTTGTTGAGCGGGCCGAAGTTGAGCGATACGTTGCCGTTGCTGTCGGGGCCGTAGCCTATGCTGAAGAGGATGATGTCGCGCTCGTCGCCCTGCACGTTCTCCAGGTTCTTGAGGAAGATGGGTTCCTCACACTGGAAGGCGCGTGCCTCGAGGTCGGGCTTCCCGGCCAGTGTCTCCATGAGAATGTCCTCGATGAGGTTTTGCTGCGCCATGGAGAATGCCACGACGCCTATGCTGCGCTGCGAGCGTTCGGGGTCCTGGAGGCGTGCTATCACTTCCTCGACCACGGCTTCGGCCTCGGCGCGGTTGCTGCGTCGGCCACCCTTGTCGTAGGTGCCTTGCACATACTGCACCGACACTTTCGAGAGGCGGTCGTCGGCCGACGGGAATGTCGCCAGGCGGCTGTCGTAGTACTCCTGGTTGGAGAAGGTGATGAGCGACTCGTGCTTGGAGCGGTAGTGCACGGCGAGATAGCGTTCCGGCATGGAGAGCGCCTTGCAGTCGTCGAGGATGCTGTCGAGGTCGTCATACTGTGCATCGTCGTCATCGACCTGCTGCGTGGTGAAGAAGGCCGTCGGGGGCATCTGCTTGTTGTCGCCCACGACGATGAGCGCCTTGCCGCGGCCTATGGCGCCCACGGCTTCGGAGGTGGGCATCTGCGATGCCTCGTCGAAGATGACGAGGTCGAACTTGGGGCTTTTGGGGTCGAGGAACTGTGCCACGCTGATGGGACTCATGAGCATGCATGGGCACAGTCGTGGCAGCAGGTTGGGGATCTGGTCTATGATGTGGCGTATGCTGGTGCCTCGTCCGCCGTTGGCGATGTTGCGTTTGAGGATGCCGGCCTCGGAGTTGGTGGCGGCCTGTGTGGTGAGCGATGGTATGTTGGCGGCGAGGCGGCAGTAAAGCTCTTTCTTCGTGAGTTCCTGGAAATGGTCGGTGAGCTGGCGGTAGCGGCTGATGACGTCCTCGAAGGTGATGCCGCTGAAGCGTCGCAGGAGGTCGTCGTCGTCGATGAGCCGCAATGCCCATTCCTTGTACACCGCCTTTTGCAGGGCGGCGGCGGCATCGTTGGCGCTGTTGCCCTGCTCGATGAATGCCACGACATCTGTGAGCCGCTGCTCCGTGAGAAGCTCGCGCTGTTCGACCCATTGGAACCACGACTGCATCTGCTCGCGGTGCTGCAGCCAAGAGGATATGCTGCGGGCCAGGGTGTTGGCATAGTCGTCGTGCCAGGGCAGCTCGCATAGCGGCGCTATGTCATTGAGCAGGCTTTGCCATTGCGTGAGCACCTCCCGGTTCTTCTTCGCCCAGGCTTTCGGCCCCGAGGGGATGCTGTCGTAGTGGCTGGCTATGGCCAATTCGTTGATGTCCATGCCAATGCTTTCTATCTCGTGGACGGCCAGTTTGTTGATGAACAGGTCTATCGTCGGCTCCTCGATGCCGGGCCTGTAGGCACGTATGCGCTTGAGGATGCGACGTGTGGCGAAGTACCTTGGCAGGAACCATTTCTGCTGCACGGCTTGCCATTCCGCGCGTAGCGTCGTGGCGTCCTCTGCCAGTGCCTTGGCAGAGCAGTATTCGAGGAGTTCGGTGAAGCTAAGCATCCATGTGAAGCCTTCCTGTGTGGCGGGCACGGTGACGCCGCATGTGGCGTTGAGCTGCTGGCGTGCCTCCTCCATCTGCGGCAACAGCTGCGCGAGCTCTTCGAGCTTCTGGCAGAGCCGTTCCAGGCTCTCACGCCGGTCGCTGAGGGGCCTGAACCCGGCGAGAGGGTGCTCGCATGGGTGTCCTGAGACTTGGAACACTGTGTCGAGGTCCTGCAGTATGGCTACTGCGTCTTGCAGCAGCTGCTCGTCGAGGTTATTGATGGCGCTGACGGCGAGCTGCAGTTGCTTGTCGCCGGGCGTGTCGAGAAAATGCTCTATGCAGTCGTAGAGGGAGACACCGTAGCGGCTCTGCCTGTGCACGGCTTGGATGTAGCTGTTGAGTTGCTTGCGCTTGGCGAAAAGCTCTGAGGAGCGCTGCTCGAAGCTCTCGCTGAGGTGGCCGTGGGTGACGTTGAGCGCCTGATCCAGCTGTTGCAGGAAGTGGGTTTTGGTGACCTTGTTGGAGTGCAGCTCCAAGCAGAAGGGGTCGAGGCCAATCTTGGCCAGACGTTTCTGCACCACGCTGAGTGCCGCCATCTTCTCGGCCACGAAGAGCACACGCCGTCCCTGGTACAGGGCATTGGCAATCATGTTGGTGATGGTCTGGCTCTTGCCCGTGCCAGGAGGGCCGTAGAGGATGAAGCTCTTGCCCTCGCCGCTGTCGATGACGGCCTCGAGCTGCGAGCTATCCACGCTGATGGGCGTGGCCACTGCCGATGGCGGCTCCGTGAGGTCGAACTCATGCACGTCGATGTCGTCGGTGGGCTGTTCCAGCGTGAGGCGTTGCTGCACGAGACTTTTCACGATAGGGCTCTCCTGGAGGATGTCGGAGCTGGTGTATATGTCGTTCCACATCACGAACTTGTTGAACGAGAACAGCCCGAGGATGCCTTCCTCGTGGACCTCCCAGCGGGCGTTGCCGGCGATGGCTTGGCGCATGGCCTGGAACACGGCGGCGACGTCGATGCCGTGGTCGTCGCGGGGCAGTGGTTCGAACGTTGGCAGCTGCAGCTTGTACTGCTGGCGCAGGAACTCGTTGAGGGTGATGTTGAGCATGGGTTCCTCCTCGCGCAGACGCACCACATAGCCGGCGCCGTTGCGCACGAGGCTCACGGGCAGCAGCAGAATGGGTGCATAGCGTGGCTGGTCGCTGCGGTCGGTGACGTACCACCGTAGCATGCCGAGGGCTATGAAGAGGGCGTTGGCGCCGTTTTCCTCCAGCGCCGTGCGTGCGGCGCGGTAGAGGTTTGTCACCACGGGCTTCAGCTCTACCTGCGAGAGGTAGGTGGGTAGCTGGTGGGCCTTGATGGCGGCTTCGTAGTCGGGGCGCAGGTCGGGGTCGTAGGCTGCGGTGTGGTATATGCCCTGCGTGGGTTCGTGCTTCTTGCGTTTTTCTGGCCAGGGGGTTATGGTGTAGTTGACACCGCTGTGGAGGTGGTCCTCGAGGGTTGCGATGTCGAAGGCGGCAAACTGCAGGGCGCGTTTGCCGAGGCGGGTGTTGAGGAGGTTGTTGCGGAGGCTGAAGTCCAGGAGCTTACGCTCCCACAGCGCGAGGCGCGTGAGCTGGCGCTCGTCGATTTGCAGGGCGGCCTCGTCGGCGGTGTCGGTGGTGGCGGCAGGGTCGGCGGCAGAGCCGCCTCCAACGGGGACACTCCCTGCTGATGGGGCGGTGGTGGTGGCGGCAGGGTCGGCGGCAGAGCCGCCTCCAACGGGGACACTCCTTGTTGATGGGGCGGTGGTGGTGGCGGCAGGGTCGGCGGCAGAGCCGCCTCCAACGGGGACACTCCTTGTTGATGGGGCGGTGGTGGTGGTGGCAGGGTCGGCGGCAGAGCCGCCTCCAACGGGGACACTCCTTGTTGATGGGGCGGTGGGGGTGGTGGGGGTTGCTTGGGCGGTGGTGGTGTCGTCGTTCATAGTGTGGCAGGGTGGTGTTGGGCGTTGTGGTGTGTCTGGGCGTTTGTGTGGGAGTGGTGTGGAAGTGGTGTGGGAGTGGTATGGGGGAGGCTGGGTTAGAAGTAGCCTTCTCGCTTCTTCTGCTCCATGGATGCTTCCTGGTCGAAGTCTATGACACGTGTGGTGCGTTCGCTCTTGGTGGTGGTCATCATCTCCTCCACTATTTCCTCTATGGTTGTGGCATTGCTCTCCACGGCTCCCGTGAGAGGCCAGCAGCCCAGTGTGCGGAAGCGCACCATGCGCGGACGCACGAGGGGTCGGTATTTCTCTGGCAGTCGGTCGTCGTCGGCCATGATGATATTGCCGTCGATCTCCACGCAGGGGCGTTCCTTGGCATAGTAGAGCGGCACGATGGGTATCTTCTCGAGGCGTATGTACTGCCAGATGTCGAGTTCTGTCCAGTTGGAGAGGGGGAACACGCGTATGCTCTCGCCCTTGTGGATGCGTGCGTTGTAGATGTCCCACAGCTCGGGGCGCTGGTTCTTGGGGTCCCATTGCTGGAACTGGTCGCGGAAGGAGAAGATGCGCTCCTTGGCGCGGCTTTTCTCCTCGTCGCGCCGTGCGCCACCAAAGGCAGCGTCGAACTTGTACTTTGCCAGCGCGTCGAGCAGTGCCTTGGTTTTCATCAGGTCGGTGTGGACTTTCGAGCCGTGGGTGAAGGGACCCACTCCGGCGCGGAAGGCTTCCAAGTTGCTCTCCACGATGAGGTTCCAGCCATGCTGGCGGGCGTAGGTGTCGCGGAACTCAATCATCTCGCGGAACTTCCATTTCGAGTCTATGTGCATGAGCGGGAAAGGCACCTTGCCAGGGGCAAATGCCTTCTCGGCCAGACGCACCATGACGCTGCTGTCCTTGCCGATGCTGTAGAGCATCACGGGGTTCTCGAACTCGGCCGCCACCTCGCGGATGATATGTATGCTCTCGGCTTCGAGTTCCTGGAGATGTGAAAGATGATAGCTTGTATTCATTGAGGTATGTTGGTGTTCGGGATTGGTGCGCGTCTCAGGCCCGTGGCGCGCGCATGCCGACTATTGCTGGTGCTTCATTATCAGTTCCACCACCTGTTCCACGCTGGTTTCCAACGGCTGGCGCGAGGTGTCGATGTCGAGGGCGGGGCGTGTGGGTGGCTCAAAGGGTGCGCTGATGCCTGTGAAGTCCTTCACCTCGCCACGCCGTGCGCGGGCATAGAGGCCTTTCACGTCGCGCCGCTCGCATTCGTCGAGCGGTGTGCTGACATACACCTCGTGGAAATCGGCGTCGCCAATGATGGTGCGTGCCATGGTGCGGTATGCCTCTGTGGGGGAGACGAATGCTGCGAGGGTGATGATGCCCGTATCCACAAACAGGCGTCCCACCTCGGCTATGCGCCGTATGTTCTCGCGGCGGTCGTCGGCGCTGAAGCCCAGCCCGGCGTTGATGCCGCTGCGGATGTTGTCGCCGTCGAGGATGCGGCACAGCAAGCCCCGTGCGTGTAGCTCGCGTTCCACGCCGAGGGCTATGGTGCTCTTTCCCGAGCCGCTGAGGCCCGTGAACCATATCATCATGCCGCGCTGGTGGAGCAGTGCCTCCTTGTCGGCGCGGGTCATCATCTTGTCATATATGGGGTATATGTTTCTTGTCATGGTCATCGCAGGTTGTAGAAGAGGGGTATGAGCACCACGGAGAGCACGAACACGATGATGTTCATGGGCAGGCCCACCCGCAGGAAGTCCTTGAACTTGTAGCCGCCGATGCCTTGCACGATGAGGTTGGTCTGGTAGCCTATGGGCGTGGAGAAGGCGGCGCTGGCGGCGAAGCACACACACACGACAAATGGCATGGGGTTCATGCCGAGCTTCTCGCTCACGGCGAGCGCCAGTGGGAAGGCGAGTGCTGCTGCGGCGTTGTTGGTGATGAGTTCGGTGAAGATGTTGGTGATGAGGAACAATGCGGCGAGGATGATGTATATGCCGTAGTCCGAGCCTCGCACGATGTCGGTCAGCGCAATGATGTGGCCGGCAACGATGTTGGCAAAGCCGCTCTTGGTCATGGCGGTGGAGATGCCGAAGGCGCAGGCTATGGTGATGAGCACGTCCCAAGAGAAGAACTTGGTGTACTTGCGTGGCGAGAACATGCGTGTCCACGCCATGATGATGGCCGTGACGCATGCGAAGAAGAACATGTCCAGGCGCAGCGCCGGCATGTGTGTCTGCACAAATTCCGACTCGTGCAGCATCTGCTTGACAGGTTCCAGCTCGCCCACGGTGGCGCCGATGATCATGAGTATGAGCAGCACGAGGGCCATGAAGCGTTTCTTCTTGCCCATGGGCGGCTCGTAGTCGCCCACGCGGTTGATCATCCAGAACACACGGCTCTCGCCCCATGCCTTCATAAACGTTTCGTCGGCATCGACGATGAGCGTGTCCTCGTGGGTCATGCGTGTGTGCATGTAGTCCTTGGGCTGGATGACGCCGTTGCGGCGTATGGCGCGCACGTGTGCGCCGTAGTGGCGGTAGAAGTCGAAGTCGTGGAGCGTCTTTCCCAACCCCGGGAAACGGTTGCCAAGCAGTATCTCGTGGCGTATCATGCCGGGGGCGATGTCCTCCTCGGCAGCTTCCTCGTCGGAGTGCCGCTCGTCGGGCAGGAGGTAGCGCGAGCAGAAGATGAGGTAGATGAGCCCCACCGCGGCGATGACGATGCCCACCTTCGTGAGCTCGAACATCGACATGCCGTCTATGCCGAAGCGCATGAGGATGCCCTCGGCGGCACCATGTTCGGCCACGGCCACGGTCTCTTCCTTGTACTCCTGCAGCAGCATGCCGTGGAGCACGAGGTTGGTGGTGGTGCCGATGAGGGTACACACGCCTCCGATGACGGTGGCGTAGGAGAGAGGTATGAGGAACTTGGTGGGTGGAAGCTTCATCTTGCGCGCCCAGTTCTTGATCATCGGTGCGAAGATGACCACGACGGGGGTGTTGTTGAAGAATGCCGAGATGAAGGTCACGATGGGGTAGAAGCGCAGGCCGGCGCTGGTGATGGTGGCGTTCTTCTTGGGCAGCATGCGGAACACGATGCGCTCGAGCACGCCGCTTTTGCGCACACCCTCCGAGACGAGGTACAGCAGGGCCACGGTGATCATGCCCTTGTTGGAAAAGCCCTTGATGGCCTCCTCGGGGCTGATGATGCCTGCCACGAGCAGAAGCACGACGGCCGTGAACAGTATTAGTCCTGGTCGCAGGCATTCGCGCATCAATGCCACGAGCATGAACACGAGCACGAGGGTTACGTATAGAGCTGGGAAGGTCATTGTTTCAATGCGTTGACATGGAAAATGCGGTGCAAAATTAGCCATTTTGTCACACATAACAAAGGAAAAAGGCCGCAAAATGCCCCTCGCAGCCCAATATTAGGTGTTTGTAGGACAATCAAAGCGAACAATAGGACGCACATGTTTTGCCTCAAAGGCCGCCTCATGGGCCAACAGCAGCGGCAAGGCTCACCATGTGGGAGCCTTGCCGCTTGACGTGTGTGTCTGTCCGCCGGGGCGGGTATGGTCGTGGGCCTACAAGCCAAACACCTTTGCCAGGCCGTTATCGACACCGCCAAAGCCCATGAAGGCCATGGCCAGCAGTCCGGCGGTGACGAGTGCTATGGGCATGCCCTGCATGCCCTTGGGTATGTCCATCATGGCCAGCTGCTCGCGTATGGCGGCGAAGATGGTCAGCGCCAGGCCGAAGCCCAGTGCTGTCGAGACGGCATACACCACCCCGGTGAGGAGGTTGGGTTCCATGCCCTGTGCGTTGTATGTGCCCTGTGCCACGAGAATGGCCACGCCGAGGATGGCGCAGTTGGTGGTGATGAGCGGCAGGAACACGCCGAGGGCCTGGTAGAGTGCCGGCGATACTTTCTTGAGGATTATCTCCACCATCTGCACGAGTGCTGCTATGACGAGGATGAAGGCTATGGTCTGCAGATACACCAGGTCGTACTTGATGAGCAGGATTTGTATGAGATACGTCACGATGGTTGCTATGGTGAGCACAAAGGCCACTGCGGCCGACATGCCGAGGGCGGTATCGACCTTTTTCGACACACCGAGGAACGGGCATATTCCGAGGAACTGCGAGAACACGATGTTGTTGACGAAGATGGCCGAGAAGAATATTAATAGGTAAGCCATACTTTATTTAATTCTCAATGCACACTTCACGCTTCCCTGTTAGCTGCGTGGTCGGATGTCTTGCTTTGGGTGAAGGGTTCGTTGTACATTGAACGGGTTAAATAATGATTAATAGGAATGAATCAATTGATAATTGCTAATCGCGAATCGTTAATTATGAATTGATTATATCTTCATTGTCTTCTTCACGACGGCGATGAGGTAGCCCAGGGCGATGAAAGCACCCGGGGCGAGCACGAAGAGCAGCATGCCATAGCTCTCGGCCCAGAGCGTGGCGCCGAAGAGCTTGCCGGTGCCCAGCAGCTCGCGTATGCCGCCGAGCAGCGTCAGCGCGATGGTGAAGCCCAGGCCAATGCCTATGCCGTCGAAGATGCTCTCCACGGGACCGTTCTTTGCGGCGAAAGCCTCTGCGCGTCCGAGGATGATGCAGTTCACGACGATGAGTGGGATGAAGAGGCCGAGCGTCTTATACACCTCGGGCGTGTAGGCCTGCATGAACATCTGGAGCGCGGTGACGAGGCTTGCTATGACGACTATGTACGATGGTATGCGCACCTGGTCGGGTATGAGGTTCTTGACGCATGATATGATGAGGTTGGAGAAGATGAGCACAGCCATCGTGGCCAGACCCATCGACATGCCGTTGATGGCGCTGGAGGTGGTTCCCAGCGTGGGGCACATGCCAAGGAGTAGCACGAAGGTGGGGTTCTCCTTGAGGATGCCGTTCCACAGAATATTCAGATATTTCATAATCGTTATCTCCTTAGTTTTGGGGTTGATGTGGTGTGGCACCTGTCTGGCCGTCGGTGGCGCTGGCGCCGGCGTAGGCGTGGAAGGCCACGTTGACGGCGCGCAGGAAAGCGCGTGAGGTGATGGTGGATGCTGTGATGGCATCGACGTCGCCGCCGTCCTTGCTCACGGTGAGTTCCTTCTGTCCGGGGTTCTTGCCGATGATGTCGCCCTTCTCGCCCTGCTGGAACCACTGGTCGGCCTTGGCGCCGAGGCCGGGTGTCTCGGCATGTTCGAGCACGGTGTAGCCCTTGATGGTGCCTTTGTCGTCGAAGCCCACGAGCACCTTCAGCGTGCCTCCGAAGCCGTTGGGGTCTATGGCCTGCACGGCCACGCCCTTGTTGGTCATGTAGATGACGACGTCGTTGTCGTTGGCATCCTGCACGGTCGAGGTCTCCTGCACGGCGGCGTCGTTGGCGCCGAGCACGCGGTTGATGCCCTCGGCCAGTGTGCGTGCCTTGTTCTGCTCTATGGGGCCTGCCGTGAGCTGGTTCACGTAGGCCAGAGCCCCTGCTGCGATGACGGAGATGAGCGTCAGCACGCAGAGCATATTGGGTAATGTTGATGGTAGTTTCTTCATTTCTTGACCTCCCCGAAGCGTTTAGGTTTGACGTAGGTGTTGATGAGGGGTGTGAAGCCGTTCATGATGAGTATGGCGAAGCTCATGCCCTCGGGGTAGCTGCCGAAGTCGCGGATGAGCACCGTGAGCACACCTATGGCGACGCCGTAGATGAGCTGCCCCCTGGCCGTCATGGGTGAGGTGACGTAGTCCGTGGCCATGAAGCACGCGCCGAGCACGAGGCCGCCGCTGAGTATGACCTGCACGGGGTTGGCGTAGGTGGGGTCGATGAGGTGGAACAGGCCGGCGAGCACGAACACGGTGGCGAGAATGCTCACGGGAATGTGCCACGTGATAATCTTGCGCCAGAGCATGAAGCAGCAGCCCAGCAGCAGGCACAGGGCGCTGACCTCGCCCAGCGAGCCGCCGGTCTGGCCCAGGAGCATGTCCAACGACGAGGGCAGCTGGTCGAGGTATGAGGTGTCGCCTTCCTTGATGGCGAGCTTCATGAGCGCCAGCGGCGTGGCGCCCGTCTCGGCATCGACGTAGCCCATCTGTCCGCTCAGGGGCCACGATGTCATCTGCACGGGGAAGGAGATGAGCAGGAACACGCGTCCCACCAGCGCGGGGTTGAAGGGGTTCTGTCCGAGGCCGCCGAAGGTGAGCTTGCCGACGCCAATGGCCACAAGTGCGCCGATGACGATGATCCACAGCGGCAGGTTGGAGGGCAGGTTGAAGCCCAGCAACATGCCGGTGAGCACGGCCGAGCCGTCGCAGATGGTGAGTTGCTTGCGGCCGAGGATGAAGCGCGTGATGGCCCACTCGAAACACACGCACGAGGCCACCGACGCGAGCATCACGATGGCCGCCCCAAGCCCGAAGAAGCAGAGCGATGCCACGAGTGCCGGCACGAGTGCTATGCACACGCCGTACATGTTCTTCTGCACCGAGTCGCCGCTGTGGACGTGGGGTGAAAGAGAGATTACAGGTTTCATATTTTGTTGGATTCACACATCACTATCGTTGTTCGCAATGGATGCCTTGGAAAACGTGTCGTGGATGTGAGGGAAAAAGTGATTCTATTCTTACCTTTTTGAACACTACTTCTTGATGGCCTCCATGTGGCGGGCCTTGATGATGCCCATGACGGTCTGCTTGGCCACGCGTATGTTGTCGAGCAGGGGTCGGCTGCTGGGGCAGGTGAAGGCACACGAGCCGCACTCGATGCACGAGGTGACGTCGTTCTTCTCGCACCCTTCCCAGTCCTTGTTGCGGGCCTGGGCGGCCAGGAGGTATGGTTCGAGGCCCATGGGGCATGCCCCCACACACTTGGCGCAGCGTATGCATGGCTGCGGCGTGGCGCGGCGGCTCTCGGCCTCTGTCATGAGGAGCAGTCCGCTGGAGCCTTTCGTCACGGGCACGTCGAGCGACATGAGGGCGCGTCCCATCATGGGTCCGCCGCCGATGATCTTGCCCGTGTCGGCGGGCAGGCCACCGGCTTCGTCGATGAGCTGCTGCATGGGTGTGCCTATGCGTGCGAGGAAGTTTGTGGGTTGAGCAACGCTTTTACCCGTGACGGTTATGATGCGCTCGATGAGGGGCTTGCGCTTCGTCACGGCCTCGTAGATGGCATACACCGTGCCCACGTTCTGCACGATGGCGCCCACGTTGATGGGCAGTGCGGGCGGTGCCGGCACCTGACGCCCGATGACGGCGTCGATGAGCTGCTTCTCGCCGCCCTGCGGGTACTTCACCTTCAGAGGCACCACCTCGATGCCGGGGTACTGGGCGGCCTTCTCGCGCAGCATGTCGCTGAGCAGCTTGATGGCGTCGGGCTTGTTCATCTCGATGCCGATGTATGCCTTTGAGCAGTTCACGGCGTGCTTGATGAGCTGTATGCCCACCAGTATCTGCTCGGGCTTCTCGAGCATGAGGCGGTGGTCGGCGGTGAGGTAGGGCTCACACTCCACCGCGTTGACGATGATGGCCTCGGCCTTGGTGCCGGGGGGCGGCATGAGCTTCACGCCGGTGGGGAAGGTGGCTCCGCCCATGCCCACGATGCCGGCAGCCTTGATGCGGCTGACGACCTCCTCGGCGGTGATGGACCCCAGGTCCTTGAACGTCACGAGCTTGTCTGTGCGGTCTATGCTCTCCTCCCATTCGTCGCCGGCGACATCGACCACGACGGCCATGCGGCGCGTGCCGCTGCTGTCGAGCACGGGTTCAACCTTCGCGACCTTGCCGCTGACGCTGGAGAAGACGGGCACGCTGAGGCCCTTGCCGGCTTCGCCCAGGAGGGTACCCACCTTCACCTCGTCGCCGCGCTTGACGACAGGCACGGCTGGTGCGCCGATGTGCTGGAACATGGAGAAGACGGCTTGCTTGGGCAGTGCTGCCACGCGTATGGGGCTGGCAGCCGAGAGCTTGTTTTCGGCGGGATGAACGCCGCCTATGTGGAATGTCTTCATTATTTACGATTTGACGATTTACGATTTACGATTGGGGCTGCGCTGTGGCGGCGACGGGCTGGGCGGCTGTGGCCTCTGCTGCCGGCTTTGCTGCGGGTGCTGCTGCCGGCTTTGCTGCGGGTGCTGCTGTCGGCTTTGCTGCGGGTGCTGCTGCCGGCTTTGCAGCTGCGGCGTCTGCCGTTGCTTCTGCCTTGGGTTTGCGTGGCGGGAAGTTGAAGGCGTGTATGGCGTTCTGCGGGCATTCGTCCTCGCACTTGCGGCAGAGCTTGCACTTCTCGGCATCGATGTGTGCGAGGTTCTGATCTACGGTGATGGCTTCGAACTTGCACACCTTGACGCACTTCTGGCAGGCTATGCATCCCACGGCGCATGCCTTGCGCGTCTGTGCGCCCTTGTCCTTGTTGTTGCAGAGCACCACGACGCGGCGGTTCTTCAGGCCCTTGAGGCGGATTTCGATGATGGAGCGCGGGCATGCCTTGGCGCAGGCGCCGCAGGCGGTGCATTTCTCCTCATCGACCTCGGGGAGGCCTGTGGCGGGGTTCATGCTTATGGCGCCGAACTTGCAGGCGGCCACGCAGTCGCCGCAGCCGAGGCAGCCGTAGGCACATGCCGTCTCGCCCGAGCCCAGCATCTGCTGCACGCGGCAGCTGCGGGCACCGTCGAACTCGGCCACGCGCGGGCGGCTCTCGCAGGTGCCGTTGCATCGCACCACGGCCACCTTCGGCGCCGTGGCCTCGGCTGTCATGCCGAGGATGCCGGCCACCTTCTCCATCACGGGCTGTCCGCCCACGGGGCAGAGCATGCCTTCGAGCGAGCCTTTGTCGGTGGCAGCCTTCACGCATGCCGAGGCGAAACCGCCGCAGCCGGGAAAGCCGCAGCCGCCGCAGTTGGCTCCGGGCAGGACCTCTGCGACGAGGCCGATGCGCTCGTCTTCATGGACAGCAAACTTCTTGGCTGCCAGGAAGAGGATGAGCGCGCTCACCAGTCCGATGGTTCCAAGAACGATTACTGCAATCAGGATTACATTCATAAGTGTTGATAGGTTTTATAGTTTTGAGTTATGATGGCTGTGGGGTGGGGTCACGCCTCGGCGCGCGGTGGCTCGCCGTGGCGGATGGCGAAGGAGAAGGTGCGCTGCAGCCGCTGGCGGAAGAAGAGGCGCACGATGGCGTAGTATGCTGCCACGGAGGCCAAGGCGAGCACGGCGGCGAGGGGCTCGCTGCCGGTGGCGCCGACGGTGGCTGCGAGCACGGCCACCATCACGAGCAGCGGCACGCCGTAGGCCACGATGGCTGCCGTGCGGCTGTCGGCCATGCGGCCCTCGAGCCACACCGCCTGTCCCACGGCGAGGGTGCCGGCTTTGTCGTCGGTGACATCGACCTCTTTCTCCTTGGCCTCGGCGCTCGAACACATGGCACGCGCCGCGCAGCCTCCGCAAGCCGTGGCTTGCAGTATGGTTACGCGAACGTGCTGACCATCAATGGCTTTCACCACTCCTGCGTGGCGTATCACGTCGTTGTTCATGCCTCGTGTGCTATGCAGACTTTGCAAAAGTGCTGCAAAGATAGCATTAATTGCTTATATAATGTACGCGCGATACCTAAAAATGATTAGTGCTTCATGTTTTTTAACATTGGCGTGCGGCTGACACCCCGGGCGTGCGGCTGCGCCATCGCGGGAGTGCCGGTTCGCCATCGCGGGAGCGCCGGTTTGTCATTGCGGTGCATAGACGCGAGAAGGCGCGGCTTCACAGCCACGCCTCCCGTATGCTTGTTTGGAAAGAAATATTTGTTTGGAAGTTGGGTTAAGCCTCTGCCGGTGCCTCCGTCGCTGCGGTTTCACTTGCAGCAGCCTCAGCCTTGGCGGCAGCCTCGGCTTCGGCCTTTGCGGCAGCCTCGGCAGCCTTCTTGTCGGCTACTTTCTTTGCGATCTCTTCGTTGGTCTTCTTCTCGGCCTCGAGGGCGGCAGCGGCAGCGGCCTTCTTGTCGGCAGCCACCTGGGCCTCGATGGCCTTGAGGCCCTTCTGGCGGTCGGCCTTCCAGGCGTTGAACTTGACCTGTGCCGTGGCCTCGTCGAAGGCTCCCTTCTTCACTCCGCCGCGCAGGTGCTTCATGAGATAGACGCCTTCGTGGGAGAGGATGTTGCGTGCGGTGTCGGTGGGCTGTGCGCCTGTCTCCACCCAGTAGAGTGCGCGCTCGAAGTTCAAATCTACAGTGGCAGGATTGGTGTTGGGGTTGTAGGTTCCAATCTTCTCTGTAAACTTACCGTCGCGCGGAGCTCTTACATCAGCGATCACGATGCTGTAGAAGGCATAGCCCTTACGGCCGTGGCGCTGCAGTCTGATTTTTGTTGCCATAAAAAGTTGTTTGGTGTTGTTATAGGTTTGAAACTCATGCTGCCATCACGTGACAGCGGGCGCAAAGTTACGCCATTCTCCCGACATGGCAAAGCAAAACGGCTCTTTTTTTGCCTCGTGGGGTGTTTTTCTGACGTGCTTCGGGTTGCGGCGGGTGTCTGGCTGGCGTCTGGCATGTGCCTGCCTGTTGTCCGGCGTGTGCCTACTGGGCTACGAGGCAGCTGTCGAGGGCTGCGGTGATGGCCTCGCGGTCGAGGTGCTGGCCTATGAACACGAGCTTCTGCATGCGGTCGCCATAGCGCTCGTCCCAGTCGCGCTCGAGGGCCGGTGTGCGGGCCTTGAAGTCGGCGAGTTCGTCGGCGGGCATGGTGGCATACCACTGTCCGGCGTTGCGCAGCGACACCTGGCGGCCTGCCTGCTCGAAGACGTAGCAGGTGTCGGGTTCGCTGGCGAACCAGCAGATGCCCTTGGCGCGGATGATGGTGCGCGGCCAGTGGCGCGCCACAAACTCGTCGAAGAGGCCCAGGCTGAGGGGCTGGCGGCGGTAATAGACAAAGGTGCCGATGCCGTACTCCTCGGCTTCGCCCTCGTCGTGGTGGTGGTGATGGTGGTGGTGGGCGCCGTGGTGGTCGTCGTGGTGGTCATCGTGGTGATGGTGGTCGCCGTGGTGATGGTCGTCGTCGTCGTGGCGGTTCTCGATTTGGTCAATCCATGCGGCCGAGGTGGCCACGTCGTCGAAGTCGAACATGCCAGTGCCGAGAATGCGGTCGAAATCGACGTCGCAGTAGTCGCATTCGATGATGGCAGCCTTGGGCTGTATGGAGCGTATGATGGCCTTTATGCGTCCGAGCTCGTCGGGTGTTACCTCGGATGCCTTGTTCAGGAGTATGATGTTGCAGAACTCTATCTGCTGTATGACGAGGTTCTCGATGTCGTCCTCCTCGAGGTTGGGGCGGAGCAGGTCGTGGCCGCTGCCGAACTCGTCGCGCATGCGCAGCGCATCGACGACGGTGGCTATGCAGTCGATGACAGGCACCCCGTGGCGCACGTACTCCATGCCCATGGTGGGAATGGAGCAGATGGTCTGCGCTATGGGTGCCGGCTCGCAGATGCCGCTGGCCTCGATGACGATGTAGTCGAATGTCTCCTGGCGTGTGATGTCGCAGAGTTGCTGCACGAGGTCCATCTTGAGTGTGCAGCAGATGCATCCGTTTTGCAGCGCCACGAGGCTGTCGTCGCTCTGGTTGACGATGCCTCCTTTCTCGATGAGGTCGGCGTCGATGTTGACCTCACCGATGTCGTTGACGATGACAGCGAAGCGTATGCCGCGGCGGTTGTTGAGTATGCGGTTGAGGAGCGTTGTCTTGCCGCTGCCGAGATAGCCTGTGAGCAGCAGCACGGGGATTTGTTTGTGCATGGTGTGTATGGTGGGTTTTGTTGCTGTCTGTTGTGTTGAAGCCCGCAAAGGTAGTGAAAATAGCTTAAACTTTGTCCTCCGGCACGCAAACTTTAAGCTATTTTCACTACCTTTGCGCCCATGATGAAGCAGACAGCTATCCTTTTCGTGTGCCACGGCAACATCTGCCGCAGCCCGATGGCAGAGTTCGTCATGAAGGCTCTCGTGGATGAGGCCGGGCGCTCTGCCGAGTTCCACATCGCCTCGGCGGCCACCTCGACGGAGGAGATTGGCAACGCCGTGTACCCGCCGGCGCGCCGCAAGCTCGCCGAACATGGCATAGGGTGTGCCGGCAAGCGTGCGCGCCAGCTGCGCGCCGACGACTACTCGCGCTACGACCTGCTCGTGGGCATGGACGAGTGGAACATCCGCAACATGAGGCGCATCTGTGGCGGCGACCCCGAGGGCAAGATCCGGCGGCTGCTGGACTTCACGTCGCGTCCGGGCGACGTTGCCGACCCGTGGTACACGGGCGACTTCGATGCCACGTGGCGCGATGTCGATGAGGGTTGCCGCGCCATCCTCGCGGCGCTGTAGCGCACAATATCGATTAACTACTTATCATGGACCATTTACCCCACGACCCCGCGATGTTGGTCTCGGCAGTGAACATGCTGCTTCGCGACGGTGAGTATGAGACACTTGACGAGCTGTGTGCAGCCTTCGGCCGTGATGCCGGGGAGCTGACGGCGCAGCTTCAGCGTGAAGGCTTTGACTACGACAGCCATGTGCGGCGATTTTATTGAGGTGACGGCGCTCACGCAGCGCGGCGTGGAGCCCTACAGCGCCCTCACCGAGGCGCAGCTGCGCAACCGCCTGTCGCCCGACGAGGGGCTGTTCATCGCCGAGAGCCCCAAGGTGATTGCCACGGCCCTCGACGCTGGCGTGCAACCCGTGTCGCTGCTGTGCGAGCGACGCCATCTCGACGGCGACGCCGCACCCCTCGTGGCGCGTCTGCCGCGCGGCGTGCCGGTCTATACCGGCGAGCGCCAGGTGCTGGCAGCCCTCACGGGCTACACGCTCACGCGCGGCGTGCTGGCCGCCATGCGCCGCCCGGCGTTGCGCAGCGTGGAGGAGGTGGTGCGCGGCGCCCGTCGCGTGGTGGTCATCGACGGCGTGGTGGATACCACCAACATCGGTGCCATCTTCCGCTCGGCGGCGGCGCTGGCCATCGACGCCGTGCTGCTCACGCCCACGAGCTGCGACCCCCTCAACCGCCGCGCCGTGCGCGTGTCGATGGGGGCGGTGTTCCTCGTGCCGTGGACGTGGCTCGAGGCGCCGGGCGGCGACTGGCAGGCGCTGTTGCGGCGCGAGGGCTTCAAGACCGCTGCCATGGCGCTGACGCCCCACTCGCTGCCGCTCGACGACGCGCGCCTCAAGAGCGAGGCGCGCCTGGCCATCGTCATGGGCACGGAGGGCGACGGCCTGGCTGCGCCGACCATTGCCGGTGCGGACTACGTGGTGCGCATACCCATGGCCCACGGCGTCGATTCGCTCAACGTGGCGGCGGCGGCAGCCGTGGCCTTCTGGGAACTGCGCTGCCCATGCTGACGCTTGCCATCGTGGCGGCGTACTTCGCCGCCCTCCTCGCCATCAGCCGCCTCACGGCGCGCGGCGCCGACAACGCCACGTTCTACCGCGCCAACGGCCGCGCGCCGTGGTACATGGTGGCCTTCGGCATGGTGGGGGCATCCATCTCGGGCGTTACCTTTGTGAGCGTGCCGGGCATGGTGCTCACCTCGCAGATGACCTACCTGCAGGTGTGCCTGGGCTTCATCGCGGGCTATGCGGCTGTGGCCTTTGTGCTGCTGCCGCTCTACTACCGCCTGGGCCTGACCAGCATCTACGCCTACCTGGGTCAACGCTTGGGGCGCCGCTCCTACGCCACCGGGGCGTGGTTCTTCCTACTGTCGAAGCTGACGGGTTCGGCTCTGAAGTTCTATGTCGTGTGCATGATCCTGCAGGACTTCGTGCTGGAGCGGGCGGGTGTGCCTTTCGCCGTCACCGCGGCGGCCATGGTGATGCTCATCTGGCTCTACACGCGTCGCGGCGGCATCGCCACGCTGGTGTTCACCGACAGCTTCCAGACGCTGTGCCTCCTGGCAGCGCTGGTGCTCATCATCGCCGCCGTGGTTGCCGACCTCGGCCTCACGCCGGCCGGGGCCGTCGCCGCCGTGGCCCACAGCGACATGAGCCGCATCTTCGTCTTTGGCGACTGGGCCTCGCCCCACCATTTTCTGAAGCAGTTTGTGAGCGGGGCCTTCATCGTCGTGGTCATGACGGGCCTGGACCAGGACATGATGCAGAAAAACCTCACGTGTCGCACGCTGGCCGATGCACAGAAAGACATGTGCACCTACGGGGTGGCCTTCGTGCCCGTGAACATGCTCTTCCTCGCCCTCGGCGTGCTGCTCACCATGGCCGTGGGGTCCGGCGTGGCGGGCGACGCGCTGCTCACCACCTACGTGCGTGGCTCGCAGGCGGCGTCGCTGTTCTTCGTGCTCGGCATCGTGGCGGCGTCGTTCTCGAGCGCCGACTCGGCACTGACATCGCTCACCACCTCCTATTGCATCGACCTGCGCCGCCGCCCCGACGACGAGCGCCTGCGCAAGCGCGTGCATGCGGCCATGTGCGTGG
>JAFSVI010000013.1 GCA_017445145.1 Bacteroidaceae bacterium | reverse complement strand
CTCGCACAGCGCACCGACTGGGACGTGGCGCTGGCGCCAGGAGGCCTCGTCCGCACCAACAGCGCCGCATCGGGTCCCGGCAACGGCGGCATACGACAAGTGAGCACCACCTACGAGGCTACCGACCCCGCAGCACCGCTCAACCTGCTCACCGACACAACCCTCTTCTACGTCTATTGACAGCCTACTCTATCTCTTTTGCCATCAGCGTCTGCAAGCGCAGGTGTATTTCGTCGATGCGCCGCTGCAGGTGATGTGCGCGCTTGTAAAGCCCCACGAGCTGCAACTGTTCCCTGTGTTCGGGGATGTCGATTCTCACATTATCAAAGAATCCCGTCATGTTCCATGTGCCGTTGTCGGCGGCCGAAGCGTAGGCCATAAACTCAGAGCGGTATTGGATGGCAAGCCAGTGCAAGTCGATATCGTATGGGCAGCTATCATGAACAAATAGGATGTAGGCATCGTCGTTGAGCGTATATCGGTCTGGCGTAAGGTAAACGGTGCTGCCGGCTTTACCCTTGCGCACGACGAGCAGTCCCTCTCTGTTCTCGAAGACGCGTAGCGGCCTTCCTGCGATGCTGCATAGCGGCACCTGTCCCAGCTGTTTGGACTCCAGAGTGGCACCGGTGAGAATCTTGTAGCGTGGACCGCCAACAGCGAGATTGTTGTAGAGGAATTCCTCCGTGAGGCCTGAATTGCCGCCCATGTAGTCAAGGACCTTTCGCAAGGGTACGTCGCGCACCTGATAGCGACGATAAGTGGCGGTGATTTGTCGCACAAGAAGTTTGTCGAGTCGTGACTTGATGTCAGAGAGGCTTTCCCAAGCCCTCATGGTCCAACCCAACTCCGCCATCAGCTCATCCTGAGTCGCCTTATCTGGCAATTCGAATTCATCGCTATATATTTGCGACAGCGACAACGTCTTGGAACCCGAGCTCACGGCAATGGACTTGTAGTGGTTCTGCATGAAAGCTGCAAAGTAGCGCAGGTTGACACGCTGACGTGCCTCGGGACGCAGGGTGATGAACCCGGCATGATGGTTCAGCGCAAAACGCTCGCCAGACTTGTATGTCATACATCCTGCACTGCCATCCAGACTGATGATAATACCCTCGCCGTCAAAGACTCGCATCGGCTGTCCGTCAACTGTCGCGGCTCGCTCGGATATGTAGCGCTCCGTGGCACGGTGCTGGCTATTCCCACCATAGAGAGGCACCATAAGCCCTAGGTTGATGGCAGCATAGGCAGCCTCTTCTGTCAGCCCATGGTTTCCCTTTTCGATGGGGTTGAAGATGTCGCAGAATTTCATATCTCAATAATTCTCTTTATGCAGTCCTCAAGCTCCCTCAACTCGCGCAGAAACTCACGACGGCTGACATAATGCGGTTCGTATGGTCTGAGGTATCGTTCAGGCAAGAGGGTGAGATATTCGTCTGAGGTGATATCGTCAACGGGAATGAATCCACCCTTTCTCAGACACACAGTGTTGCCCTTCTCGTCCATCCATTCCGTTCCTCCACGGTCGCGGTCGTCAAAGTTCATCCATCGTTCCACGAGAAGACTCTTGCGCTCGCGTCCGTCGTCCTCGGAGTAGCCCGAAACCTCATCGTGCAGCCACTGCTGCCCTTGTCCGCGCAAGCGCGTGGGGAACCGCTTGTCAGAGTTGGCAAAGCCATCGTTGTCGATGATGTACATCCAAACAGGCGTGCGTTGAAACTTACCTGTTGGCATATTGCGTTGCTCTGGTGGAAGGGCAGCGGCATGGTAGCTACGCTCATGCTTCTTTGTCAGGAAGAGGGCATACGTCTTTTCCTTGGTGTAAGGAGCAAAGGCGAACTTGGGCAACGAGACGATAGCATCAATGTTGCATGTCAACATAATCTCCTCACGCAGGCTACGGAACGAGGGGTTCTCAAGCACACCATCGGGAGTGATGATGCAAGCACGACCACCTACACGTAGCAAGTCTATATCCCGGCAGATGAAAGCCACCTCCATGCGATACGACGTCAGCATGTCGGTCTCAGCCTGAATCGTGCCTGCACCGTATGGCGGATTGGTTATGAGGTAGTCATACTGCCCAGATGCTAAGATAGCCTTCCCACGAGGTTTCTCGGGTCTGAGGGCATTGTCGGCAAACATATTGGTGTGGCCGTCGCCCACGAGGAACATATTCAGACGCGTGCGGGATATGTTCTCCGTGCGTATGTCAATGCCGTAGAAGCATGAGAGCATGAGATGCTCCCTGGCAGCTGATGTCATTGTTCCGCTGTCCCTGAAGTTGGCCTGCAGAACCTTGAAACTCTCAGTGAGCATACCTCCCGTGCCGCAACTGGGGTCGATAATCTTCACAGGGCGAAACACATCGACATCGCGCAGCAACACCTCGGCAAGTACGTGGGCATAGTGGCGGCGAGTGAAGTATTCGCCAAAATCCTTCTTCTCCTTGGAATTGGCGAAGCTCTCATAGACAGCTCCGAACAAATCAAAGCCGGCACCATGCATGGGGCGCATCGAGTCTATGACTGGGTATATGGTCTGCAACTGTGAGGGCGAGACGATGGCATTAGCGCCAGCAATGAGATTCCTGACCGACAGCAATAGAGGAGCAAAATCCTTGAAGTCAGAGTCTTCATCTACCAGACGGTCGATGTATGTGACGAGCAATGTGCGCAGGTTATGTGCCTTGGCAGCATCGGATTGAGCGCCAACATACTGTTTACCGTCAGACCAATACTGCAACGAGGCGTCCTTACGATGGTCTATATCCGCCTTCTCCTCGTAGTACTCCAATGCTATGAGGCCAACAGTGAAGTCTATCTTCTGAGTGTTGTTGGCGAAGTCTATGCTGCGATACTCCTCTTTCAGCTCCCATAGTTTCTTGTTGAACACAGCCTCCGAGACCGAGGACAGCGAATCAACTCCAACCGTGATATTAGTACGCCCGGGATCCTCGCGCAACTGGCGCAGCAGGGTACGCTGCACATCAAGCGTTTGGAATTCAGATATGAGATTCCCATTCAGACGCAATCGCTGGCCATTTTGTGCATTATAGAAATAAGTTGTGCGACAGTTTGTGATGCCAAAATAGGGAATGCCAAGCAGCGGAGCTTTACGACGTCCTTGGCGCAAGGCATCTGTCCACTCACGTCCCTCCACCACACAACCATCGGCCTTAGCCTCTACATAACATAGCAGATTAGCAATGAACTCACGGTCATTCTGACCGTTATATTCCACATTTGAGATTAACAGGTCAGGTCGCAACGATTGCGTGTAATCCATGAAAGCCGTGTCATTGACAATCTGGCGATATGGAATGCCCAACTGGTCAATCAAGACCTCCTTAATTAGACGTGAGACAGACAACGCTTCCCTCTTCTGTTTCTTCTGAGCCATAGCGTGGTTTCCTTATATATGCGTTCGCAAAGGTAATGTTATTTTTCTTCTTAACCTACAAAAGCAGGAAAAAATCGTTCCAATACAAGACAATTAACGCAAAACAAGTGCCAATGCTCCCTGTGTAAGGCACACTACAATAACCTTTTGGCCCGCAATGACAAAATCCCGCGCGGGGAACTCTGCTGCCCCAACGATGGGGGACGCTGGTTCCGCGCGCGGGACTTTGTTGTTGGCTGTGGGCGGCTATGCCTCAGCTGTTCATGGAAATGAGGAATTCCTCGTTGGTCTTTGTGTCCTCCAGCCGCTTCTTGAGGTCGGTCATGGCCTCTATGGGATTCATGTCGGCGAGGTAGTTGCGGAGCACCCACATGCGCTGGAGCGTCATCTTGTCGTGGAGCAGGTCGTCGCGACGTGTGCTCGATGCCACAATGTTCACCGCGGGGAAGATGCGCTTGTTGGCCAGCGTGCGGTCGAGCTGCAGCTCCATGTTGCCCGTGCCCTTGAACTCCTCAAAGATGACCTCGTCCATGCGCGAGCCGGTGTCGATGAGAGCCGTGGCAATGATGGTGAGCGAACCGCCACCCTCGATGTTGCGCGCTGCACCGAAGAAGCGCTTGGGGCGCTGCAGCGCATTGGCATCCACGCCGCCGGTGAGAATCTTGCCCGAGCCGGGTGCCACGTTGTTGTAAGCCCGAGCCAGGCGGGTGATGCTGTCGAGGAAGATGACCACATCGTGGCCACACTCCACCATGCGCTTGGCCTTCTCGAGGACGATGCCGGCAATCTTCACGTGGTGGTCGGCCGGCTCGTCGAAGGTCGATGCGATGACCTCAGCGTTGACGGTGCGTGCCATGTCGGTGACCTCCTCGGGTCGCTCGTCGATGAGGAGCATCATCAGATATGCCTCGGGGTGGTTTGCGGCAATGGCATTGGCAATCTCCTTCATGAGAATGGTCTTACCCGTCTTGGGTTGTGCCACGATGAGCGCACGCTGTCCCTTGCCGATGGGCGAGAACAGATCCACGATGCGCACGCTCGTGGGGTCGTTGTAGCCACGGCAGAGGGTGAACTTCTCGTCGGCAAAGAGGGGTGTGAGATGCTCGAATGACTGGCGGTCGCGCAAGGTGGCGGGGTCACAACCGTTCACATTCTTGACGCTTGTGAGGATGAAGTACTTCTCATTGTCGCGCGGCGGACGCACGGAGCCTTCCACCACATCGCCCGTCTTGAGGGCATACTGGCGTATGAACTGCTGGTTGACGAATACGTCGTCCGGGCTGGGAAGGTAGTTGTAGTCCGACGAGCGCAGCAGGCCTATGCCCTCGGGCATGACCTCCAGCACGCCCTCCGTCTGGATGAGATTGCTGAAGTCGAAACGTGCAGCGCCCTTGGCACGCGACGCCGCCACAGATGTCTCGGCAGCTGGTGCGGCCTGTGTGTGCACGTTGGCAAGTTTTTGCAGGAACGCCGGTTCCTTGGTCTGAGCCTCGGGGGCTTCCATCGGCGCTGCCGGCACGGGTTGCGCCAGGTCAATCACCGGCACGTCGTGCAGGATGATGAAGTCGGGTTCGTCGGCGTCGAAGAACGCCTTCACCTGCTCGGGGGTGGGTTTGCCCACGACAGCGGCCGCAGGGTCGGTCTCCTGAGGGGCGACCACAGATGGTGCAGCAGACATTGCATCTGCCGTCTCTGGGACAACCGCAGGGGCTTCCTCCGCCACGGACGCCGTGACAGCATCGCCGTCGGCAGCGGGAGCTTCGAACTGCAGCATCTCCTGTGCTGCGGCCTCGGCAGCTTTCTCGGCCTTGCTCTTGCGGCCCCTACGCTTGGCCGGAGCGGCAGCGGCGTCGGTGGCAGCGGATGAGGACGCCACGGCCTCGCCGTCGGCAGCGGCAGCGGCAGCGGCGGCTGATGCCGTCTCGGTGGCGGCTGCTGCTTTGGCCTTGCGGCCTTTCTTGGCAGCCGGTGCCTTGTCGGGCTGGGCGGCGTCGCCAGCAGCCTTAGCAGCAGCGGGTTCGGCTGCGGCCTCCTTCGCAGTGGCCGACGCTGCGGCTGCTGCTTCCTTCTCGGCCTTGCTCTTGCGGCCACGCTTCTTGGGCGTCGCCTCAGCAGGCGCCGCCATGGCCTGGTCGGACTCCGCACCGATGATGGCGTATATGAGGTCTATCTTCTCATCATTGGACTTGGCGGCCACGCCAAGCTCCTTGGCAAGCGAGGCAAGTTCCTCGAATGCCATACTCTCCAGTTCACTTTTAGTGTGCATAATATGGGTTTGTCATCAAAGAGCTGAAAGGTGTATGCCAACACCTTCGACTGTAATGTGTGTGTGAAAGCAAAAATATATGTATCGACTTTAAGGAACATGACAGAAAAAGCCTCGCATCCCTAAAATCGAGGGCAAAGGTACGCTTTTCCTGTCAAACGGCAAGCGTTTTAGCAAAAAATAACTACTTTTGCACCGAAAAAAGTCACAAAAACAACTTTCAGACAGCGTAATCACTCCTCACATGGCAACCGTGAACCCCTTTATGCAGGCCGACCACCTCACGCTGGCCGTCGGCGACAAGACCCTCTTCAGCGACATCACCTTCGGCATCGCCGAGGGACAACGCATAGGTCTCATAGCGAAAAATGGCACTGGCAAGACATCGCTTCTCAACATCATAGCCGGGCGCGAGGCGCCAGACGAGGGCACCGTGACCTTCCGCCGCGACCTCAAAGTGGCATATCTGGAACAGACACCCACCTTCCCGGCAGGGATGACCGTCATGGAAGCCCTCACCTGGCACAACGAGCGCTACGTGGGAGCACGCATCGGCGACTTTGTGGGCAGCCACGACGGCGACACCCTCGCGCGCCGCATGGAGGAGTACCTCTCGCGCCTGGGCATCACCGACACCACGCAACGCGTGGAGACGCTCTCGGGCGGACAGCTCAAGCGCGTGGCGCTGGCCGGTGTGCTCCTTCAGGATGCCGACCTGCTCATCCTGGACGAACCCACCAACCACCTCGACCTGGTGATGACGGAATGGCTCGAGGGGTATCTGCCTCGCGCTGCCCGGGCGCTGCTCATGGTGACCCACGACCGCTACTTCCTGGACCGCGTGTGTACGCAAATCCTCGAACTCGACGACCAGACGCTATATACCTACCGCGGCTCCTACGCCTACTACCTGGAGAAACGGCAGGAGCGCGTGGATGCGCGCAACGCCGAGGTGGCACGCGCCAACAACCTCTACCGCACGGAGCTGGAATGGATGCGGCGCATGCCTCAGGCACGAGGCCACAAGGCGCGCTACCGCGAGCAGGCCTTCGAGGACCTCGAACGCCGCGCCCGTCAACACTCCGACGAACCTCAGCTGTCACTGACGCTCAACAGCACGTACATTGGCTCCAAGATTTTCGAGGCCGAGTATGTGTCGAAGTCCTTCGGGCCGGACAAGGTCATCCTCAAAAACTTCTACTACAACTTCTCGCGCTACGAGAAGATGGGCATCGTCGGGGCCAACGGCACGGGCAAGAGCACCTTTGTGCGCATGCTCATGGGTCTGGAGAAACCCGACAGCGGGCGCTTTGTCATCGGCGAGACGGTGCGTTTCGGCTACTTCTCGCAGGAGGGCATGCACTTCGACGAGCAGATGCGTGTAATCGATGCCGTGCGGCGCGTGGCCGAGTATGTTGACCTGGGCGGCGGGCGCCACCTCTCGGCGATGCAGTTCCTGCAGCATTTCATGTTCACCCCCTTGCAGCAGCAAAACTACGTCTATAAGCTCAGCGGCGGCGAGCGGCGGCGGCTGTACCTGTGTAAGGTGCTGATGCAGAACCCCAACTTCCTCATCCTGGACGAGCCCACCAACGACCTCGACATCGTCACGCTCAACATCCTTGAAGAGTATCTGCGTACGTTCCGGGGATGCCTCATCGTGGTGTCCCACGACCGCTACTTCATGGACAAGGTGGTGGACCACCTGCTCGTGTTCAAGGGCAACGGCGAGGTCGATGACTTCCCCGGCAACTACACTCAGTACCGCCAGGCCGAGGCCGAAGCCTTGAAAGCCCGTCCGAGCGCTGACGGCAAAGGCATCAAGCAGGCTCCACGCAACAACGCGCCGGCGACAGCCAAGGCCACTGCCGACAACGCCCAGCAGCCACAAGCCAACAGCGAACGCCCACGGCGTCTCACCTTCAAGGAACGCCGCGAGTTAGAGACACTGGAGGGCGACATCGCGCGGCTCGAAGCCGAGAAAAGCGACCTCAAGGCGGCCCTGTGCAGCGGCACGCTGTCGGTCGATGACCTCACGGCGAAGAGCCGGCGTCTGCCCCAGCTGCAAGAAGAGCTCGATGCCAAGGAAATGCGTTGGCTCGAGCTCTCCGAGATAGCAGGATAGGTGGGCAGCGTGTGGGTGGAGGCCCCGCATCAGGCGCTTCGCGCTGTGATGCCCCGTTGTATGCAGCCGAACCTACCTCACGAGGATTTTGTGGGTTTCCTTTTCTATTGTCACGAGATACACGCCTTCCTGGCGCAGGGGGGTGTGGTAGTGGTCGTTGGCGGCCTCGGCAGCGAGCACCAGCGCCCCGGCAGGTGTGTGTACGCGTATGCGGTCGCCGGGGTTGGTGCCAAGGATGTGGAGCACGCGGTCGCGCACATAGACGCGGTAGGCGTGGGTCGTAGCGGGTGCCTCGGGCATCTGTGCCATGCCGCCCAACTGCAGGAAGAAACGCCCGGCAACGTCGGCCGTCGTTCCTGAGGTCTGTGCGGCGGCCTCGCCGGCGGTGCCAATGCCTGTCGTGTAGCTCTCGTCGAGCAGGTTCACCATGCGGTTCTGCTCGCGGTCGATGAGCCATACGGCCTCAAGCGAGTCGGCGGCAGCGGCGCGCTGTCGCAGTGCGAAGGTGATGGTGGCCTCAGGCGTGGTGCGCACGGTGAGCGGCAGCAGTGTGGCCAACGGCGCATGGGCGGCGAGCGAGAATGCCGTGCCACCCTCGTTCTCGAGCCACAGCTGCGGGGCTGCGGGGTCGAGGGCGAGCCATTTCACGCCATCGCTGTTCAGGCGGTAGGGCATGTCGGCCGCAGCATCGGTGCGCGCACACAGCTGCACGGCGTCGGCCCACACGGCGGTGGTGTCGGCGTGCGACCACAGGTCAACGGTGAACAAGTCATCCTTGACGGGAGCCACTGGCGTACCCGCATATTCGGGCCGGCGGAAGACGAGCTGCTCCTGTCCCTCGTTATCGACGGTGGCTATGATGGCCGTCTGCGTGAAGAAACCGTCGCCCAGGGCTATGTCGGTGCCGCTGCCCCATGACTGGGCGGTGTAGAACTGTCCGTAACGGAGGGCCGCAGCCTTGGCGGCCGCGACGGCTTGCTCGTCGGTGTCGCCCTCGGGGTCACCGCCGGGCATGGCGTTGATGGCGGCGAGGGTGTTGTCCACGTTCTGGTATATGACGTGTGGTACGTTCATGCGATAGTCCGTGCCGTCGGCGCTGCTGGCATCGGTGCGGAAATGGCTCACGAGCCAGGGCTGGCCCTTGAGGTTCCATCCCATGTTCTCCAGCTGTGTGAAGCGCGGGTAGAGCGTGCTGGCCGCCACGACG
>JAFSVI010000113.1 GCA_017445145.1 Bacteroidaceae bacterium | reverse complement strand
GCCGCAGAAGAGGTGGCCTTTGAGCGCCGACTTGCCGAAGCAGGCTATCCATCCCTGCAAACCACTCTCGGCACGCTCAGGGACGTGTGCCTCGTTCTCGAAGGCGGTGGTCAGCAGGTAGATGTCGCGGAAGCGATAATCCTTGGTGTACATGGCGTTCATGCGGTCGATGAGGGTCTTCATCTGGCCGCTCATCTCGTAATAGTAGATGGGCGTGGCCCAGCAAACCACGTCGGCGTTCAAGACGCTCTCCATAATGGCGGGTACATCGTCCTTGAAGATGCAGGCACCCGTCTGCTGGCACGACAGGCAGCCGACGCAGAACTTGATGTCCTTGCCGCGGAGCGAGATGAGTTCCACTTGATGCCCTGCGGCTTCTGCACCGCGGGCAAACTGCTCCGCCATAGCATGGCTGTTCGAGCCCGGACGGAGACTGGTTGATATAACAATTACTTTCTTCATGATTGTTTAGCGTGTATTAACGTGTGAACTGAGGTCGGCGACTATGTGGAGCCAATGTGTAAATGTGTTAGTCTCTTTGATTAATGTATTAACACATTAACGAATTCAAGCATTCAAGCTTTTCCCTTTGAACACGAAGCCTGCCTGCTCTACGGCCTTGCGGATGTCGTTCTCCTGGGCATTTCCCGTCACCATGAGCGTGTTGGCGGCAGGGGTGGCTTCGCAGGATTCCACACCTTTCAGCTTTCCGACGGCCTGCTCTACAGCGGCCTTGCAATGGTTGCAATGCATACCTTCCACTGTGTAAACCACTGTCCCGGTGACAGCACTCTGTTTTTTGAATTTGTCAAAGAATTTCATACTCAATGCAGTTATAATGAATAGTATTAATAATGCTGAACAGATGGCACGGAACACCCCACCGTTCCCACTAAAGGATACGGCAGACTCGGCCGCACAGCAGGCTCCGTGTGCCTCGCCACAAGTGGGCACAATGTCGGCACCGACACCGATAGCGTTGATAATCAATCCAAAAATGATGGAAAATCCCACAATGGTGAGCAGATAGATCCAGGTGAAGCGGTTGCCCATCGTCTTCTTCACCACGAGGATGGAGGCGATGTTGACCGCCGGACCGGCCATCAACATCACCAGCGCTGCTCCGGGCGAGAGACCTTTCATCATCAGCGCCGCCGCCACAGGGATGCTGCCCGTGGAGCAGATGTACATCGGCACCGCCACCACCAGTATGACCAGCATCTGCAACAACGGCTGTTTGCCGAAGGAGAGGAAGAACTCGTCGGGGACGACCACATTGATGAGAGCCGCCACTATCAGACCGATAAGCAGACGAAGCCCGATGTCCTGAATCATATCGAAGTAGGCGTACTTGAGCACTCGCCACAGGCGGTTGCCGCGCTCGACGGCGCAAGTGCAGTCGGTGGGTGCCACCATGGTTCCCCCACCGGCAAAGCGGTTGACCAGCAGGCCGCCGCACACACCGGTCACCAACGCGGCCACAGGACGCACCACGGCGAAGCCCAGTCCCATCAGCGAGAAGGTGGCGAGGATGGAGTCGATGCCTGTCTGCGGGGTGGCTATGAGGAACGAGGCCACAGCCCCTTTCGACGCGCCCTCGTTCTTCAGCCCGACAGCGGTGGGGATGACACCGCACGAGCATAGTGGCAGCGGCACACCCAACAGGGCCGCCCACAACACCGACCATTTGTTGTCGCGTGAGAGGTATTTCGCATAAAACCTTTTCGGTACGAACACGTGTAGCACCCCTGCGATGAGAAAGCCCAGCAGGAGATAAGGGCTCATTGCACCCGTAACCTCAAGCAATGCGTTTAGAATATCGTGCAAAGTCATGTTAGTCCCATTTTGTTATATATCAAACGTCCCATCCCCAATTTTATTGTCCTCAAAACATTGACACACCAAAAAGACGAAAGCCGAAACACGCTGGTGGTTTCGGCTTTCTGTTTAGGGTTGCCGTGTTGTATTATTTTAGATTGTCGCGGAAAAACACCGCCAGCGTGTCCCAAGGGATGTAGTTGCCCTCGCCGCCGTCATAGAGGTCGCAGTGGGTAGCGCCGGGGATGATGAGCAGTTGCTTGTTCTCGGGCACAGGGTTGGGCTTGCCGACAAAGTTGTAGCCCTCTGCCCTACCCTCCACCATGTAGTGGTAGGCAGCTTCGCCGAAGTAGCGCGAGTGGGCCTCCGCGCCGTGCATCACGAGGACAGCGGAACGGATTTCATTGATATAATAGAGGAAGCGAGCGTTGGCGTAGGCTTGAGTGCCAATGACGCGCCAGCCGTCGTTGCTGTTGCCGCTGCGGGCGTGGTAGCCACGTGGGGTCTTGTAGTAGGCGTGATAGTCCTTGACGAACTGCGGGGCGTCATCGGGCAGCGGGTCGACCACACCGCCGGCCATCGCCAGCGGGTCGGT
>JAFSVI010000012.1 GCA_017445145.1 Bacteroidaceae bacterium | reverse complement strand
TCGTTGCGCGCTTGTGCTCGCCTGGCAGCCGCCGAGGCGGTGGTGTTGAACTTGTTGGCAGCGATGGCTCGCATGTCCTCGATGGAGCGTGGTGCGGCTGTTGCCGTGAGTGACAGTGCCGCGATGAGCACAGTTGTTAGGATAGTCTTCATAGTCGTTGTGTGCAAATTGCGGTGCAAAAGTACGCAAAACCACGCATTGCAGCAAGAAAAAAGAGCGATATTTGCCAATCGCTTGCATATTGACGCCCTGATGGCGGCTTGCAGCCATTTTCTGTCTTCGGCGAAAGAAAGTTGCAGAATGTTTGTGTACTTAACCAAATAATCACTACTTTTGCACACACAAACAGACCTGTCACTACCTTACCCCTACCCGTTATGACCACTCTTGCCATAGGACTTCTCATCCCGCTGCTGGGCACCATGCTCGGTTCAGCGTTTGTGTTTTTCATGAAAGACGACCTGCCCGAGCGCGTGCAGAAGTCGCTGCTGGGCTTTGCCTCCGGCGTGATGGTGGCAGCCTCGGTGTGGTCGCTGCTCATCCCCGCCATAGAGATGGAGGAAGACAAGGGGGCATGGTCCGTGGTGCCTGCCGCCGTGGGGTTCCTCCTGGGCATCATGTTCCTGCTGGCGCTCGACGATCTCACCCCACACCTCCACTTGGGCAGCGACACGCCCGAAGGCCCCCGCTCGCGCCTCTCGCGCACGGCCATGCTGGCTCTGGCGGTGACCATCCACAACCTGCCAGAGGGCATGGCCGTGGGCGTTGTGTTTGCCGGCGCCGCTCAGGGTGCTGCGGGCTTGTCGTTGGCATCGGCCGTTGCCGTCTCGCTGGGCATTGCCATACAGAACGTGCCCGAGGGCGCCATCATCTCCATGCCCATGCGTGCCGAGGGCAACTCGCGCTGGCGCTCGTTTGTGCTGGGCACCCTCAGCGGCGTTGTAGAGCCTCTTGGTGGACTTGCGGTGGTGCTTCTGGCCTCCTTCCTCACGCCCATCTTGCCCTACATGCTGGCCTTTGCCGCCGGCGCCATGTTCTATGTCGTGGTGGAGGAACTCATCCCCGAGGCTTCAGAGGGCACCCACACCAACCTCAGCACCATCGGTTTTGCCGTGGGGTTTGTGCTCATGATGGTGCTCGACGTGGTTATGGGTTGACGAGGTGCCGGGCTACAGCTCCCGTCGCGATGTTGGCGGCCGACGTGTGTCAGAAGGTGATGATGCGTGTGCCGTCGTCCTGTGGTGTGATGGAGACGTGGAGCGTGTCGGGCGGCAGTAGCTTCCCGACGATGTCCGGCCACTCTATGAGACACAGCTCGCCGCTGTAGAGATAGTCGTCGAGACCAATGGCCTGAGCCTCCTCGGCGCTGTTCAGCCGGTAGAAGTCGAAGTGGTAAGCCTTGTTGTGGGGGCCTTTGCGCAACGTGTATTCGTTGACGATGGCAAATGACGGCGACGTGACGCTGTCCTGCGTGCCGAGATGTCGGCACAGGGCACGTATGAACGTTGTCTTGCCGGCTCCCATGGGAGCGTGGAAGGCTATGATGTCGGCCGCCTGTGTGGCGTCGGCAAATAGTGCTGCCGCCTCTTCGAGGTGGTCTGTCGATGGTATGTTGATGGTCATCAGTGTCGTCGCGGTGTGAGGTTGATGAGTGGAATGAGCATCTCCTCCATGGATATGCCCCCGTGCTGGAAGGTGTCTCGGTAGTAGGCCACGTAGTAGTTGTAGTTGTTGGGATAGGCGAAGAAGGTGTCGGCGGTGGCAAAGATGTAGCGTGTGGAGAGGTTTGGAGCTGGCAGCTGTGCCTGGTGGGGGGCTGTGATGTCGAACACCTCCTTTGGGTCGTAGTCGAGGCTCTTGCCGAGCTTGTAGCGCAGGTTGGTGTTGGTGTTGCGGTCGCCCTTGACGCGTATGGGGTTCTTGCAGCGTATGCTGCCGTGGTCGGTGGTGATGATGACGTGGTATGGCAGTGTGGCGAGGGCGTGGAAGAGCTCACCCACGGGCGAGTGGCGCAGCCACGACAGCGTTATGCTGCGATATGCCGCCTCGTTGTTGGCCAGTTCGCGCACCATCTGGCTCTCTGTGCGCGCGTGGCTGAGCATGTCGATGAAGTTGAGCACACACACGTTGAGGTCATATTTGGCGAGTGCCGGCAGCTGGTGGAGGAGCTGCTCTGCGGCTGCCGAGTCGTTGACCTTGTGGTATGAGAATGTCTCGTGGCGGCGGTAGCGCTGGAACTGTGTGCGTATGAGCGGCGCCTCGTTGAGGTTCTTGCCCTCCTGGCTGTCCTCATCGACCCACAGGTCGGGGAACATCTCTGCGATGATGTTCGGCATGAGTCCCGAGAAGATGGCGTTGCGTGCATACTGTGTGGCAGTAGGTAGTATGCTGGTGTAGAGGTTCTCCTCGATGTTGAAGAGTTCGGCAATCTCTTGCATGAGCACCCGCCACTGGTCGTAGCGGAAGTTGTCGATGACAATGAGGAACACCTTCTCCTTGCGGTCGAGGTGTGGGAACACCTGGCTCTTGAAGATGTCGGTGCTCATGAGTGGCCGGTCGGCGGCCTCCTTGTCGGCAATCCATCGCAGGTAGTTGCGCGCCACGTATTTGGCAAAAGCCTTGTTGGCCTCGCTTTTCTGCATGGCCAGCATCTCGAGCATGGAGCTGTCGGTGTCGGTGAGCTGCAGCTCCCACCCCACGAGCTGGCGATAGACGTCGTACCAGTCGTCGGGGCGCCGGGCATCGTCGATGAGCTGCGAGAGCTGCATGAAGTTCTGTCGGTAGGCCGTCTGTGTGTGTTCGCTGACGAGTTCGCGCTGGTGTATGTTCTTCTTGAGCGAGAGCAGCACCTGCGTGGGGTTGACGGGTTTGATGAGGTAGTCGGCGATTTTGCTGCCTATGGCCTGGTCCATGATGTTCTCCTCCTCGCTCTTGGTGACCATGACCACGGGCGTGGCGGGTGTGATGTCCTTGATGCGCTGCAACGTCTCGAGGCCGCTTATTCCAGGCATGTTCTCGTCGAGGAGTATGAGGTCGTAGGTCTGCTGCGAGCATCGGTCTATGGCGTCATAGCCATTGCTGACGGTGTCTATCCCGTAGCCTTTCTTCTGCAGGAAGAGTATGTGGGCCTTGAGGAGTTCTATCTCGTCATCGACCCAAAGGAGCCTTGCTGTCATGCGGTTATATTTAGGTAGATATTCTTCAAGCCCCATCACCACAGCCAGTCCTCGTCATCGGTGGTGCCGTCATCGTCGGTGCCGTCGGTGGTGGAGTCGCCGTCGGTGGTGTCGTCGGTGGGTGGCGGCACATCCTCGGGATCCACTATCGGCAGGTCCGTAGGCTCGTCGATGTTGAGATAATCGGGCAATGCGCGGTTGGAGAGGTGCTCGTCGTAGAAGGTGGTGTACTCCTCATAGCTGTAGCGTGTGCCGAGCAGGCTGAGGTTGTCTTGGCTGATGAGTATGATGCGTATGCCCTCGAGGGCCTGCCGCATGTGCGGGTCGGCGTGCAGCTGCTGCGCGTAGATATGCACCTCGTCATAGTTGCGGAAGCCGCTGACGCGCAGCTGTGTGACGACGCCCGCCTGCACGGTCTCGATGTCGAAGTTGCGCGCCTGGAAGGTGGTGAAGTTGTAGGCCGCCACCTCATACACGAGCTGGTTCTCATCGACCTCGCCGGTGGGATAAGCCAGAACGAACACAAATGGCACCTCGGGTTCCGCCAGGAGGGTGTCGGCGGCGGTGGAGTCGGCAGCCGCCTCCACGCCTCGCATGGACCAGATGCTGCTGGCGTCCCACTTGTCGGAGGCAAGCAAGCGCCCATCGGTGACGCCTTTGACGATATACTTCGCCATGTCGGCAATCTCGTCGGAGCCATATTTCTGCGTGAGGTCCTTGAGTTCCTGGAAGAAGGCGTCGCGGTGGCCGGTGTAGAGCTGCGTCATGGCGTGGATGAAGAGGAACTTGGCAGCATGGGCCCCGGCCTGGAAGTCGGTGGTGTCGGTGACGAAGTTGGCATTGACCTCGTCGTAGCGGTCGGCCTTGTAGGCGGAGTATGTGGCAGCGTAGAGCGAATCCTCGAGGTGGCGCCCGTTTTGTGCGATGAGCATGAAGCGC
>JAFSVI010000112.1 GCA_017445145.1 Bacteroidaceae bacterium | reverse complement strand
CTATTGCCACCACACCTTGGAGTTCGCCTGGCTCGGCATCGCCGACACGCCCACCAACACCTACATCGCCACCGCCGTGGTGCTGGCCATGTCCCTCGTCTCGGGCTTCCTCGGCATGGGAGGACAGCAGCGCCTGGCCGACTATTACATTCAGGTGCACCTCTTTTTCCTCAAGGGCGAGAAGGGCAGCGAGTTCGACGACTCGCGCCGCCAGCAGCAGCTCCTCTACGAGATGCCGGCCGATGCCAGCTTCGTCGAGCGGCAGTTCCAGCGCTCATACGTCGGCTACACACGCAAGCAGGAGAGCGCCACGCCACGCTTTCAGCACATGATGGCCGTCATGCGCCAGCGCTATGGCTCGCCCGCCAACTGCCCCGAGGATGTGCGGCGGCGCTTCCACGCCGAGTCGCTCGCCCTCATGCCCTGGAACGGGCTCCTCACCTTCAACTTCCGCACCACCTTCTTCTTCATCTTCACACTGGCCGACGTGCCCGTGCTCAACTTCGTGTGGGAGATTGTGGCCATGTCGCTCCTCACCGAGTACATACGCCGTCGCCACGAACGCTTCTCGCAGCGCCTGGCCGACGAGCTGACCAGCAAATAGCAACCTAAAGCCCCAACATCTTGACCCGCAAAAACCTCAACAACATATTCTTCGTCATCGGCCTCGCGGCCGTGGTGGTGATGCTCTTCACCTTCGACGTGAGCTTTGCCGAGCTGTGGCAACACCTCATCCATGCCGGCTACTGGCTCATACCCATCATAGGCGTGTGGGTGGTCATCTATGGCATCAACGCCTTGGCGTGGCTCACAATAATCCGCGCCACAGCAACGCCCGGCGAGATGCAGGCCCTCGCTGCCGCAAGGGGAGGCGCCTTCATGCGGATCTTCCGCCTCACCGTGACCGGCTACGCCCTGAACTACGCCACACCCGTCGGTGGGCTTGGAGGCGAACCCTATCGCATCATGGAGCTGTCGAAGAACATCTCCACACAACATGCCACCTCGTCGGTCATCCTATATGCCATGATGCATGTGTTCGCACATTTCTGGTTCTGGTTCACATCCATCTTCCTCTACTTAGCACTCGCCGCCGTAGGCGACCTGCCGCTGCCACCGCTCATGGCCACGCTCTTCGCCATGGCCATCGTGTTCTGTCTCACAGCCTTCTATCTCTTCTGGCGCGGCTATCGCAAGGGGCTGGTCGTGAAGACCATACGCGGCATAGGCCACATACCTGGTCTCGGCAATTGGAGCCGCCGTTTTCTCAAGGCCCACGAGGAGGCGCTGCACAACGTCGATAAGCAGATAGCGGCGCTGCACCAGACCGACAAACGTGCCTTCTACACCAGCTTCATGCTGGAGTATCTATCGCGCATCGTGCAGAGCACCGAGATCCTGTTCATGCTGCTGCTATTCGGCATCGACGGCGGCGGCGACTGTGCGGGCATAGCCCTCACCTTCCTCCATGCCGTGCTCATACTATCCTTCACCACGCTGCTGGCCAACCTCATCGGATTCCTGCCCATGCAGCTCGGGGTGCAGGAAGGGGGCTTCGTCATCAGCATCGCAGCCCTGGGCCTCTCGGCCGCGCTCGGCATCTTCGTGAGCATCATCTGCCGCGTGCGCGAGATTATATGGATATTCGTCGGCATCCTCCTCATGAAGCTGCCCGACAGCCGCCGGCGCGCCACATGAGCTGGCGGGGTGGGGCAGCGCGCCCGCGCCGTCGCACCATGCGGCGCCGCCCCCTCACGGCAAACACCAGCACACAACAACCATCGGCACAGCGATGCACCAAGCCATCGCTTACCCTACATAACTCTTTAACATTATGAACTATCTCGACAGAAACGAATTCAACTTCCCACCAAGCCCTAAAGTGGTCGAAGCCATCAAGAGCTTCGACCCCATGACACTCTGCTTCTACACCCGCATCTACGACCAAGGCAAGAAGAGTGTGGTCAGCGTCCGCCTCTCGGAGCTTTACGGCGTCGATGAGGACCGCGTGCTGCTCACCTACGGCGGCGAGGACATGCTCAAGAACGCCATCCACTATTTCCTCACCACCGACACCGGCGCCCAAACGCCCAACAAAACCATACTCATCCCGCAATTCTCGTGGTGGTACTATAACCGAGTGGCAAGCGAGTGCGGGGGACATTTCGAGATGTATCCTCTCCACGAGAAGGACGACACCTTTGCCTACGACATCGACGAGGTAATTGCCTACGCCAACCGCGTACACCCGCGCATGCTGCTGCTCGCCTCGCCCAACAACCCCACGGGCAACTGCCTCTCGCCCGACGACATTACGCGCATCATGCAGTCCATACCGGCCGACACCATGGTGCTCATCGACGAGGCTTACGCCAGCTTCATCAGCTCCGACACCGACTACATCGCGCCGCTCGTCAACCGCTTCGACAATCTAATCATATCGCGCACTCTATCCAAGTTCTATGGGCTGCCGGGCCTGCGCTGCGGCTTTGGCTTCATAGGCCGCGGCCACGAGCAGTTCCTCTCATACGTCAACAAGTACTTGGGCTACAACCGCTTCTCCGAGGCCGTGGCCCTTGCCGCCCTCGACAGCGACGACTACTATCGCGGCGTGGCGGCCGACATGCAGTGGGGTCGCGAGCTGTATGCCGAAAAGCTTGGCTCGCGCCCTGGCTTCAAGGTTTATCGTTCCGTGGCCAACTTCATCCTCATCAAATACCCTGCCGCCTGCAAGGAAGCCCTGCAGGCAGCATTGGCATCGGAAAGCTACAAGATCAAGTTCATGACCGACCCCGGGCTGGAGTCGTGTGTGCGCATCACACTCGGACGGCGCGAGCAGACGCAGGCCGTGTGCGACATCATCCTGCAGAACACCTGACGAGGGCATCACTCCACGCGACCGCGCCGGTAGGCGTGGCGCGTGGAGGCAAAGAACATGGCGGCAGCGGCAACCTGCGAGGCGGCAACGCCCCAGAAGGCTGCCGTGTAGCCCCAGTGTTCGGCCATGATGCCGCCGAGCAGCACACCCAAGCCGATGCCCACGTCCCACGACACCAGCAGCGTGGAGTTGGCTGTGCCGCGCTCGTTGTGGTGGGCCATCTGGATAATCATGTTCTGAAAGGCCGGCCACAGATGGCCGTTGCCCAGGCCCAGCAGCAGGGCCGAACCGTAGTAGCCTACGTCGTTCGGCACGGCCACAAACAGCACGTAGGCCACAGTGGAGATGACCATGCCCTCGCTCGCATTGCGCACCAGCAAACCCTGGCGCAATGCCTTGGCACCCTGTAGGCGCGAAGCGATGAGACCCACCGACAACAGGGCAAAATACAACCCCGTGCCGCCACTGCGGCCCATCACCTCCTTGCCATAGATGGCGAGATAGTTGCTCAACACACCGAAGCAGAAACCGCAGAACACCATGTTCACGCCAAGCACCCAGCCGCGCAGCAGGAAGAAACGGTCGAGCGACAGGCGCGGGAGCTTGGACATCGCAGACCGGGGGCTGGCTTCGGCACCGCGGCTGCCGCCCGGCTGGCGACCCTTCACGCCGGCATCGGCCATGAGGCCGAGGAAGGCTGTGAGCAGCGACAACCAGAACAGCAGCTGGAAGCTGCCGGTGAGCCTGTATATAGCTATGGACACCGTTGGCGCTATGGCCATGGCAAGATTGTTGGACAGCCCATAGTAGCCGATGCCCTCGTTGCGGCGCGACGACGGCAGCACGTCGATGGCCATGGTGGAATTGGCCACCGTAAGCGCACCAAAGGGCGCACCATGCAGGGTGCGCACGATGGCAAACAGCAGCAGCGTGGCCGCCCCAAGGTAGCCGGCAAAGAAGATGAAAAACACGAAATAGCACACCATGAGCACCGTCTTGCGCGGGAAGGTGTCAACAAGGAACCCCGACAGCGGGCGAGCCAGCAGTGCCGTGAGCGTGTAGCCGCTCAACACCAGCCCGATGACATCCTTGGAGGCTTGGAAATGCTCGCTCAGGTACAGCGGCAACAGCGGTGTGAGCAGGTAGAAGGCAAAGAAGAGGGCGAAGTTGGCTGCCATGACACGGCAGTAGTCGGCATTCCACAAACGGTCGGTATTCATGGCGCAAAGATAGCCATTTTCTGGCTTCGGCAGCACATGTTGAGGCAGAAAAACGTGCGTTGACACGAAAATATGCACCCAAGCGGGGGAAAAGTGGGGCAATCTTTTGCCAAGTGGAAGAAAATGCGTACTTTTGCACGCATGACAGGCGTTATACTTGCCGCAGGCTGCGCACGCCGCCTACGGCCTCTCACTGACTCGCGCCCCAAGTGCCTCCTACAAGTCGGGGGGGCCACGTTGCTGGGGCGCACCGTGGATGCCATGCTCGCTGCAGGCATCACGGACTTTGTTGTCGTCACAGGCTATCTCGCACCGATGGTCGAGGACCACATACGCCACAGCGCTGCCTTTGCGGCGCCTGGTGTCAGCTTCCGCTTCATCGACAACGCGGACTACGAGCACAACAACAATATCTTCTCGCTGTGGCTGGCGGGCGAGGTGGTGCGTGGGCAGGAGTTCCTGCTCATGGACAGCGACATACTCTGCGACCCACAAGCCGTGGCGCGCATCGCCTCGCAGACTGACGCCGCACTGGCCCTCAACCGCCACGAGCTTGGCGAGGAGGAGATAAAGGCCGTTGTCGATGACAAGGGCTGCATAGTGGAGCTTAACAAGACTTGCGACCCGCGAACAGCCCTTGGCGAGTCGGTGGGCATAGAGCATGTCACGGCTGCCTACAGCACAGCTCTCTATGCCGAACTCGAGAAGATGATTGTGGATGAGGGCCTGGACAACGTGTTCTATGAGAGGGCCTTCGAGCGCCTCATACCTCAGGGCCACACCTTCCGCGTCATAGATACCACGGACCTCTTCTCGTTCGAAATCGACACCCCCGAGGACCTGCAACGCGCCACGGAGCTGCTGCCGCCGTGGATGGTGCGCTGAAGGCCCGCGGCGCCGTCAGCGTTCGTGCATGCGGTTGCCCGAGAAACGCGGCATGAGGATGTCCTTCATGCCGTAGTCGTCCATGAAGCAGCTGCGATCGACATTGCCACGTATGCCGCGCACGCGGCCGCTCGACGTGTATTGCCACATCACGAAGGCAGCGTCATCGACCAGCTCCGGGATGTCGGTGTGGTAGCGGGCTATCATGTACTTGTAGTTGGAGAAGGGGCCGGCAAGGTACTTATTATAGAAATCGCGCGAAGTGTATATGATGGGGCGCACGCCGTAGTGGCGCTCCACGAGGCGCACGAAGCGCAGCAGCTTCTCCTGAAAGTCGGGCAGCGAGGCACGGCCGCGGCTCTCCACGTCGATGATGGGCAGGAGGTCCATGTCGCGCAGCGCCACCTGTGAGGTGAGGTTGGCAAACTGCGACTCGATGCTTGCGCCAGGACGGTAAAAATGATACACCCCCACCTTGAAGCCGGCCATGCGCGCCGACGAGAGATTGTAGCGGAAGGTGTTGTCGATGAGGTCGCTGCCCTCTGTGGCTTTCAGATAGACATACTGCACCTCGCCGCTGCGAGCCACCTCGCGCCAGTCGATGCGGCCCTGGTAGTGGGAAACATCGATGCCGCCACCCACGCCGCGGCGCGACGTGCGCACGGTGCGCAGCTGCTGGCCGGGCGCAGCATCGAGGGACACCCGGGCGTGGGGCTGAAGCGGGGCAATGGGGGCGTCGGGCATGGGCATGGGGATTAGCTCGGCCTCCTCTTGCTCCAGTCCGCGTCGGTTTTTCTTCTTACGGCCCGCCGCCGACGCGTCGAGCGCCACCGCCAGGCACAGGGCGATGGCCAGGAACATGTAGAACGTGTGTCTCACAGCTGACGGGGGTGTTAGTTGCCGGGAAGGTCGCTGCCGTCGAACGTCAGCGGCAGCAGGTCGCGAACGCTCGACACCACATACGTGGCGTCATGACCATAGAGAAGAAGGCGGATGGGGCGGGAAAAACGGTGCTCGGCCTCGAGTAGCGCCTGGCGGCACATGCCGCAAGGGGTGATGGGCGAACCTGTGAAGGCATCGCCGCTGCGGGCGGCGATGGCCACTGCCACCGGAGCCACACCGGGGTTCGACGTCCCGGCAGCAAACAGCGCCGCACGCTCGGCACAGGTGCCCACGGGGTATGAGGCATTCTCCTGATTGGCCCCGCACGCTATGGTGCCGTCGGCAAGAAGCATGGCGGCGCCGACGTGGAAATGGCTGTAGGGGGCGTAGCTGTTGCGCGTCTGCTCCTTGGCGAGAGCCACCAGTGAGCGTTCGCTCTCCGAGAGCTCCTCGCAGCTGCAGCGACGCACTTGGATTGCTATGTTTATGACCTCCATAATGGTTATTTCGATGAAAATGCGCACAAAAGTACGACATCTTTTCGAGATATGCGAGAAAAAGACTACTTTTGTGCGCTCACAGCGATAAAATAGTTCCCTATGCACCGTTTTCTGACAACCCTTGTGGCCATTGGCTGCGCTTTGTGCCTTCACGCACAAGGCACCACGCAGCTGTGGTGGAACTATATCTCGCGCTACGCCGACATGGCCGTAAACCAAATGCAACGCTACGGAGTGCCGGCAAGCATCACGCTGGCACAGGGACTCTTCGAGAGCGGAGCCGGACAAAGCCGCCTCGCCACCGAGGGCCACAACCATTTCGGCATCAAGGTGGGCATGGGATGGACGGGACCATACATGATTGTTGCCGACGACCGCCCCGACGACCGCTTCCGCGTGTATCGCACCGACGACGAGAGCTTTGAGGACCACTCGCTGTTCCTGCGCCGCAACGCCAGGTATGCCAGCCTCTTCCAGCTCAAGACCACCGACTACAAGGGCTGGGCGCGTGGGCTCAAGCGCTGTGGATATGCCACCAACCCGCGCTATGCCGACTTGCTCATCGGTGTCATCGAACGATATAACCTCACACAGTTTGACTCGCGCACCAGCGGCAGATACCACGCGCGGGCCACCACGCCGGAAGCACAGCAGAGCGAAAGCGCATTCTTCGCCACTCACATCGTGTATAAGAACAACGGCGTGTATATGCTCATTGCCAACGCCGGCGACACCTGGGAGACCATAGCCCGCGAGACGGGCGTGAAGCCCTGGAAGCTGTTGCGATACAACGACCTACCTGCCGACTACATGTTGCGCACGGGCGACATCGTGTATCTCGAGAAGAAGAAACGAAAGGCCGACAAGCAGTTCCGCAAGCAGCCACACACCGTGGAACCCGGCGAGTCCATGTACAGCATATCACAACGTTACGGCATACGCCTCGAACGCCTCTACCGCATGAACGACCTCCCCGAGAGCTATGAGCCTCAGATTGGCGACGTCCTGCGCGTGAGATAACACTTATACCTAACAACCCCAAGAACAATGGCAGACGACAAGAAAATCATCTTCTCAATGGTCGGCGTCAGCAAGACCATACAGCAGACACAGAAACAAATCCTGAAGAACATCTACCTCAGCTTCTTCTACGGCGCCAAGATTGGCATCATTGGCCTCAACGGGGCCGGCAAATCCACGTTGCTCAAAATCATTGCCGGCATAGACCAGAGCTACCAGGGCAACGTCGTGTTCGCACCGGGATACTCCGTGGGCTATCTCCCGCAGGAACCACAGCTCGACGATGCCAAGACCGTGAGGCAAGTGGTGGAAGAGGGGGTGCAGAACGTGGTGGATGCCCTGGCAGAATACGAAGGCATCAACCAGAAGTTCGGACTGCCGGAGTACTACGAGGACGAGGACAAGATGAATCAGCTCTTTGCGCGGCAGGGCGAGCTGCAGGACATCATCGACGCCACCGACGCCTGGAACCTCGACACACGCCTGGCACGCGCCATGGACGCCCTGCGCTGTCCGCCGCAGGACCAGCTCTGCGGGCAGCTCTCAGGCGGCGAGCGTCGTCGCGTGGCGCTGTGCCGGCTGCTGTTGCAGAAGCCTGACGTGCTCCTGCTCGACGAGCCCACCAACCACCTCGACGCCGAGAGCATTGACTGGCTCGAACAGCACCTGAACCAATATGAGGGCACTGTCATCGCCGTGACCCACGACCGCTACTTCCTCGACGACGTGGCAGGATGGATTCTCGAACTCGACCGCGGTGAGGGCATACCGTGGGAGGGCAACTACAGCTCGTGGCTCGAACAGAAGGCACGCCGCCTCGAACAGGAGGAAAAGACCGAGAGCCGCCGCCGCAAGACGCTGCAGCGAGAGTTGGAGTGGGTGCGCATGGCGCCCAAGGCACGCCAGGCCAAGGGCAAGGCCCGTTTGAACAGCTACGAGCGCATGCTCAACGAGGACCAGCGCGAGAAGGAGCAGAAGCTCGAGATATTCATACCGTCGGGGCCGCGCCTCGGCAACAAGGTCATCGAGGCCCACGGCGTGGCGAAGAGCTATGGCGAGAAGCACCTCTTCCACGACCTCAACTTCATGTTGCCGCCCAACGGCATCGTGGGAGTCATTGGCCCCAACGGAGCCGGAAAGACCACCCTCTTCCGCCTCATCATGGGCTTGGAGAAGGCCGATGCCGGCACCTTCGAGGTGGGCGAGACGGTGAAGCTGGCCTACGTCGATCAGAGCCATCGCGACATCCACGCTGATGCCACCGTCTATCAGACCATATCGCAGGGCAACGAACTCATTCGTCTCGGCGGACGCGACGTCAACGCCAGAGCCTATCTCTCGCGCTTCAACTTCAGCGGCGCCGACCAAGAGAAGAAATGCGGCGTGCTCTCCGGCGGCGAGCGCAACCGTCTGCACCTGGCCATGGCGCTGAAGGAGGAGGGCAACGTGTTGCTACTCGACGAACCCACCAACGACATCGACGTGAACACGCTCCGGGCGCTTGAAGAGGGACTCGAAGCGTTTGCAGGTTGTGCGGTGGTAATAAGCCACGACCGTTGGTTCCTCGACCGTATCTGCACACACATCCTGGCCTTTGAGGGCGACGGCAACGTGTTCTTCTTCGAAGGCTCGTACACCGACTACGAGGCCAACCGCCTCAAGCGCCTCGGACTGGAGGAGCCGAGACGCATACGCTATCGCAAACTCGATAACTAAGGCCAGCGCAAAACCACCATGACAAAGATGAAAAGACTCCTTACACTCCTGATGCTCGCGGCATGCATTTGGCCTGGGGCAATCATGGCCAACGATGCTGAGGCGCATGCCCACGGCGGCGAGGCCGACCGTGCCTACTGGGCCGACCTGGCCTGGCAGATGGCGGAACCCGTGTTGCGCAATATGGCTGAAGGCACTTTGCAGCAGAACTTCCAACTCGAGACGTCGGCCATATGGGACGGACGCGACCCCAAGGTGGCGTACATGGAATGCTTCGGGCGCCTCATGGCCGGCATAGCACCATGGCTCGCACTGCCCGACGATGACACGGCAGAGGGCATGCGGCGGCGACAGCTGCGCGTGTGGGCCCTCAAGGCATACGCCAATGCCGTGGACCCCTCAAGCCCCGATTACCTCGGATGGGGCAACGGCTCGCAGACTCTTGTCGATGCCGCTTACCTCGTCGAGAGCTTCCTGCGTGCCTACGACGCGCTGTGGCTGCCGCTCGACGACACCACCAAGGCGCGCTACATCGCCGAGTTGCAAGGTCTCCACCGCTATGCGCCGCCCTACAGCAACTGGCTCATCTTCGTGGCCATGGAGGAAGCCTTCCTGCTGAAGGTGGGAGCCACGTATGACGAATATCGCATCCACGTTGGGGTGAACAAGCTCGAGGAATGGTATGTGGGCGACGGATGGTATAGCGACGGTCAGGCCTTTGCCTTCGACTACTACAACTCCTTCGTCATTCAACCCATGTACCAGGAGGTCGTTGACGTCATACGCCAGACCAAAGGCGACGCCTATCGCCTCCTGCATCGCGTGGGACCCAACGACGGAGGCGAGCGGCGCGCCGCACAGATACTGGAGCGCATGCAGAAGTATGCCGTGATACTCGAACGCTTCATTTCGCCAGAAGGCACTTTCCCCGTGTTCGGGCGAAGCATACCATACCGTCTTGCCACCATGCAACCCCTCGCGCTGCTCGCGTGGAAGAAGCAACTGCCGGGGGAGCTGCACGAGGGACAGGTGAGGGCGGCGCTCACGGCCGTCATGCACCGCATGTTCGACAATCCGGCCTACACGCCCAAGGGACGCGAGCCGCGCTTCCGCAACTTCAACCAAGGTGGCTACCTCACCATAGGCTTCGTGGGCAACAAGGCACAGACACCAGTGGACACATACACCAACAACGGCTCACTCTACATGGCCAGCCTGGCCTTCATGCCCCTGGGGCTGCCGCCCACTGACACCTTTTGGACATCGCCGCCCGAGAAGTGGACCTCGAAAAAGGCATGGGAGGGCGACGACTTCCTCAAGGACCACAAATGGAACATCAACCGTGAGGAGTTCCAGTGGAAATGAAGCGCAACACACATTCACACACTCACAGCATTTCTCTGATGGGATTCATTCTTTTCTTCCTACTGTTCATAGCTGCACAAGGCTATGTGGCTTGGCGCGTGTGGCAGATAATGCCAGCGCCCGTAGCCGTCAAGATTGCAGCCATGGTGCTCATGGTGGCACTCATCGCACTGTTCTTTTTCGCCATGACACCGCAGCTCGACAAGCTGCCCATGCCAGTGGCCACGGCCGCCTATGAGGTGAGCACGAGCTACGTCATCGTTTTGCTATACCTGTTGCTCCTCTTCGTGTGCATGGAGCTGGGGCGTCTCGTCCACTTGTTCCCGAGGGAGTTCATGCATGGCAGCGTCGAGGGCACGCTCATCGTGACCATCGCCGTCGTGGCGCTGCTCGTCTATGGCAACTTGCACTACCGCCACAAATACTGCGAGCGGCTGCAGCTGCTCACGGAGAAACCCATGCGCGAGACTGTGCGCATGGTCATGGTGAGCGACCTGCATCTGGGCTACCACAACAACCGTCAGGAGCTGGCGCGGTGGGTCGATAGCATCAACGCACAGAAGCCCGACATCGTGCTCATCGCCGGGGACATCGTGGACCGCAGCGTCAAACCGCTGCTCGACGAGGACATGGCCGCGGAACTGCGGCGCGTCAAGGCTCCTATCTTCGCTTGTCCGGGCAACCATGAGTACTACTCGGGCTACGCTGCTTGCGACAGCTTCTACCACGACGCCGGCATACGCCTCCTGCGCGATGAGACGGCCGTGTGGGGCGGCATGCTCATCGTGGGGCGCGACGACAGGACCAATGCTGCTCGCAAGCCCCTTGCCGAACTCATCGGTCGGAATGAAAAACGATACGTCATCGTGCTCGACCATCAGCCATATCATCTCGAGGAAGCCGAACAGGCGGGAGTAGATTTCCAGCTCAGCGGCCACACCCATCATGGGCAGGTATGGCCCATCTCGTGGGTGACGGAGCTGATCTACGAATGTGCATGGGGGCTGCACTCGCGCGGTGAGACACAGTACTACGTCAGCTCCGGCCTTGGTATATGGGGTGGCAAGTTCCGCATCGGCACACGCTCGGAGTTCGTCGTGGCCGAGCTGTGGTCACGATAGCACCTGCATGATGCCCTGCTCGCGGTGGCATAGTTCCACACTGACGCCAAACTTACGGTGTAGGCGCTCGGCCAGATGCTGGGCGCAATACACGCTGCGGTGCTGGCCGCCAGTGCAGCCGAAGGCGAACATCAGGTCGGTGAGGCCGCGCTCGATGTAGCGTGCCACATGGAAGTCGGCAAGCGCATACACGCTGTCCAGGAAACGCACAATCTCGCCGTCGTCCTCCAAGAAGCGGACGACGGGGGCATCGAGGCCGGTCAGCGTCTTGTACTCGGCATAGCGGCCGGGGTTGTTGCTCGAACGACAGTCGAACACATAGCCGCCGCCATTGCCGCTCTCGTCGGCAGGGATGCCGCGCTTGTAGGAAAAGGAGAACACGCGCACCCGCAGAGCGGCGGATGGCGGTGCTGCGGCATCGCCTTCGGCAGGTGCTGCGGTGAGCTTTTGCAGCACGGCATGGAGTTCGCCGAAGGCTGCAAGATGCCCGCAGCCTGCCAGCGTCGTCCGTAGGCTCTCGATGGCAGGGGGGATGCTCTCGAGGAAATGGCGCTTGCGCTCGAAATAGCCCCGGTAGCCATAGGCCCCGAGGACCTGCATCAGACGGAACACCACGAAGTCGCTGAGGCGCGAACGGAACACGTCGGGGTCCAGCTCACGCTCCACAGCGGACGAGAGGCGGGTGCCATCGGAAGCCGATGCCTGCATCTCGAACAGCACCTCGCGCAAGGACTTGAGATATACCTCCACGGCCTCGTGGCGCAGCGCCGAGGGGTAGCGTGCCGACGCTTGCCAGAGGAAGCTGGCAAGGTCGTAGTACAGAGGACCGCGGCGGCCGCCCTGGAAGTCGATGAACCACGGATGGTCGTCGGCATCGAGCATGACGTTGCGGGCCTGGAAGTCGCGATAGACGAAGCCTTGTGGCAACGCTGACCCTGCGAGCAGACGATGGGCAAAGGCTTGGAAGTCGTGCTCCAGGCGCAATTCGTTGAAGTCGATGCCCGAAGGCTTGAGGAAGCAATACTTGAAGTAGTTGAGGTCGAAGGCTACGTTGGTGGCATCCATCTCGGGCTGAGGATAGCACTTGCCATAGTCCAGGCCGCGTTGGCCAAGGAGCTGGATGCGCGGCAACTGGCTCACCACGCTGCGGACGAGGCCGCATTCGGCAGCGGCGTAGCATCCATCGGCCTCGCGCCCACGCTGCAGGGCGTCGAAGAGCGAACGCCGCCCCAGGTCGGTTTGCAGGTAGCACAGACGGTCGGCGCTCACAGCCACCACCGCGGGCACATTGATGCCGTTGGCCGCCAAGGTGCTGGCGATGTGGAAAAAAGCCTCGTTCTCCTCGACCGATGTGCCGATGACACCGATGAGGGTGGTGCCGTCGGCGGCGCTGAGGCGCACATACCGCCGGTTAGATCCCGAGCCGCCAATGGGTTGTGTGGCTGCGGGTTCGCTGCCACGGTATGAGGTGTAGAGGGATATGATGCGTTGCATGCTTGATGGTGGGGGCGTTGCAGGTGTCAGCGGAAGCTGTCGGTGAGGAGCTTAATCTCTATGGTCGGTGATATGCGCTCATAGAGGATGTTATAGACGGCGTCGAGGATGGGCATGTTGACATGCATGTGGCGGTTGATGTCCTTCATGCACTTGGTGCCAAAATATCCCTCGGCTATCATCTCCATCTCTATCTGAGCGCTCTTCACGCTGTAGCCCTGGCCTATCATCTGACCGAACACACGGTTGCGCGAGAACTGGCTGTAGCCCGTCACGATGAGGTCGCCCATGTAGCAACTCTCGAAGATGCTGCGCTGGATGGGGTGGACGGATGCCAGGAAGCGGTTCATCTCCTGCAAGGCATTGGACATGAGCACCGCCTGGAAGTTGTCGCCATACTTCAGGCCACGGCAGATGCCGGCGGCGATGGCATACACGTTCTTCAGCACGGAGGCGTACTCGATGCCGATGACGTCGCGCGAGGTCTTGGTCTTGACGTAGGACGAGGCCATCATGTCGGCAAACTCCTCGGCCTTGTCCTCGTCAGAGCACCCCACGGTGAGGTATGTCAGACGACCTAGGGCCACTTCCTCGGCATGTGAGGGGCCGGCCAACACGGCAAGATTATCATCGGGCACGCTGTAGGCTTGGTGGAAGTACTCGGAGACACACAGGTTCTCCTCGGGGACGATGCCCTTGATGGCGGTGACGTTGAACTTGTCGCGCAACCTCACCTTGAGCTTCTTCAGGTGGCCTTTGAGATATGGCGACGGGGTCACCCAAAGGAGCGTGTCGGCATTCGACACCACCTCGTTGATGTCGCTTGAGAAGTGTATGCGCTCAATGTCGAAATGAACGCTGGTGAGATATGCCGGGTTGTGGCTGAGGCGGCGGAACTCCTCAATGCGGTCGTCGCGCCGGATGTACCACCAGATGCTGTCGTTCTTCTCCAGCATCATCTTGGCAATGGCCGTAGCCCAGCCGCCGCCACCCATTATAGCTATGGTGCCTATGGCCATGGGGGTCTATTGTTGAGAGGTGAGAGTCTTTTGGAAAACACGCACATAGTCTATGAGATAGCGGCAAGGGAATGGCGTGTCGGTGAGTGGGCCGCCGTTGTCGCCGCCCAACGCGAGGTTCAGCAGCAGATACTGCGCTCTGTCGCGGAAGGGGCTGAGGCCGTCGTGAGGCCATTGGCGCGAGCGCGGGTTGATGGTTGTGTCGAGAAGGGTCTCATTGAGCAGCTCGCCATCGAGGTACAGGCGTATGGCCGTAGCGTCCCAGTCCATGCGCCAGAGGTGGAACGTCTCGCGCCACGATGCGTCGCGCTCCAGAAATTGTGACAGGGGGCGTGTCTGGCTGTTCCAGCGGCACACGTAGCGGCGGCCGCTGCCCCAGCCCACATTGGCCAGCAGTGTCTCCTCGCCATTGCGGAGGTAGTATTCCATGAGGTCCACCTCGCCGCAGTAGGGCCACTCGCCGTGGGTGCCAAGCGTCCAGATGGCGGGCCAGCAGCCCACGTGGGCGGGAATCTTGGCACGCACCTCGATGCGGCCGTAGGTCCAGGCCGTGGGCGGCATGGCAGAGGCATCGCCGCGCGAGCGCACGCTGGCCGAGGTGTAGGGGTAGCCGGCATCGTCCTTGCGGGTCTCGATGACCAGGCAGCCGTCCTCCACCCATGCGTTCTCCTCGCGATAGTACTGCGCCTCGTGGTTGCGCACATAGCCATGTTCGTAGGTCCACACGGCGCTGTCGGGCCGTCCGGGCTTGTCGAACTCGTCGTGGAACACCAGCGCATATCCCGCCGGCACTTCCACCTCACTGTCTTGTGCCATCGCTGCCACAGCTGCCATAATCAGTAACAGCGAACAAATGTATCTCATACGGATTACTGTCTATACCCACTTCTCACTTCTCACACCTCACTTGCCAAGCCTCCGAGCAATGTCTCGAGTTCCTGAACAGACGGCTTCTCGATGTCCAGCTTGTATTTCTTGATGACCTCGCCAATCTGCTGCTGCACCTTCTGCGCCTTCTGGCCTGTGAGGTCGCTGACGAGGTTGTAGCCGCACTTGAAGAGGATGGGCACTATGTCCTCCTTGAAGCCCAGTGCCGTGAAGGCTTCGGGCTTGTCGCGGGGGATGCGTTTCTCGGGCTTCATCTGTGGGAAGAGCATTATCTCGCCAATGGCGAACTTGCCTGTCATGAGCATGGCCAGGCGGTCGATGCCGATGCCGATGCCGCTGGTGGGTGGCATGCCGTACTGTAGGGCGCGCAGGAAGTCGTGGTCGATGATCATGGCCTCGTCATCGCCCTTGGCGGCCAGGCGCATCTGCTCCTTGAAGCGCTCCTCCTGGTCGATGGGGTCGTTGAGCTCGCTGTAGGCGTTGGCCAGCTCCTTGCCGTTGACCATGAGCTCGAAGCGCTCGGTGAGGCCGGCCTTGGAGCGGTGCATCTTCGTCAGTGGCGACATCTCCACGGGGTAGTCGGTGATGAAGGTGGGCTGGATGAAGCTCCCTTCGCAGAACTCGCCGAATAGCTCGTCGATGAGCTTGCCCTTGCCAATGGTGTCAGCGACGTCCATGCCCTTGTCGCGGCAGAAGGCGCGGATCTCGTCCTCGCTCTTGTCGGTGCAGTCGAAGCCTGTCTTCTCCCGGATGGCATCGAGGATGGGCAGACGGCGGTAGGGGGCCTTGAAGCTGATGACGTTGCCGTCAATCTCCACCTCGGGGCGGCCGTTGACGGCGACGCATATCTCCTCGAGCATGTGCTCGGTGAACGACATCATCCAGTTGTAGTCCTTATACGAGACATATAGCTCCATGCAGGTGAACTCGGGGTTGTGGGTCTTGTCCATGCCCTCGTTGCGGAAGTTCTTGCCTATCTCATAGACGCCCTCGAAGCCGCCCACGATGAGGCGCTTGAGGTACAGCTCCGTGGCGATGCGCATGTACATGTCCTGATTCAAGGCGTTGAAGTGGGTGATGAACGGACGCGCCGAGGCACCGCCGGCGATGGTCTGCAGGATGGGTGTCTCGACCTCGGTGTAGCCGGCACCGTCGAGGATGCGCCGCATGGTGCGGAGGATCACGGCCCTCTTCTCGAAGGTGGCTTTCACGCCGGCGTTGACCACGAGGTCCACGTAGCGCTGGCGATAGCGCAGCTCGGGGTCGTCGAAGCTGTCATATACCTTGCCGTCGGCATCAGTTTTCACGATGGGCAGCGGCTTGAGGCTCTTGCTGAGCACCGTCAGTTCCTGCACATGGAGGCTGATCTCGCCCGTCTTCGTGCGGAACACATAGCCCTTCACGCCGATGAAGTCGCCCAGGTCGAGGAGCTTCTTGAATACCACGTTGTAATAGTCGGCACCCTCAACGTTGGCTGTAGAGGCGGCAGGGGCGGACAAGCCGTCGCGCGTCACATACACCTGTATGCGCCCCTTGCTGTCCTGAAGCTCGGCAAAGGCGGCCTTGCCCATGATGCGCTTGCTCATGATGCGTCCGGCAATGCTCACCACAGGGCTGTTCTCGGGCGTGGCGGCCTCGCGGATGTCGTTGCCTTCCTCGTCCTTGCCGACGACGGGCAGGTCCACAAAGTCGCGGACGATGTCCGTGCTCCATGCCGTGACGGGGAACTCGGCAGCCGGATAGGGTTCGATGCCCATGGAGCGCAGCGCCTGCATATTCTGGCGGCGAACTATCTCCTGTTCGCTCAGCTCAAGTACTTTCAAGTCTGTCATTATCAGAGTGTATAGTTAATCATGTTGCGCCAATGCTTGCAGCATTCGCGGTGCAAAGGTAGCTATTTGAGGTGACATATCCCGCCCACATAGCTCACAAATGCGCCTGCATTAAGAAACTTTAGCAAATATCGTCGCTTCGCCGGTGAGGGCAAGGTGGCTCGTGCCTTCTGGCATTCATGGTGTGTGGTAGCTGACGTAGAGGCTTTACGCCTCCCCCGGCGGGCTTTTCGCAGCTTGCGACAATGTCTGTCGGCACTATTTTCGCTGTTGCAAGTAAAAAATTCCGTTCAACGTGACGCTCATATACATATTATGTGTACCTTTGCGGCGCACAAACCATAATTCCAACACTTAGCAAACACGAACATGACTGCAAACACACTCTCTGCATTGAGGAACATGAGGCTTTTCGCTTGCCTCCTCGCTATCGCCTACACGCTGACAGCAACGGCACAGACAGCCACGCAAACTTCAGCCCCACAGGGCGCGACGGCCTATGATTTCACTGTCAAGGACGCCAAAGGCTCCGACGTCTCGCTCGCCAAGTACAAGGGCCAGGTGGTGCTCATCGTGAACACTGCCACGCGTTGTGGCTTCACCCCGCAATACAATGAGCTGGAAGCGCTGCATGCCAAATTCCACGAGCGTGGTTTCGAAATCCTCGACTTCCCCTGCAACCAGTTTGGGCAGCAGGCGCCGGGCACCATCGATGAGATACACCAGTTCTGCACGGCCAACTTCAACATCCACTTCCCGCAGTTCGACAAGATTGAAGTCAACGGTGCCAACGAGCACCCGCTCTACACGTTTCTGAAGGCCCAGCAAGGGTTTCAGGGCTTCGACCTGAGCGACAAGACAGGCAAGCTGCTTGATGATATGTTCCGCAAGCAAGATGCCGGCTACGACAAGACGCCGGACATCAAGTGGAACTTCACCAAGTTCCTCGTGGCGCGCGACGGGCGTGTGCTTAAACGTTATGAACCAACGCATAAGATAGCCGATATTGAAGCTGACATCCAGCGCGAGCTGGGCGCTTGCGTGTGGGATACGTGTGTGGCAACGAATCCTGTTCTTGCCACAATCATGGCTCGTCGTTCCGTCAGGAAATACCTCGACAAGGCAGTGGAGCACGAGAAGCTGGAGGCTGTGGTGCTTGCTGGCATCAATGCTCCAAGCGGCATGAACCGCCAGCCATGGGTGGTGCGTGTGGTCGAGGACCCGCAGCTCATCGCCGACGTCACCGAGGTATATAAGAGCGAGAATGCCGAGCAGGTGCGTCGCGACAAGGACTTCAAGAACATGTTCCGCAATGCCCCGAATCTCATCTGCGTGTGTACCCCGGCCGATGGTGGCGGCCAAGTCGATGCCGGCCTGCTCGGCGAGAACATGATGCTCGCAGCGCAGTCGCTTGGCCTCGGCACATGTTGTCTGGGTGGCCCCGTGCGTTTCCTCAACGCCAATGCCAAGGCCCGCTTCTTCCTCGACCGCCTCGACATCCCCGCCGACTATAAGTTGAACTACATCATCGCCATTGGCTATCCCGACGAGCAGCCGCAGGCCAAGCCTCGCGACATGTCGAAGGTGAAGTACATCAAGTAGGTTGACTGGAACTGTATTCAGCAACGGGTTCTCCGTCGTGTCGGAGAGTCCGTTGCTGACATCCTAATTCATTTACAGTGAATTACACAGGTGAGCTTATATCCATCGGCGTGGCGTTCTCGTGGACTGCCACGGCCCTCTTGAGCGAATTTGGCAGCAAACGTCTTGGCAATCTGACGCTCAACGTGCTGCGCATGGTGCTGGCGTTGGTGTTTTCTGCTGTGCTCTTCGTGTGTGCCACGGGAAGCATGGTACCCGACGTGGGTTCCTCGGCGGCGATAGGCTGGATGCTGCTTTCCGGCCTCGTGGGATATGTCATAGGTGACTTCTGTCTCTTCCAATGCTACATCATCATTGGCTCCCGCCTCGGCCAGCTGTTCATGACGCTGGCACCGCTGGCGGCAGCCTTCATGGCGTGGCTCACGCTCGGAGAGCAGATGACATCGTTGAGCCTCGTGGCCATGATGGTGACGCTCGCCGGCATAGGCATCACCATTCTTGGGCGCGGCGAACACCACCTGGTGTCGCTCCACCTTCCACTGCGTGGTGTGGCTTTTGCCATGGCGGCTGCGGTATGCCAGGGTGTGGGCCTGGTGCTCAGCAAGATAGGCATGGACCACTATCCAGCCACCACGGCCATGCCCGCTTGGCTCGTGCCGTTCAGCGCCAACTTCTTCCGCTGCATAGCGGGGGTGACAGGTTTTACGCTATTGCTCTTCTTGCGTGGCGAGCAGGGTCAGCTGCGTCATGCCATGCGCGATGGCAAGGGTATGTCGGTGGCTTTGGCAACCACGCTCTTCGGCCCATTCATCGGAGTGGGATTCTCGCTCATGGCCGTGCGCTACACAGCCGCCGGCATCGCTTCCACGCTCATGGCCATGACACCAATCATCATCCTCCTGCCGTCGCACTGGCTTTTCCACGAGCGCATCACCTGGCGTGCAGTTGTGGGGGCGGCCATCTCCGTCGTTGGCGTGGCACTTTTCTTCCTCGGCGAGTGAGTGTGCCTTTGCCTGACAACGTCTTCACAGCGTTGGCAAGCAAAGATTAGTTCTGGTAACATCCATTTGTTAGAATGCAAAGGCGCAAAGATGCCAAGTGTTTCTTCACTGCATCTTCGCGCCTTTGCGCCTACACGCATTAAGTCAGGCTGATGTTTAGAAGCTGCTTATCAGAGAGCATGATGACATAGCCAGGCCTCAGGCAAAGGCCACGGTGAGACCCGCCATGACGATGCTGACCATCGACATGAGCTTGATGAGGATGTTGAGCGAGGGGCCGCTGGTGTCCTTGAATGGGTCGCCCACGGTGTCGCCCACGATGGTGGCCTTGTGGGCGAAGCTGCCCTTGCCGCCGAAGTTGCCTTCCTCGACCATCTTCTTGGCATTGTCCCACGCGCCGCCGGCGTTGGCCATGAACACGGCGAGGGTGAAGCCTGCCGCCAGGCCGCCTACGAGCAGACCGAGCACGCCGGCCACACCGAGCACCAAGCCCACGACGATGGGTATGGCAATGGCGAGGAGCGACGGGAATATCATCTCATGCTGGGCGGCGCGTGTGGAGATTTCCACGCATGAGCCGTAGTCGGGCGTGGCCTTGCCCTCGAGGATGCCCTTGATCTCGCGGAACTGGCGGCGCACCTCCTCCACCATCTTCTGTGCGGCGCGTCCCACGGCTTCCATGGTCAGGCCGCAGAAGAGGAACGCCGCCATGGCTCCTATGAACGCTCCGACGAGCACGCGTGGGTTCATCAGGTTCACTTGGAAGTAGTTCATGAAGTCGGGGATGGTGGCTTGTGCGGCGCTGATGACTTCGCCACGCAGGTTTGTCAGTGTGGCGCCCGTGCGCTCCATGGCTATCTTCACCTCCTCGATATATGACGCGAGCAGTGCGAGTGCTGTGAGCGCTGCGGAGCCGATGGCAAAGCCCTTGCCGGTGGCGGCGGTGGTGTTGCCGAGGGCGTCGAGGGCATCTGTGCGATGACGCACCTCCTCACCCAGCTCGCTCATCTCGGCATTGCCGCCGGCGTTGTCGGCGATGGGGCCGTAGGCGTCGGTGGCGAGGGTGATGCCCAGCGTGGAGAGCATGCCCACGGCCGCTATGCCGATGCCGTAGAGGCCACGTGAGAGGGCTTCGGCCGACATGGCCATGTCGAAGCCATTGGCACAGAGGTAGCTGAGCATGATGGCCACTCCGATGGTGACGACGGGGATGCATGTGGAAATCATGCCGGTGCCTATGCCCTTGATGATGACCGTGGCCGACCCCGTGAGGCCCGCTTCGCTGATCTTCTGTGTGGGGCGGTAGGAGTGGCTGGTGTAGTACTCTGTGGCTTGTCCGATGATGACTCCGGCTGCGAGGCCGGTGATGACGGAGAAGCTCAGTCCGAGCCAGTTGTCGATGCCCAGGAGGTAGAGTATGGCGAATGTGGCCACGGCGATAAGTGCTGCCGAGACGTTGGTGCCTACAGCCAGGGAATGGAGCAAGTCGCGCATGGATGCTCCCTCCTTGGTGCGCACGAGGTATATGCCGAAGATGCTGAGGAACACGCCCACAGCAGCGATGAGCATGGGTGCCACGACGGCTTTCATCTGCATCTCGCCGCTCATGGCAAAGGCCGTGGCGCCGAGGGCTGCGGTGGAGAGTATGCTGCCGCAGTAGCTCTCATAGAGGTCGGCTCCCATGCCGGCCACGTCGCCCACATTGTCGCCCACGTTGTCGGCGATGGGGCCGTAGGCGTCGGTGGCGAGGGTGATGCCCAGCGTGGAGAGCATGCCCACGGCCGCTATGCCGATGCCGTAGAGGCCACGTGAGAGGGCTTCGGCCGACATG
>JAFSVI010000011.1 GCA_017445145.1 Bacteroidaceae bacterium | reverse complement strand
TCGTCAAATGCTGCTGCCGAGTCCTTCAATGCGAAAGTCAAGGCGTTCAGGGCAGCACTAAGGGGAATCAGAGACGAAAGATTCTTCCTCTACAGGCTCGCCATGATATACGCTTACCCCCACTAATTATCTACTGAGCCGAGATGGGACATACAGTTCCACGCTTCATGCATGGTTACCAACCACTCCTTGTCGGAACTGGAGGAGCACAATACATTCTTCCATGAAACGGCTTCTACTGACACTTCTCGCTTTCATCGGACTTGTGGGCCGCCTCACGGCGCAAAGCCTGCCAGCAGTTACAATCGAAAAGACCCTGACCATGGGCAGCACCATCACCGTTGAGCCTTGGAAAGATGGCACCAACGGTTACTCCAATGTCACCCACCGCGACAATCGCACCGACTGGTGGACCAACGGCACGAAGAACGACAACACTGTGTTTGACGTCGTCCCCACTCTTTCGTCGGGCAAGACGGATGTCTATTCCTGGGCCTACAACTCCAAGTACAAGCTTACGGCCAAACAGGGAGGGACGCACACCTTCACGGCCAAGATGGGCTACAACTGGGTGTATAAGACCGTGAACGGAATAAAATATTCCACCACCAGCACCCTGGAGGTGACGTACATTATCCGCGTTCCCCATGTCTATAGGATCAACATTCCCGACAACGCGTCTGTCAATGTCGGCGAAACGCTCAGGATATATGCCGTGACGTTGGACATGGATGCCCCGACGACACTCTCGTGGTCGTCCGACGACACCTCCGTAGCCACCGTGGCGGCGGACGGTACAGTCAGCGGTGTCAAGGCCGGCAACGCAACCATCACATGCACGGCTGCCAATGGCGTGTCATCGTCATGCCACGTCACCGTGACTCGAATACCCGTCAGTCAGATTGTTCTGTCGTCAACAGGCATCGAGCTGACCCAAGGCAGCACATACCGTCTGACACCCACGATTATACCCACCAACGCCACCAACCAGAAGCTGACATGGACGACCAGTAACTCGAGTGTTGCCACTGTCTCCACAGACCAAGCCCTCGTGATAAGGCCCATGTCCGTCACCCCAATCATAATTGATGGCTCATCGACAACAGCACCCTACACCCCTGCCTCGCCAGCAACAATCAACGCCGTGGGTGCAGGCACAGCTACCATCACCGGCTATGCCACCGATGGCAGCGGAGCGAGCGTCAGCTGCACGGTGACTGTAACGGAGCCTGTATCGACCAATACGCTTGTTTCAAGGATAGAGTTGTCTGAGAACGTATATCAGTGTCTGCCCGTCGGGAGGACATACCAACTCACGGCAACCGTGTATCCCGAGGGAGCAACGGACAAGAGCGTGGCATGGAGCAGCGATGACAATGCCGTGGTGACAGTCAGCCCAAGCGGCCAGATCACCACGTTGGGCATTGGCAGCACGACAATACACTGCAAGGCCAATGACGGCAGCGGCGTGGAGGCAACATGTGTCATCGATGTGCTGCCCACCCTGGTCGCCGACATATCGTTGTCTGCCAGCGCCTGTGAGCTGGAACAGGGGCAAACGCAACAGCTGACGGCCACAGTGCTGCCAACGGATGCCACCGTCAAAACGGTCGTTTGGCACAGCACAGACGCATCCGTGGCAACGGTGGACGGCAATGGCTTGCTCACGGGTGTTGCCCCTGGCGTGGCTACGATAATATGCCGTTCGGCTGATGGCAGCAATGTGCAGTCGTCCTGCGCGGTCACGGTAGTCCCCAAGAAGGTGAGCAGCATCAGCCTGAACACCTACTCGTGCACGATAGGCGATACGAACCAGCTTCAGCTTGTCGCGACCGTGGCACCCGAGGACGCCGGCAACAGCATGGTGGCATGGTCGAGCAGCGACGACGACATAGCATTTGTTGACGCCGCAGGCCTCGTCACAGCCATGGGCAAAGGCTCGGCAACCATCACCTGCACGGCTGTCGATGGCAGCGGGGTGAGTGCGTCGTGCAACGTGACGGTGAATGCCGTATATATCCAGAACTTCTCGCTCTACCTCACGGCTTGTGAGCTGGAGGTTGGAGGCAGAAGACTGATGGCACCTGTTCTTGATCCTGCCAATACAACCTTCCATTCCTTTAAATGGAGGAGCAGTGACACGTCTGTCGCAACGGTTGACCATAACGGACTTGTGACAGGTGTTGCTCCAGGCACGGCCACCATCACCTGCACGCTGAACATGATGGAAGCAACCTTCTTTGCCGACCCCTACGAGAAGAACGCCACATGCCAGATCACGGTGAAGGCAGCGGCCATGCCGCCAAGCACTATCGACTTCGCCGACGCCGAGGTCAAGCGTATATGTGTCGGGAACTGGGACGCCGATGGCGACGGCGAGCTGAGCTATGACGAGGCCGCAGCGGTGACAGATTTGGGAATTGCGTTCGTCAATAGTGAGATTTGCACGTTCGACGAGCTACAACACTTTGTCAACCTTGAGAGGATTGGTGGCGAGGCTGTCGTTGTTGATAATGTTTCATATATGCCTGGTTTCGGCGGATGTCGGAAGCTCTCTGCCATAACATTGCCTACACGCTTAAAGGAGATAGACCGTTCGGCATTCTCTGATTGCACAAGCCTCAAGGAGATAGCATTGCCCTCCATGTTGCAGCGAATAGGGACTAACGCCTTCTTCTATGCAGGATTAACAGCAATCAACATACCACAATCTGTCACAGAAATCGGAACCGAACCATTTTTTGGCTGTCCTATAGAGTCTGTCAGCGTAGAGGAAGGGAATAATGCATATGACACACGTGACGGATGTCATGCACTTATCGAGACTGCAACAGGCAGACTGATTGTCGGAACCACGGATGCCACCATCCCAAACACGGTCACGACAATCGGTGGCGGCGCATTTTATGGCCAATACGAGAGGAGAGAACTCAACATACCGCCGTCGGTAAAAACAATAGAAAGATGCATCATTCGCGGATGCAACAACATTGCTGCCCTATTCATACCGGCATCCGTAACCACCATCCGCCAGATGGCTTTCGACGGAGCTGGCGGTTTGGAAAGTATTGTTGTGGACGATTCGAATCCAACCTACGATTCACGCAACAATTGCAACGCCATTATGGAGACTAAAAGCAATGCTTTGATACGTGGATGCAAGAACACTGTCATCCCCGACGATGCCGTTTCAATTACCGAACATGCATTCTTCGAGAGCAACCTGCAGTCGATTGTCATACCGAGTTCGGTAACGACTATTGGTTATGAAGCTTTTGGATTCTGCAGGGAACTGGAAAGTGTGGATATACCTGAATCTGTAACATCTATCAAAGCCTCGGCATTCGGATATAGCGGCAACATAAAGGAAATAAGGGTTCGGGCAAAGTCTCCGGTAGCTATCCCTCAGTCGTGCTTCTATGGCTGGACAAACATCTATCAGAGCTGCATCCTCTACGTACCTGCCGGCAGCAAGGCGGCATACGAGGCCGCCGACGTGTGGAAGGATTTCAAGGAGATATTGGAGATGCCCGACGAAAGCGGCGACGAAAGCGGCAGCGACGTCGCCACACCCGACAATGCCATATACGCCGACGCCACCTTAGTCCTTGCCGGCAACACCCTCGAATTAGGTGTCCGGCTGAAGAACACCGTGTCGCCCGTAGGCTGTTCGTTCAGGCTCACGCTGCCCGAGGGTCTGCGGCTGCAGACCGACGCCGACGGCGACGTGGCGTATGAGCTGTCCGAGCGCGCCCGCAAGATGTCGTTGACCATGAAGGACTGGAACAACGGCAGCTACGACTTCGCCCTGACGCCATCGACGGCCACCGCCATCATTTCCGGCACCGACGACGTGGTTGTCACCTTTCGTGTGCCGATACCCGACGACATGCCGGCCGGACAGTATGAGCTGCTATTCACACGCTGCCTCATACAGAGCAAGAACGACAGCGGCGTGACAACGGACACGCCCCTCAGCGACATGGCAGCAACGCTCACAGTGGCCGACTGCACCCCGGGCGACGTCAACGGCGACGGGGTGATCACCCCTTCCGATGCCATAATGACGCTCTACCACTACTTCAGCGTGGCGCAGCCGGGCTTCAACGTCAAGGCCGCCGACACCAACGGCGATGGGGCCATCACGCCCTCAGATGCCATCGAGACCCTCTACCTCTATTTCGGTTCCGGCAAGGGCAACGCCCCAAGGCGCGAGCCACAATAATCACGACAGCCACAAACTGTTAAACAATCCATCAATATGAAGACAAAGATTCTATTCACCGCATTGGCATGGCTCCTGGCGATGGGGCATGCCGTGGCCGACGGATTCGTCATCCCCGACGTGACCGTGCCGCAGGGCGGCACGGCAGAGCTCACCGTGGGCTACACGTTTACGAGCACTACCGACAAGGTGGGCTTCACGTTAGCCCTTGGTCTGCCCGATGGCATCTCGCTGGCCAAGGATGCCGACGGCGACCTCCTCTACACCAAGGACGCCACCAGCATCGACAAGTTGAACATCATTTCAGCCGGCGAGGGCAACATAGGCGGACAGCCTGCCAACGAGAATGCCACCATCAAAGGCACAAGCGGCACGCTGCTGGCCCTGACGCTCGTGGCTGATGCGGCTATTGAAGCTGGCACCACCTTCACCGTCCCCGTCACCAAGGCCACGTTCCAACAGCGTGTTGACGGCGCCGTGACGGACATCAACCTGGAGGACTTCACCTTCAGCATCACCATTGGCGAACCCGACGACGGCTACATCAAGTTCAACGAGGCTTCCTCAGCCCTGCCACAATACACGGCTGGCGCAAAGGGCAACGTGCGCATGACGCGCACCATCAGGGGCGGACAGTGGAGCACCATCGTGTTGCCCTTCACGCTGACGAAGACCAAGGCCGAGGCAGCCTTTGGCAGCGATGTGCAGCTGGCTGAGTTTGCCGGCTTCGAGGTGGACTATGGCGACGATGACGAGAACGTCACGCCACTGGGTATCACCATCAACTTCAGCGAATACACCATGTCGGCACGCAAGAGCATGACGGGCGGCAAGCCCTACCTCATCAAGACCTCGCAGGATGTCACCTCCTTCGAGGCCGAGGATGTGACGCTGACAGATGCCGTTGCGGATGTGACACGTAGCGACGACTACGACACCGAGGGCCGCTTCACGGCCTCGCTGGTAACGACGGTCGTTCCGGCCGACGGCCTGTTCCTGAGCGGCAACAAGTTCTACTACTCGACGGGCAAGACAGCCATCAAGGCCTTCCGCGGGTGGTTCGAGCTGGGTGCCGTGCTGGACAAGGCCACGGACTTCGGCGTGAAGATGGCCTTCGTCATCGACGGCATTGAGACCAGCATCGACGAGCTGCAAGGCCATCAAGAGGTAAATGGCAAAGCGTCAGTTGGCAAATGCTTTGACCTCAGTGGCCGCCGCGTGGCCGCGCCCGGGCAGAAGGGAGTGTATATCGTTGACGGCCGCAAGGTGGCCGTGAACTGATGCCTACCATGGGCATTGGTAAATGGCAAATGGTAAAATAGTAAATGGTAAATGGTAAATAGCAAGATGAAAAAGACATACATCATACCATCAGTGGAGACGATGCCCACACTGCCGCAGCAGCCTATGGCCGTGAGCGGCGTGACAGCGGCGGAGGGCATGGGCATAGGCTACGGCGGCGTTGACACCGAAGGCACCGTGGATCCGGACGTGAAAGCCGACGTCTTCGACTTCGAGTGGGAATAGCACGCGGCGCGTGGGCGCCAAGTGGGTGCCCACGCCGTGGGCCTACGGGCACGCCGGGCGCTGCCAGCCGTCGTCACTGAGCGGCGCCCGGGGCCGTATGTGGCGTTTTTTTAGGCCTTTCACGTATTTTTCCGTGAAAGGCAGTGTGGTACGCAAAAAATGTCGTACCTTTGCAGCGCCAAACCTATCTTAGACCCCCACCCCACCGACGATGAACAAGATATTCGAGGAGGCGCACATAGGCCCGTTGCGCCTGAGAAACCGCACCATACGCAGTGCGGCCTTTGAGAGCATGTGCCCCGGCCACGAGCCGTCGCAACAGCTCTATGACTACCACACGAGCGTGGCGCGCGGCGGCATAGGCATGACCACGGTGGCCTACGCCGCCGTGACGGAGAGCGGACTGAGCTTCGACCGCCAGCTCGTGATGCGCCCGGAGATAGTGCCGGGGCTGAGGCGCCTCACCGACGGCATACACCGCGAGGGTGCCGCCGCCGGCATACAGCTGGGCCACTGCGGCAACATGAGCCACAGGGCCATCTGCGGATGCACGCCCGTGGGCGCTTCCACGGGCTTCAACCTCTACTCGCCTACCTTCGTGCGCGGCCTCAGGCGCGACGAGCTGCCGGCGCTGGCCAAGGCCTTTGGGCGCGCCACGCGCCTGGCTCGCGAGGCTGGCTTCGACAGCGTGGAGGTGCACTGCGGCCACGGCTACCTCATAGACCAGTTCCTGAACCCCTACTTCAACCACCGCCGCGACGACTACGGCGGCACGCTGGAGCGCCGCATGCGCTTCATGGAGATGTGTGTGGGCGAGGTGCTCGAGGCCGCCGGCGGCGACATGGCCGTGGTGTGCAAGATGAACATGCGCGACGGCCTGCGCCACGGCATCACGCCCGAGGAGCACAGCATACCCGTGGCGCGGCGCCTCTCGCAGATGGGCGTGCACGCCATCGTGCTCAGCGGCGGACTGGTCAGCGCCACGCCGATGTATGTCATGCGCGGCGAGCTGCCGCTGACGACGATGACCCACTACATGGACTCCTGGTGGCTCAAGACGGGCATACGCCTGGGGCGCCCACTGGTGAAACACGTGCTCACGCGACCCGTGCCATACCGCGAGGCGTTCTTCCTCGACGACGCCCTGCGCTTCCGCGCGGCGCTGCCGCAGCAGACATTCATCTACGTGGGGGGCCTGGTCAGCGGCGACAAGATCAACGAGGTGCTGGCCCACGGCTTCGAGGCGGTGCAGATGGCACGCGCCGTGCTGCGCGAGCCGGACTTCGTCAACCGCCTGCGCGACGACGAGCACTACCGCGCGGCGTGCCGACACTCGAACTACTGCATAGGCCGCATGTACACGCTCGACATGCGCTGCCACCAGTGCATGCAGGGCGAAGCGCTGCCACGCAGCGTGGCCCGCGAAATAGAACGCATAGAACGCGAACAGAATGGATAAGAAAACAGCTATCGTCACCGGAGCCGACACGGGCATGGGCCTGGAGGAGGCGCGCGCGCTGGCCTTGGCCGGCTACCGCGTCGTCATGGCATGCTACTGCCCGCGCCTGGCACGCCCCGTGGGCCAGCGACTGGCCGCAGAGACGGGCAATGCCGACATCGAGGTCATGGGCCTCGACCTGGCCAACCTCAGCAGCGTGCGCGCCTTTGCCGACGAGGTGAAGCGTCGCCACGGGAGCATAGACCGCCTGATGAACAACGCCGGCACCATGGAGACAGGGCGCCACACGACCGTGGATGGCCTGGAGCGCACCGTGAGTGTGAACTACGTGGGCCCATACCTGCTCACACGCCTGCTGCTGCCCGCCATGGGGGCCGGGGCGCGCATCGTCAACATGGCGTCGATGGTGTATGCGCTGGGGCGGCTGGACTTCCCCGACTTCTTCGAGCGGGGCCGCAAGGGGGCCTTCTGGCGCATTCCCATCTACAGCAACACGAAGCTGGCCATCACGCTCTTCACCTTCGAGCTGGCCACACGGCTGCGCGAGCGCGGCATCACCGTCAACGCCGCCGACCCGGGCATCGTCAACACCAACATCATACGCATGCAGATGTTCTTCGACCCCATCACTGACCTCATCTTCCGACCATTCATACGCACCCCACGCCAAGGCGCCGACACCGCCATTGGCCTCCTGCTCGACGACGACAAGGCTGGCCAGACGGGCACCTTCTGCCGCTCGGGCCGCATACACCCCGTGGGCGAGCGATACACCCACCACCGCCAGATGCAACAGCTGTGGGACGAGACGCAGGCCATCGTGGCCGACTACCTGTAAAACCCCGCCACCCGATGTCAACAGACAGAACCAAGGAACTGGGCACGAAGCCCATAGGCACACTGCTGCTGGAGTATGCCGTGCCGGCCATCATCGCCATGACGGCTTCGTCCATCTACAACATGGTCGATAGCATCTTCATAGGCCAGGGCGTGGGACCCATGGCCATCGCCGGCCTGGCCATCACCTTCCCCCTGATGAACCTCAGCGCCGCCTTCGGAGCCATGGTGGGCGTGGGCACCGCCACCATGATCAGCGTGCGTCTGGGGCAGAAGAACCGCGACGACGCGCAGCTCTTCTTCGGCAACTCGGTGACACTCAACGTGGTGCTCGGCGTGGTGTTCATGGTGGTGTGTCTCGCGGCCCTCGACCCCATACTGCGCTTCTTCGGCGCTTCGCCACAGACGTTGCCCTACGCCCGCGAGTACATGCAGTGGATTCTCTACGGCAACGTGTTCACTCACCTCTACTTCGGCCTCAACGCCGTGTTGCGCTCAGCCGGACACCCGCGCACGGCCATGATGGCCACCATACTCACCGTGGCGGTGAACACCGTGCTCGACCCGCTCTTCATCTACGGCCTGCACCTGGGCATACGCGGCGCCGCCATTGCCACCGTCATCGCCCAGTGTGTGGCGCTCGGGTGGCAGCTGTGGATATTCTCGCGGCCCACGGAGGTGGTGCACTTCCGCCGCGACACCTTCCGCCTGCGGGCGCGCACCGTGGCCGGCACGCTCAGCATAGGTCTCTCGCCCTTCCTCATGAACGCATGCTCGTGTCTCGTGGTGCTACTCATCAACCGCGGCATGGTGGAGTATGGCGGCGACCTGGCTGTGGGGGCCTACGGCATCGACAACCGTGTGCTCTTCTTCTTCGCCATGGTCGTGATGGGCTTCAACCAGGGCATGCAGCCCATCGCGGGCTACAACTACGGCGCGGCGCTCCACCACCGCGTGCGCGAGGTGCTCTACCGCACCATAGCCTATGCCACGGCGGTGATGACGACGGGCTTCGTCGTCTGCGAGCTGTGGGCTGAGCACATCGTGGGGGCCTTCACCACCGACCCCGAACTCATTGCCATCGCCGCGCGGGGCATGCGCATCGACATGGCGCTGTTCCCCATCATCGGCTTCCAGATGGTGACGGGCAACTTCTTCCAGAGCATAGGCCAGGCCGGGAAGAGCATATACCTGTCGCTGACGCGCCAGCTCATCTTCCTGGTGCCGGCGCTGCTCGTGCTGCCGCGCTTCTTCGGCCTCGACGGCGTGTGGCTGAGCCTGCCCGTGAGCGACGCTCTGGCAAGCATCAACGCCGCCGTGTTGCTCGCGCTGCAGGTGAGGGAGTTCAAGGCGGCGGGCTTGGACACTGGCACGCCAGCGACGCTCGCGGCCACCACGCCGACGGCCGCCACGCCGACGGCCACGCACGGGCGCCAGTTTGCACCGCTGCGCCTGCCGCGGCGCATACGCTATTTCGCAGCATCGCGCGTGGCGCCATACATTCCCCTCTTCTCGGTGTTCCAACACACGGGGCGCAACGACGCCGACGACGCGCCAGCCAACGGCCAGCACACCTGAGCCACGCCGCTGCAAGCCACTCACATAGCCACAGCACTCACGCACATGGCAGCAAACCACCGGGCGCCGCGGCCGCAGCGCTCCGGCTCGACACGCCGCCGGCGCGGCGCTCACTGCTTGGCGATGAGCGCCTGGCGAGCTTCCTTAAGGAGGTTGGAGGCGAAGATGAAGTCGGTGAGATGCTCGTTGTGCGAGCGCAGCACGTCGGCCTTGGTGCCCGTCCACTCCTGATGGCCCTCGCGGATGAAGATGATGCTCTCGCCGATGCCCATGACGGAGTTCATGTCGTGGGTGTTCATGATGGTGGTCATCTGGTACTCCTGCGTGATGCTGTGGATGAGCTCGTCGATGACGAGCGACGTGCGCGGGTCCAGGCCGCTGTTGGGTTCGTCGCAGAACAGGTAGCGCGGGTTGAGCGCTATGGCGCGCGCTATGGCCACGCGCTTCTGCATGCCGCCCGAGATCTCGTCGGGGAACTTGCGCTCGGCCTCGAGAAGGTTCACGCGGTCCAGGCACTGGCGTGCGCGGCGCTGGCGGTCCACGAGGTTGTCGGCCGAGAACATGTCGAGCGGGAACATCACGTTCTCGAGCACCGTCATCGAGTCGAACAGCGCGGCGCTCTGGAATATCATGCCCATCTCGCGGCGCAGGAGGGTGCGCTCGCGCTTGCTCATGGTCACGAAGTCGCGACCGTCGTACAGTATCTGGCCGCGCGTGGGGGTGAGCAGACCCACGATGCATTTCATGAGCACCGTCTTGCCCGACCCCGACTGGCCGATGATGAGATTGGTGCGCCCCGTGTCGAAGCGCGCATTGATGTCGATGAGCACGGACTTGTCCCCGAACGACTTGTGAACGCCTTGCAATTCAATCATGACAGGAGCTGCGTTAGGAAGATGTCGGCAAAAAGGATGAGCATGCTGCAATGCACCACGCTGTCGGTGGAGGCCTTGCCCACCTCGACGGAGCCGCCCTCGACGGTGTAGCCGTAGAAGGCCGACACGGAGGCGATGATGAAGGCGAAGAAGAGCGACTTGATGACGCCCATCCACACAAACCACGGGTTGAAACCGTGCTGAAGGCCGTAGGTGAGGTCCTCGGCTGTGATGATGCCGCCCACAAAGCTGATGGCATAGGCTCCAGCGAAGCCCGCCACGATGCTGAAGCTCACCAGAAGGGGAATCATAGTCACCAAGCCCAGGATCTTGGGCAGGATGAGAAACGAGGCCGAGTTCACGCCCATGATTTCCAGGGCGTCTATCTGCTGCGTGACGCGCATCGTGCCCAGCTCGGAGGCGATGTTGGACCCCACCTTGCCCGCCAGGATGAGACACATGATGCTCGACGAGAACTCCAGGAGCAGGATCTCGCGGGTGGTGTAGCCCGTGGTGAAGCGCGGCATCCACGGGCTTTGGATGTTGACCTTCATCTGTATGCAGATGACGGCGCCGATGAAGAACGAAATCATCAGCACGATGACGATGCTATCGACGCCGAGCTGCTGCATCTCCTTCACATACTGCTTGAAGAACATGCGCATGCGCTCGGGACGAGCAAACACCTTCGCCATGAGCTCCAGGTAGCGGCCGAAGGTGTGGAGGGGAGAGAGTAGGGAGGCCATAACGGCCGCAAAGATAGGCAATTCTTTTGGCATTCAGCCGCCGGGCGCTACACTTTTTTCTGCTTTATGTCAAAAAAGCGCAAAAATGAACAAAAACTCTAAACGCCGCAACCGAAAGCACAAACTTTTTTGTACCTTTGCGCGCTCTAATCACACCCACGCATGGCCCAGACACCGCAGACACACATCACCACACCCGACGCCAACGACCCCGAGAGCACGGCTTGGATAGCCCCACACCAGAGCCAGCCGCTGCGCCTCACGGCCGAGCACCTCGTGAAGGTCTATGGCAAACGCACCGTGGTCGATGACGTGAACTTCCACGTCGATCAGGGCGAAATAGTGGGGCTGCTCGGACCCAACGGAGCCGGCAAGACCACCTCGTTCTACATGACCACGGGCCTCGTGCTGCCCAACAACGGCCGCGTGTTCGTGGGTGAGACGGAGGTCACGGACCTGCCCGTGTACAAGCGCGCGCGCCTCGGCATAGGCTACCTGGCACAGGAGGCCAGCGTGTTCCGCAAGATGACGGTCGAGGACAACATCATGAGCGTGCTGGAGCTGCGCACCGACTGCACCGAGGCATACAAGCGCGAGAAGCTCGAGATGCTCATACACGAGTTCCGACTTGGCAAAGTGCGACGCAACATAGGCGACCGCCTCAGCGGTGGCGAGCGACGACGCACGGAGATAGCCCGCTGTCTGGCCATAGACCCGAAGTTCGTCATGCTCGACGAGCCTTTTGCAGGCGTCGATCCCATCGCCGTGGAGGACATACAGCTCATCGTGTGGAAGCTCAAGCGCATGAACATCGGAGTGCTCATCACCGACCACAACGTCGATGAGACACTGACCATCACCGACCGCGCATACATGCTCTTCGAGGGGCGCATACGATTCAAGGGCAAGCCCGCTGACCTCGCCGCCAACCCCATCGTGCGCGACAAGTACCTCACCAACAGCTTCGAGCTGAGGCCTAAGGACTTCGAGGCCATGGAGCGCGAGCGCGAGCATGCATGACCCACCAACAACAACCCATCCCGACAACAACACACCCATCAACAATATGAAGTACAATTTCGAAAAGACAAGCAATGTGCAGGGCGAGCTGGCCCTGACAATCGAGAAAGAAGACATCGAACCACGTGTGGCCAAGGCGCTGAAGGAACTGCGCACCAAGGCACAGATGCCCGGATTCCGCCGCGGACAAGTGCCTTTGAGCATCATCACCAAGCGCTTCGGCATGGACGTGAAGCAGGAGGAAGTGCAGAAGCTCATCGGCGAGAAGCTCTACGAATACATCCGCCAGGAGGACCTCAACATCCTGGGCGAACCCATGGGCAGCGACCGCCAGAAGCCCATCGACTTCGCCGCCGACAAGCTGGAGTTTGACTTCACCGTGGCCCTCGCACCGGAATTCGACGCCACCCTCACCGCTGCCGACACCATACCTTATTATAATATAGAGGTCACCGACGACATGGTCAACCAGGACATCAGCTCATTCGCCAGCCGCAACGGCCACCACGAGAGCGCCGACACCTACGCCACTGGCGACATGGTCAAGGGCCATCTGGCTGAACTCGACGAGCAGGGCAACATCAAGCCCGACGGACTGCAGAAGGAGGACGCCGTCATACTGCCAACATACATGAAGAACGACGAGCAGAAAGCCAAGTTCGACGGCCTGCAGGCTGGCACCGTGGTCACCATCAACCCCTTCACGGCCTACGACGGCTCAGAGGTGGAGCTTGCCACGCTGCTCGGCATCGACAAGGAGCTGGCCAAGGACGTCAAGAGCGACTTCTCGTTCCAAGTGACGGAAATCAGCCGCTGGACACCCTCCGAACTCAACCAGGAGCTGTTCGACAGCGTGCTGGGCGAGGGCAAGGCTGCCAACGAGGAGGAGTTCCGCGCTGCCGTGCGGCAGCTCATTGAGCAGCAGTTCGCACAGAACACACGCATGCGATTCGTCACCGACGTGCGCGACTACCTCATCCGTCGCATTGGCACACTGGAATGGCCCGAACAGCTCATGAAGCGCCTGCTCCAGGCCAATGCCGACAGCAAGGCCAAGGCCAAGACCGACGAGGAGCTCGACAAGGAAGTGAGCGACATGCTGCCAAGCCTCGAGTGGCACCTCATACAGGAGCAGCTCGCCAAGCAGACGGGGGTGAAGGTGGAGCGCGACGACCTGCTCGCCGAGGCCCGCACACAGACACGCATGCAGTTTGCACAGTTTGGCTACGGCAACGCACCCGAAGACCTCGTGGACCGCTATGCCAACGACATGCTGAGGAACCAAGAACAGGCACAGCAGCTGCAGCAGCGCGCACTCGACACCAAGCTCGGGGAGGCTCTCACGACCGTCGTCACCCTCGACAAGAAGAGCATCTCGCTCGCCGACTTCAACAAGCTCTACGAATAACATTTAACCACACTGTGCCCGCCACGCCCACGCAACAACGCCACGGGCGTGGCGGGCGCAGCCGCTCACATACCATACAGGCCATGACAAGAAACAACGACTTCCGGAAATACGCCACCGGACACCTCGGCATCAACGGACAGGTGCTCGACGACATCGTCAGCGTGCAGAACCAACACCTCAACCCATACATCCTCGAGGAGAGGCAACTCAACGTCACGCAGATGGACGTGTTCTCGCGACTGATGATGGACCGCATCATCTTCCTCGGGACTGAAATCAACGACTACACTGCCAACACCCTGCAGGCGCAGCTGCTATACCTCGACAGCGCCGACCCCGGCAAGGACATCAGCATATACATCAACTCGCCGGGCGGAAGCGTGTATGCCGGGCTGGGAATATACGACACCATGCAGTTCGTAAGCTCCGACGTCGCCACCATCTGCACAGGCATGGCAGCGTCAATGGCCGCCGTGCTGCTCGTCGCCGGCAAAGAGGGCAAGCGCTCGGCGCTCACACACAGCCGCGTCATGATACACCAGCCGCTCGGAGGTGCTCAGGGACAGGCGTCGGACATCGAGATCACCGCCCGCGAGATACAGAAGCTCAAGCGCGAACTCTACAACATCATCGCCGACCACTCGCACACCGACTTCGACAAGGTGTGGGCCGACTCCGACCGCGACTACTGGATGACGGCCGAGGAGGCCAAAGCCTACGGCATGATCGACAATGTGCTCACACGCAAGAACGACTGACCCACATGGCCAAGAAGCAAATGAACAAATGCAACTTCTGCGGACGCAATGAGCTGGAAGTGAAGCTCCTCATCCACGGCATGGATGCTTGCATCTGCGATGAGTGTGCGGAGCAGGCGTGGGACATCGTGCAGAGCAACAAGATAAAGGCCACCATGACCGCACTCGAGGACTTCGACATCAAGAAGCTGCCCAAACCCACCGACATCAAAGCGTATCTCGACCAGTATGTCATCGGGCAGGACGATGCCAAACGATACCTCGCCGTGGCCGTCTATAACCACTACAAACGCCTCTCGCAGCTCGGTGCGGCCGACGATGTGGAGATTGAGAAGAGCAACATCATCATGGTGGGGGCCACCGGCACGGGCAAGACGCTCATGGCGCGCACCATAGCCAAGATGCTCAAGGTGCCATTCACCATCGTCGATGCCACGGTGTTCACCGAGGCGGGCTACGTGGGCGAGGACGTCGAGAGCATACTCACGCGCCTGCTGCAAGTGGCCGACTTCGACCAGGAAGCCGCAGAACGGGGCATTGTGTTCATCGACGAAATCGACAAGATAGCACGCAAGGCCGACAACCCAAGCATCACGCGCGACGTTAGCGGCGAGGGCGTGCAGCAGGGGCTGCTCAAGCTACTCGAGGGGTCCATCGTCAACGTGCCGCCAAAGGGAGGCCGCAAGCACCCCGACCAGGACTACGTGCACCTCGACACGCGCAACATACTCTTCATCTGCGGCGGGGCTTTCGACGGCATTGAGCGCAAAATAGCACAACGCCTCAACACACACGTCGTCGGCTACAACGCCGTGCAGAACGTGGCGCGCATAGACCGCAACGACCTCCTGCGCTACATAGTGCCGCAGGACCTCAAGGCTTTCGGCCTCATTCCAGAAATCATTGGCCGGTTGCCAATGCTCACACACCTCGAGCCGCTCGACCGCAAAGCACTGCGAGCCATTCTCACCGAGCCCAAGAACTCACTCATACGCCAGCAGGTGAAGCTGTTCGAGATGGATGGCATCAAGCTCACATTCACCGACGAAGCCCTCGAGTACATCGTCGACAAGGCCCTCGAGTACAAGCTCGGGGCACGAGGGCTGCGCAGCATCGTGGAGAGCATCGTCATCGGGCCGCAGTTCGACCTGCCGTCGCGCGGCATCAAGGAGTTCACCATCGACGTGGACTTCGCGCGGCAACAGATGGACAAGGCCAACCTTCAGGCAGAAGCCATATAACGACACGCGCCGGCATCACCGCAAATCGACAACGGTGATGCCGGCGCCGCCAAACTGCACATGCTCGTCGCGGGCCGAGGCCACCGAGGGCACCGTGCGCAGGTACTGGCGGATGAGCTGCCGCAACGCGCCGGTGCCGGTGCCATGCAGGATGCGCACACGGGCGACACCCACCTGCGTGGCATCGTCGATGAAATGGGTCACGGCATTCAGGGCCTCGTCGCCGCGCATGCCGCGCACGTCGATGTCCTGGCGGAAGTCGAGGCTCTTGCGGCGCATGAGGTCCTGAGTCTGACGGCTCACGAACGACGTCACGGCCTGCTCCTCGCGCTTCGGCGCCAACGCCGCCACGAGGCGGTCGGCATCAACCACCGTCGTCATCTGTCCGAAGACGACGGTGGCTTTCTTTCCCTCAACGCGCTCCAGGCGGCCCACACTCGTCTGGCCCTTGATGCGCACGTAGGCCGGCAACGCACCACCGCCGCCATCGACGGCCGCTGACGAGCCACTACCCTGCCCCGCGGCGGCGGCAACACCGCCACCTGTGCCCGAGGCACCCGACGCACCACCGCCGACGGCCGCCTTACGGCTCTTGCGCTCCTGGCGGCGGCGTATCTTCTCCATCTTGCGGGCTATGGCATCGTCGGTGGCTGTGGCCTCCGACTCTTCGAGGCTGTGCTGGAACTCCTCAAGCTGCTGGCGCGCAATGCGCGTGTGCTCGCGCTCGGCCTCGGCCTCCTTGATCTCGCGGATGGTGCGCTCGATGCGGGCATTGGCCTGGCGGACAAGCTCGTTGGCCTCCTCGCGAGCCTTGCGGATGATGTCCTTGCGCTGGCCCTGCAGCTCGGCCATCTCAGCCTCATAGCGCTCTATGGTCTGCTCCATCTGCTTCTCGCGAGCGTGGATCTGCTGGCGCTTCTGCTCCCAGTAGCGGCGGTCGCGCACGATGTCCTGAAGCCACTTGTCGGCATCGACGTAGTCGCGGCCTACCAACTCCGTGGCATCGGCGATGACATCCTCCGGGATGCCTATCTTGCGAGCTATCTCCACGGCAAACGACGACCCCGGCTGACCCACCTGAAGCTGGAACAACGCCGTCATCTTGCCGCGGTCGTAGAGCATGGCTCCGTTGACCACGCCCTCCGTCTGCTCGGCAAAAAGCTTGAGGTTCTGATAGTGGGTGGTAATGATGCCGAAGGCTCCCTGGCGCACAAAGCGCCGCAACACAGCCTCGGCTATGGCACCGCCTATCTGAGGCTCTGTGCCACCGCCGAACTCGTCGATGAGCAACAGCGTGGCAGGGTCGGCCCGGCGCATCATCTGCTTCATGTTGAGAAGGTGGGAACTGTAGGTGGAGAGTTCGTCCTCGATGCTCTGCTCGTCGCCGATGTCAATCATGAT
>JAFSVI010000111.1 GCA_017445145.1 Bacteroidaceae bacterium | reverse complement strand
CGTCTCATAGAGGGTGCCCTCGGCCGTCACGCTTGCGATGTTGAAGGCGGCAGCCTCCTCCTGGCCCACGAGATAGCCCTGAGCGTTGAGGTAGAGCTTGGCGCCGTCGGCCGCGGTGGTGAAGATGCGGTATGTGCTGTTAGCGACAGTTGCCAGAGCGTTGGCATAGGCCTCTTCGAGCGTGATCTCAGAGGGTCCGGGCTCGGGTCCGGGTTCGGCGTTCTCGATTATCTGGCGGGCGGCGGCAATCTGCTCGGTGGCATCGGCAATGAACTTGTTGTAGGCGTCCTTGCTGCGCTCCAGCAGGAGGTCGTCGTAGTCCTTGGCCCAGCCCAGGAGCTGCTTCACCTCGTCCAGCTCGGTGCTGCCCAGGATCTGTTGAGCCTCGGCGAGCAAGGGCTGAATCTGCGTGTTGTATATGTCGGCCAGCTCGGCGCTTTCGGGCGTGGTGCTGTTGCCATAGTACTGCAGCTCGAAGTTGTCCCAGATGCACCACAGCATGTTGTTCCCCTCGAGACGCACACCCACGGTGAGCTGTCCGTCGGTGACCTGGAAGTAGATGGGATCGACGGGGTAGCCTCCAGCGGCGAAGGTCTCAGCAGCCATGTCCATGCTGTTCTCTTCTGTGGTGAGGAGCGGGAAGGTGGCTGTGGCATCGTTGGCGAACACCACGGGCAGGTGGTCGTTGTCCGAGCCATCCTGGCGGTAGAAGGCCTGTGCCGTGAGGCGATAGACGCCGTTGGGCGCACCGGCCAGCACCTGGCTGATGGTGAATGGAGAGTGGAAGCTCTCAGCGCAGCTGTTGGCAAAGTTGTTGTAGTTGCCGCCAGCGAGGTTCTTGTTTACGCAGTCATCGCTGACGGTCCACTTGGCCACATCGACGTTGTTGCGGCCGAAGCCGGCGTCGCCGATGAGGAAGGTGGCATCCATGGGGCGGTCCTCGTTGGCATACCAGCTCATACGCGTGAGCATGTCGGCGGCGGGTATGACCTCCCAGAGGGCATTGTCGCCCTCGGCGGCAGCGCTGACGATGGCCCCTCCGTCGCTGCCGTAGGTGGCGTCGCCGTTGGTCATGGTGCAGTATGCTGTGCTATAGTTGTCAGGGAAGGCGAAGGTGATGGGCGTTGCAGCACCATCCATGTATGTGCCTGTGAAGTACTTCATCTCGTCGCCGTTGCTCACGCGGCTCTCGATGGTATAAACGCCGTCGGAGAGCTTGTGGAGTGTGACGTGCTCGGGATGCACGGTGAGCGAAGCCTGCGTGCCCCAGTTGTTGGCAGCGCCGAGGTAGAGGCCGGAACCCAGGTTGCGCAGGTAGTAGTCGCCGCCGTCGGTGAACTCAGGCACGGGGTCGGGCGCGGGTGCCGGTGTGGGGTCCTCGCTGAGGATCTGTATGGGTTCGATGAAGAGGTGTGGCATGTTGCCCGAACCTTGGTTCACGGCCTCGTAGCCCAGGGTGAGCTGTCCGCGTATCTCGCTGTCGGAGCTGAAGTGGATGAGTTCCTGCGTCGGTGCCACGCCCACGGGATAGTAGGTGCGCTGTGCGAGGTACTCGGTGCCGTCGTCGGCCACGAAGCCGATGAGGTTCTTCTGGAACGTGCCCCACCCGCCAACGTTATACACGTTGATGGGTAGCCAGTACTCGCCGGCGGGCAGCACGATGTTGGTGGTGTATTGCGTCGTGGCCGTCCACACGGCCACGATGCCCAGCAGCTCCGTCGTGGAGGCGGGAGCCACATAGTCCTCGCTGCCGAGGAACGCGGTGGAAGCGGCGGGGAACACGCCGGCGGCGCGGGCGTCGCCCTCGATGAGATGCCAGGTGCTCACGGCCTGCATACCACTCACCTCGCCAGTCTTGACGTCCTTGGCGTAGGTGCGTATGCCGGTGCCTATGCTGGCTCCGGTGAAGCTGATGACGTCGCCGGCCTCGTAGGCGTTGTACTCGGCCTCGACGGTTGCGGGAACGGCCTCGGCTGCGGCGGCAGCCTCTTCGCCGGCGGCGCTGGTGGTGAATGATGTGCCGGTGGTGGTGACGGCGACGAGCTGCCCCTTGGCGTTGACGAAGTCGGCGGCAGCTTCTACGGTTATGGTTGCCACGGGTGTCTGGCTCTTGAAGGTGTAGCCCTCGAGGGAGATCACACCGAGCTTGCCGTTGGAGGCGTTGAGCTGAACGGTGGCATTGGCATCGACGCCGTCCTCATCGACCATGCATCCGGCCACGGCCTTGGGCTTGCCGGCGAAGGTGAGCCCTGCCGGCAGCTTGATCTGTGTCTGGATGCCATACACATTCTGGCCTTGGGCGTCGATGGATACGACGAGGTCGGCGGTGCCTCCAGCCTCAATCTGTATGGGGCTCAGGCTCAGGCGCTGCGCCATGGCGTCGCCGCCGGCGAGCATCGCCAGGCCCATGAAGCACAGCCATTGCTTGGTAGTGTTCTTGTTCATGTTGTGATAGGGGTGTTAATGGGTGAAAGGTTTGATAGTCGGGTTGTGGGAGGTGGTTGCGAACCCACGCGTTCATGCGCGCCGGTGGGATGTGTCTGAAGGGATGTGTGAGAAGTCGCGCGCATGGCACGCGGGGTTCGCAGCCACAAGTATTGGTGGGGGATTACTTCACGAGCACCTTGCGCACGGAGCCGTCGGCCTGGCGCACGATGTTCACGCCCTGGCGCAGACGGGAGTCGCGCACACCGCCGACGGTGTATATGTCGGTGGCTGTGGCATCGGTGGCGATGGCGTCGATGGCCGTTGCGCCATCGAGGTTGAGGCTGCGGGCCATGCCCTTGGCGTCAACAAACTCGGCTGCCGTGATGTCGAAGTGGCCTGTTGCGCTGACGGTGAGCAACAGTGCGTCGCGGCCGAGCATGGCGGCGTTGTCCATGGAGAGGGCAATGACGCGCACGGTGCCGTCGGCGAGGCGGTTGGTGTAGAGCGTCAGGCCTTCGGCCATGAGCTTCACGCCATCGAGGCGTGCGCCCTCATGCATGCGGATGTCCATCTGGAAGGCTACGTAGGCGTCCGTGGCATCGAGGCTGATGCTGTTGCCCTCGATGACGAGGCGGTCGGTGGAGACGGCGGCAGCCTTGACGTCGGCGTCGTTATCAACGCTCATGCCAAGTGCGATGTTAATGATGCCCACGGCGTCGGCCACGGTGATGGTCTCGCTCTTGTTGGCATCGGTGGTGTACCACTGGCGCGGTGTGAGCTGGAGGTCGTCCTGCAGGGCGGCGCCCACAGCCACCACGGCATCGGCCACGGTGACAGCGTGGTTGAGGTTGGCATCGCCGAGCGGGTACTCATCGACAATCCACTGTGCGTGGTCGGTGTAGTAGTCCTTGACATGGCTGAGCGCGTCGCAGGCGGCCTCATACTGGGTCTTGGTGCAGGCGGCAGCGAGCGGGTCGATGACGTTGGCCTCGAGGTTCTGGATGAGGTCGTTGGCCTCGTCGATGCTGGAGTCTGTGGTGTCGTCGAACTGCTGCACCTCGGCATAGACGAGGTTGTGGGTGGTCTTCAGGGCAGCGAGCTGTGCTGTGAGGTCGGCGTAATAGACGTTGGACATGAGGGCGTCGATGTCGGCCTGTATGCCTTCGACACGGGTGTTGAGGGCCTCCTGCTGTGCGACGAGCGTGGCGGCTTCGTAGGCGGCCTTGACGTCGCTGGTCAGGTTCTTGATCTTACGCTGGATGGCATTCACCTGAGTGGTCTTGTCCTGCTTCAGGGCGGCTATGGCCTTCTTGGCTGCAGTGAGGTTGGCGCTCAAGGTTGCGATGTCGGCGTCGAGGGTGAGCTTCACGTCCTCGTTGGCCACGTCGGCGGCCAGGGCGTTGACCTGAGCATAGACGCTGGGATCGGCACCCACGGCATCGGTGGTGACGGCCCAGATGACGAAGCGCTTGGGAGCGGTGACGGTGAGCGTGACCTCCTCGGTGGTGGCCTCGGCGAACTCGTAGGTGTAGGTCATCTCGTCGGTCTCCTCGAAGGTGTAGTCCGTGGCACTGCCTGCCACAGCGGCGTTGCCCTGGATGGTGAAGGTCTGGGCGGCATCGCCCTCGCCCACGGTGAGCTCAACGTCGGTCTCCCCGTTCCAGGCCACGGCGTTGAAGCTGAACGTCGAGACGCCGGCGGGAATGGTGAGGGTCATTGTGCCGGCAGCACTGCCAGTGCCGAGCTTCATGGCCTCGGCACCATTGACGGTGGCGTCGTATGCCTTTTCGCCCTTCTCCATGCCGATGACGACAGGATCGGGCTCGGTGGCAGCAGCGTCGGTGACCTCGCCGATGCGGGCCACATAGGCATCGTACTCGGCGATGAGGGTCTTGGCGGCGTCGGCAGCAGCAGCCTCGGAGCGGATGGCCTCGGTCTTGGCCAGGAGGTCGGCATAGCGCTCGCCAAAGGTCTCGGCCAGGGCGGCAGCGTTGTCCGACTCGGGCAGCAGGGCGGCGGCGGCAGCGGCCTCGGCGGCCTGCAGCTTCGTCTCGATGTCGGCAAGCAGGTTGGTGCTGTAGTCGGCGTCGAGGGTGGTCTCCAGGGCGTCGATGTCGGCCTGGAAGGCGTCGAGCAGTGCCTTGATGGCAGCGGCGTTCATCACGTCGCAGTCCTCGGCGGCGACATTGTGGGGCAGGGCGTGGGTGGCCTCGGGCAGTGCTACCTGCAGGTAGTGGGTGTGGTTGGCCACGGGGCCATTATGCCAGCTGGAGTGCCAGAAGGTGCTGGCGTTGCCATCGATGAGAGCTGCGAGGCTTCCTTCGCTGGGGTCAGTGTATGGCGAACTGAGCTGACCAGCATCGATGATGAGCGAGTCGCCGGCGGCGTTGAAGAGCTGGAAGGCGCTGGCGTGGCCAAAGCCATTGCCCGTAGTCGTTGCGTCGATGTAGAAGCGGAGGTACGAGTAGTTGGGCGTGTTGGCGAAGGTGTTGCTCAGTGTCTCGGTGTTGTTGGTGAAAGGAGTCTCGAAGGCAGCTATCTCCACCCACTGGTCATCGGCGGCAGTGGCGTCGTTGCTGCCATAGACGCTCCAGGCGGTGATGTGGTCGTTGTTGGCTGCACGACGCGTGAAGGTCATCGTCAGCGGGTTATAGACGGGTGCGAACAGATAGGGCTGGATGGCCTGGATGTCGGCCTCGAGCTTGGCCACGGTCTCAGCGTAGTCGGCAGCCGTCAGGTTGCGACCGGCGATGAGGGCCTCGAGTTCGCCGCAGCGGGCCACGAGGGCGTCGTAGGTGGTCTGGAAGGCAGTGCGCTGTGTCTCGTGCTCGGCGGCGGCGTCAGTCTCCAAGCGTTGCATAATGGCCTCGACGTTCTCGGGGCTAATCGACCTGAGATTGTTGATATATGTGGTGTTGTCGAACGTGGCGAGGGGGAAGTTCTGTGCGTCGAACTTGGTCTTGTTGCCGGCCTCGATGGTGGTGTACTCGGTGGTGGCGCCGTTGTACTGCTCCATGATCCAGTCGTAGAGCTCGAACAGAGAGACCTGGGCGGCGGTGGCCTCCGTGGGATGTACGGCGGCATAGTGCTCGCTCACATCGACGATGCCGGCCTTGTACAGGGCAATCTTCTCCTCGTAGAGGTCCGTGACGGCCTTGTAGGCAGCGGCATTGGCCTGGGCCACGTCGCTGTTGTAGCTGTTCAGGGCGGTCTCCAGGATGGCGGCGATGCTCTCGCTCAGGCTCTGGACCCCGGCCAGCGTGGCGGCCTCGTTGGCCTCGCACGAGCCGGCTGTCTTGTAGCCCTCGATGGTGGCATCCAGGGCATCCACGCTGACGTATGCGCTGCTGAGGCTGCGCAGGTAGCCGTTGTACTTCTCGTCCTGAGCGTCGATATACTCCTTGTACTCGGTGTTGATCTTGTCGTAGGCCGTCTGCCACTGGGCCACGAGGGCTTCGTAGGCCGTGCGCATGCGGGCGTAGCTGTTGTCGTTGCCTTCCTGGAGGTTCTTGGCGGTCTCGGCGTAGGCATCGACCTTGGCCTGGATGGCGGCTATCTCAGCCAGCAGGGCTTCCTTCTGCTCGGAGCACTTCTTCTCGGCGTAGGCCGTGGCAATCTTTTGGTTCACCACGACCTGGTCCGTGACGGTTTCCGTGCCGGTGACCTCGCCAGCCTCGTCCTTCACTTCCTCCTCGTGGGTGACGTTCTCGTCCTGGAGCAGCACGGTCAGCTCGTCGGCAGCGGCCTTGACGGCATTCTGCACGAACTCGTCGTAGGTGGCCACGGTGGTCTGGGCGGTGGCAAAGGCAGTGCGCACAGCATCCAGGGCTGCCACGAGCTCGTCGTGCGGCAGCTCGTTGTTGTAGGCCACATACTCTGTGTCGTCGTCGCCCATGTACTTCAGGCCGAAGTTGTCCCAGATGACCCAGAGGCTCTTGTTCTCCACGAGCTTGATGCCGAGCGTGATCTGCCCGCCCTCGACGCGCACGGGCAGGGCAACGGCGTAGAGGCCATTGGCAAACGCCGTCGAAGCATCGTTCATGCTATTCTCTGAGCTTGTCTTCAGCGGTACGGCAATCTCGTTGTCGCCCAGGAAGAACACCGGCAGGTGCTCATTGTCCGAACCGTCCTGGCGATAGAAGCCCTGAGCGGTGAGCGTGTAGTAGCCGTCGGGCACGCCGTCGATGGTCTGCGAGATGGTGAAGGTCGAGTGGTAGGACTCGGCACAAAGGTTTTCATTCTTGCCGCCAGAGAGATTCCGGTTTGTGCAATCCTCGCTGACATTCCAAGCCGACAGGTAGCGGTTGTTGCGGCCGAAGTCAGCGTCCTTGATGAGATAGGTGACGTTGTCGCCGGCCTTGATGTTCTCCACGGCGGTTGGCACGATGCTCCAGCGCAGGGCGTCGGCCTCGGCTGTGCCGCTGTTGGCAACTACGGGCAGATTGGCTGCACCAGAGGCGCTGGTCACCACTACATAGTTGGCTCCTTCGGCTGTTGACATGATGAAGGTGCCGTCCTCCTGCTCGGTGAAGTAAACATTCGTGGCAGAGCCGTCGCAGTATGTGCCATTGAAGTAGTAGTCTGTGCCGCCGTTGATGACGACGGACTCCAGCGTGTAGGTATAGGGAGCCAGCTTGTCCAGGGTCCACACCACGCTGTGCTCCATGAGGCTGGCCTGCGTGCCCCATGAGTTGCTGGGGCCGAAGTAGTAGTCGCGGCCATCGTAGGTGGTCTTGAGGTAGTACTGGCCCGAGGGCAGCGAGCGGGCGTCGGCGTAGTTGTTGTCGGCCAGGGCATTGGCGTCAACCAGGAGCTGGCGTGCGGCGGCAATGTCCTGCTCGGCCTGGTCAAGGTCGAAGGTGCCGTCCTCGAGCGACTTGCTCACACCGTTGAGCAGGAGGTTGGCCTCGTTGATCTTGGCCAGCACAGCGTCGGTGAGCACCTCGCCGGGGTATTCCTCGTCGAGGGTCTGAATGCGCAGGTTGGCAGCGCGCCACTCCGCCACGGCCTCATCAAGGGCCGGGATGGAGGTTATCACGATGGAGAGGCCATCGACAAAAATCTTCGCATTTGAGCCACTGCCGCCACTGACAGCCTCGAAGGAGAGACTCAGCTGGGCATCCTCGACATCAGTGTCGAGGGTGAACGTGGCGCTATTCTCCTCCCACGAGTTGTAGGTGAAGGAGGTGGCCACATCGTGCACCTCGTCGCCAAGAGTGATCTGGGCCGTCATCTGTGTGGCATCAGCCAGGAGGTTGATGGCCTTGTAGGAGATGACGTATGTGCCGGCGGGGAGGGTGATGTCCTGAGCGTAGGTGACCTTGCCACCCCACCCAACGGACACACCGAGGGCACCGCCAGTGGCTGTGCCATCGGGACCGGTGGCAGGAACCGTGATGCCGTTGACCTGACCCGTTGTGCCATAGCCGAAAGCCGCACTCGAGGACCAGGCGGCACCTGTGGCAACCCAGCCGGCAACATCGAGGGAGTTAGCTTCAGCAGCTGTCACAACATTCTCTGTCGTCCATGATGTCTCGTCATCGAAGCCCGCGTTCTGGAGGCGCGATGTGGCGATATTGCCGTCGGCCCAGGCCAACGTACCGACACATGCAAGAGCCAGCGCAAGGGCTGATCGTAAAACTTTGTTCATGTGGAAATTGTGTTTAAGAGTTAATAAATTGGTTTGTTTGATGTTACTATATTTGATGCCCATGCCGCCAGGTGGCAGCGAGGGGGTTAGGAGCTTGCGGCATACAGCTATCTCGCGGCAAAGGTAGGAATAAAAAGCGAGAGCAGCGTGTGCCGCGAGAGGCGTTATGGCCGGAGGGTGGACTTTTATGGCCGAAGGGCTGCGCTTTGCTGTACGAACGCAAACAGCCACCTGCCACGCCACAACTCCAACAACAAGCCCCGCCGCATCACGCAGCTCGCCCCGCCAAGCAACGAAGCTTGGCGGGGCGAGCTGCGCAATGCGGCGGGGCATCGCCGGAGGGTCCCAGAGAACCAGGCGGAAAAGCGCCTGGCACGGTGGCCGGGCTTGGCGGAAGCGCCTGGCACGGCGGCCTGGCTTGGCGGAAGCGCCTGGCACGGTGGCCGGGCTTGGCGGAAAAGTGTCGGGCACGGTGGCCGGGCTTGGCGGAAGCGCCTGGCACGGCGGCCGGGCTTGGCGGAAAAGTGTCGGGCACGGCGGCCGGACTTGGCGGAAGTGTCGGGCACGGTGGCCGGGCTTGGCGGAAAAGTGTCGGGCACGGCGGCTGGGCTTGGCGGAAGTGTCGGGTGAGGCGCGTACTCGCGCCGCCCTCCGCGCCGCCCTGCCCGCCGCCCTGCCCGCCGCCCTCCGCGCCGCCCCGCCCGCCGCCCTGAAGGCACTATGCCTCACCGCCGGCGGCCGACATGGCCGCCTTGAGCCGCATGAGCACCTGTCGCGTGGCCTCGAGATAGATGGGCGGCGCAGTGCGGAAGGCAATCTTATTGAGCTTCACGGAGACCAGCTCCACCAGGTCGGTGTTCACCAGGAGGCTGCGCCCCACTCGCAGGAAGGGGTTGCGGCGCTGTGCGGCCTCGGCTGCTGCGGCTATCTGTTCCTCGAGGGCAGAGAGGTTGAGCAGGACGCTCTTCTGGCGCCCGTCGGCAAAGTGGAAGTCGGTGTAGTTGTGGCTGGCATGTAGGTAGAGCACGTCGGCCAGGTCGATGACGCGCAGCTCGTCGCGAGACTCAATGATGATTTTCATGTGTGGCAGGTGGATAAACAAAGCGTGGGTCGCTGTACGTGTTGCCCGTCCTGCCGACCAGGCGTCTCGCATTGCCCATTCAGCCAGAACGATGCAACGCAGAGCCCACGCAAGAATATATGCCAGTGACCTGCAGGCTCGGCGCGCCGCGTACCGGAATGGTACGATGAGCGCGCAAGACGCGGCCTGCGTCCTGCACATACCTCAAGAGGACATCTACCGCTGCCTTGTCTTGGGCTGAAAACGAGTTTGCGAGACTTCGGTCGGGCCAAGGAACAAGACGCCAAGTAAACGCCTTATAGTAAATATGTACGCACGCGCGAAGCGGCACAGCCGCACAGCGAATGCGGGGGCAAAGGTACAACTAAATCCACAATCTGCAAGCAAAAACCGACATTATTTCAAGGCTGCGTTAGGGTAATCCCCGCAGGTTTAGGGAAAGCCTCGTCGCCATTCAGGCGTTTTCTCACGCCGGGGGCGCCAAAAAAGGCGTACCTTTGCAGCGTGGTTCAGGTCACAAGGACCCGGGAACCCTGCGGAAAAGCGCGGGGGAACCCTGCGGAAAAGCGCGGGGGAACCCTGCGGAAAAGCGCCAGCCGCCATCGGACGTGTAGAAATAGAGGGACAGTGCGTCGTCGCTGTTGGGGCTTGTTGAATGCCTGCGCACTTGCACCGCCACACTGTTGCGCTGGCCAGTGGGCATGGCTATGTCGTCGGTGACAAGGCGGTTCACCACACGACGCCCGGAGAGACCAATCCCCCGGTTGCGCAACAAGGCATATCCGTGGCCGGTGGCAGCCTCGGGCATTGCGTTGGACTGCGAGAACAGCACTTGCACCACCTCCCATTCGCCCGAACCCTGTATGCTGTTCTCGACGATGGTGGAGGGCAAGTTGCCGCTCTCGAATCCCTCCTGCCATACTATGCCTCCTGCATCGGGTGTCGGCTCCGGCTCGTCGGGCAAGATGTCGTCGCCGCTGACGGTGAAGTGGTCGGCATAGGCCACATCCTCGTGGGTCCCGGCCACATCGGGGCAGAACTGAGCCACCATGGTCTGGTGGGTGGTGAAGCGGTAGGAGGCGGGATTGAGCGAGGAGAGGACATAGTAGCCGTCGTAGTCGCCGTCCCAACCCCAGTTGACATGCACCTTCGAGTCG
>JAFSVI010000110.1 GCA_017445145.1 Bacteroidaceae bacterium | reverse complement strand
TGGGCTGGGGGCTTAGGTGGAGGGGGGGGGAGGGGGGTAGGCGTTATGTTGGGATGTGCTTGTCGATGTAGGCTTGGATGGCAGCGGTGTCGTCGGGGTGGAACCACGTGATGTCGGTGTCGCGGTGGAACCATGTGAGCTGCTTCTTGGCATAGACGCGTGTGTTCTTCTTCATGCGCTCGGCGGCGAAGGGCAGCGTCCAGGTGCCGTCGAGCACGGCAAACATCTCCTTGTAGCCCACGGTGTTGAGGGCGTTGAGGTGGCGCTGGGGGAGCAGGGCGCGGGCTTCGTCGAGGAGGCCCTGGCGCAGCATGTCATCGACGCGGTCGCCGATGCGCTGGAAAAGCTCGGGGCGAGGCCTGTCGAGACCTATCTTGACGATGCGGAAGGGGCGCGCCTTGGATTGCCCGGTGTGGAAGTGGCTGAAGGGGAGCCCCGTCTGGTAGCACACCTCGAGGGCGTGGACGATGCGCTGTGTGTTGTGCAGGTCGGCGCGGGCGTAGTAGGCGGGGTCGAGGAGGCGCAGCTCGGCCTTGAGGGTGTCGAGGCCCTCGGCGTGGAGGCGCTGGCGCATGATGGTGCGTGTCTCGTCGGTGATGGTGGGTATGTCGTCGATGCCGCGGCACACGACGTCGATGTACAGCATGGAGCCTCCGGCGAGGACGAGGGTGTCGTGGGTGCGGAACAGGTCTGCGGTGAGCGCCATGACGTCGGCCTCGTAGCGCGCGGCGCTGTAGTAGGCGTCGAGGGGCAGGGTGCCCACGAAGTAGTGGCGCACGCGTGCGCGCTGCTCGGGCGTTGGCGCCGCGGTGCCTATCTCCATCCCGGCGTAGAGCTGGCGGCTGTCGGCGTTGATGATGGGCGAGGCGTAGCGCTGGGCCATGTCCATGGCGAGCGCGGTCTTGCCCACTGCCGTCGGGCCGAGGATGACGAGGAGCGTTTTCATCAGAACTCGGTGATGTCGAAGCCCTCCGGGTCGAGCTCCTCGGGGTCGAAGTCGCTGTCGTCGCAGATGGTGTCGTGGGAGTCGCTGTCGTCGATGGCCAGCGCGGCGGCGGTGAGCTGTGCCAGCAGGTCGGAGGTGTCGGAGGTGTTGGAGGTGTTGGGGGTGTCGGCGTCGGCGGTGGTGAGCGGCGGTGCCTGGCCGTGGCGCCGTCGGCATGTGGGTGCGTCGATGTGGCGGCCGTAGGCTATGGCGGTGACTTCGAGGAGCAGGCCGCGGCGCTCCTGCGGGTCGAAGACGTACTGCATGCGCTGGCCCTCGTCGTCGAGCAGGTCGCCCAGCTCCACGTCGGCCATGACGTCGTCCTCGCGGCTCTTCTCGGGTATGGCGCGCTCGCGGCGCCAGCGGTGGTCGCAGATGTAGAACGTCGATGGCTTGCCCCCGGCCCATCCGCATGTGGAGCGTATGAGGCGGTGGAGGTCCTCGAAGGTGGCGTGCGACTCAATCTGTAGTTCTGCCACGAAGTCCTCGACTTCGGGTGAGGCAGCTGTGATGGTGTATAGCATTATCTGATGAATCCCCGCTGCTTGGTGTCCTCGATGAACTGCAGGATGTAGCTTATCTCGGGCGTCGGCGGCAGCTCGCGGCGTATGGTGGCCACGGCGTCGGCCAGCGTGAGGCCGCCCTGGAAGATGATGCGGTATGCCTCGTGGATGGTGTTGATGACCTCCCGCTCGAAACCTCGCCGCCGCAGTCCCACGATGTTGAGGCCGCAGTATGTGGCTGGCTCGCGGGCGCAGATGCTGTAGGGCATGATGCTCTGCGAGGTGCGCGTGCCGCCTCCCACCATGGTGTAGGAGCCTATGCGGCAGAACTGGTGCACGAGCACGCAGGCCGAGAGTATGGCGTTGTCATCGACGTTGACCTCCCCGGCGAGCTTGGTGCAGTTGCCGATGATGCAGCCGTTGCCCACGATGTCGTCGTGGGCGATGTGCACACCCTCCATGAGCAGGTTGCCACTGCCCACGACGGTGCGCCCCTTGGCTGCCGTGCCGCGGTTGATGGTGACGTTCTCGCGGATCTTGTTGTTGTCGCCAAGCTCCACGGTGGTCTCCTCGCCACGGAACTTGAGGTCTTGGGGTATGGCGCTGATGACGGCTCCCGGGAAGAAGATGTTGCCGGTGCCGATGCGTGCGCCCGAGAGTATGGTGACGCTGTTCATCAGCTCGTTGTTGTCGCCGATGACTACGTTCTTGTCGATGTAGCAGAAGGGGCCTATGCTGACGTTGTCGCCAATCTGTGCCTCGGGGTGGATGTATGCGAGTGGGCTTACCATATTACCATTTACCATTTTACATTTACCAAATACCGTTTGCTGCCGGATGCTCAGGGCTGCAGCTCTTTCCTCAACGCGCGCGCGAACTTATTATTGATGGTGTGGCCGGGGCGCTGCGCGGTGATGGCGCCCCGTAGGCGGCACCCCACGAGGGCCATGTCGCCGATGATGTCGAGAAGCTTGTGGCGTGCGGGTTCGTTGTCCCACACGAGGGGCTTGGGCTGCAGGTAGCCAAGCTCGTGGGCGTTGTGGTGGGGGGCGCCGATGGCGTCGGCGAGGCGGTCGAGGTCGGCCTGGCTCTTCTCGTTCTCGTAGATGACGATGGCGTTGTCGAGGTCGCCGCCCTTGATGAGGCCTGCGGCGAGCAGCATCTCCACCTCGCGCACGAAGCAGAAGGTGCGCGCGTGGGCTATCTCCGCCTCGAAGTCGGACAGGCGGGCCAGCGTGGCCGTCTGGTCGGCGAGCACGCGCGAGGGGAAGGCGATGTGTGCGGTGATGGCGAGTTCGGCGGCGGGTTCCATGGTGAGCCGGCTGCCGGTGGTGTCGTCGGCCACGGTGATGGCGCGGGCTATGTCGAGGTAGCGCGGCGCGGCGTCCTGCTCCACGATGCCCACGCGGCGTATGCACTCCACGTAGAGCTCTGCCGAGCCGTCGAGGATGGGCACCTCAGGCCCGTTGACCTCGAGGAGGCAGTTGTCGATGCTCAGGGCGAAGAGGGCGGCGAGGGCGTGCTCCACGGTGCTGCAGCGGGCCTCACCCTGTTGCAGCACGGTGCCGCGCGTGGTCTCTACTACGTTCTCTGCCACGGCGTCGATGACAGGTTTCCCCGGCAGGTCCATGCGCTGTATCTTGTATCCGTGGTTCTCTGGCGCCGGGCGGAAGGTGACTTCGAGGGCGAGGCCCGTGTGCAGGCCCTTGCCGTTGAGTGTGAAGCTTCCGCCGATGGTTGTCTGTCTTAGCACGATGAGTCTGTTTTCTGTTTGCTTATGTTGTGTGTTGTTGGCTGGCAGCGTGTGGGGTCACGCCTTGTCGGCGAGCTGCGCCTGCAGCGCCTCGACCTGCTTCTGCAGCTGGCGCACCTGAGTGGCCAGCTCCGGCAGCTCGCGGAAGATGACGTGGCCGCGGCGCCACTGGCGCGGCGTGAGGTGGGGGTAGCCCATGTATGTCTCGCCGGGCTTGAGGAGGCTGCCGGTGACGCCCGTCTTGGCGCCGAGGGTGACGTGGTCGGCTATGGTGAGGCCGTTGGGCACGCCGACCTGCCCGGCGAAGAGACACCACTCGCCGACCTTGGTGGAGCCGGCTATGCCCACCTGGGCGCAAAGGATGGTGTTGGCGCCGAGGTCCACGTTGTGGGCCACCTGAACGAGGTTGTCGATCTTCGAGCCGCGGCGCACGATGGTGCGGCCCATGGTGGCGCGATCGACGCAGGAGTTGGCGCCGAGCTCCACGTCGTCCTCCAGCTCGGCGATGCCGATCTGGGGTATCTTCTCCAGATGGTCGCCCACGGGCGTGAAGCCGAAGCCGTCGGCACCCACCACGCTGCCGGCATGGAGCACGCAGCGGTTGCCCACGATGCAGTCGTGATAGACGGTGGTGTTGGCATAGAGCGTGCAGTCGGCGCCCACGCGGGCATTGGCACCCACGGTGGCGTGGGGGTGCAGCTGCGTGCCGTCGCCGATGACGGCTCCATCGCCCACAGCGGCAAAGGGTGCGAGATACACGTCCTTGCCGATTGTGGCCGTAGGTGCGACGTAGGCCAGCGGGTCGATGCCTGTGCGCTTGGGCTGCATGCTGGCGTAGAGCTGCAGCAGACGGCTAAGGGCCTCGCGGGGCGATGCCACACGCACGAGCGTAGGCTTCACGGGCTGGGCGGGCTGGAACGTGTCGGGCACAAGCAGCACCGTGGCCTCGGTGGAATAGACGTATGGCTCATACTTCGGGTCGAAGAAGAAAGAGAGCGCGCCGGGCGTCCCCTCCTCGATTTTGGCGAAGGTGCTGATGGTGGCCTGGGCGTTGCCTTCCACCGTGCCGCCCACGTACTGGGCTATCTGTTGGGCTGTGAATTCCATAGGGTTTTGTGGTGTGTGATACGTAATCGGGCGCAAAGATAGTTATTTTATCCCGAACACACACACTAATTTACATTATTTAAGCAAATCGACGCATATTGATTGAACCGCGAATTTCGCGAAAGCCACGAATTGTCTGCCGCTTCCACCTTCCTGCCGTTTTTGCGCCAAAGGATGTGATGAGTCCACTTGAAAAAGTCCCGCGCTCGGCCTGCAGGGACGCTCTACACTTAGAGAAGGGACGAAAAGAACACAGGGAGGGGTGTAACCCCTTCTTGGGAATCAGATAGTTACGGCTGAACCCCGAAGGGGTGACAGAGCAGGGAGGACTTTTTCAAGTGGACTCATATGATGATTCGTGTAATTCGTTGCGGAAAGCCCCCGCAAAGCTTGGTGGTTTTAAGCATTTGTACGTCACGTCACGTCGCGTACCACGTAGCGCACCACGCCGCCCGAGCGGGTGAAACGCAGGCGCCCGGCACGCGCCTCGCTGCGCAGCCAGCGCCCCAGGAACACCTCGGCGTTGCCCTCGGCCTTGTAGCCGGTGCGCCGCCGCATCTCGGCCAACAGCTCGCCCACGCGCATGCGGCGGGCATCGGCGTCACCGTCGGCGGCTGGCTGGAAACATTCTGTAAAGTGCTGCACGACAGGACGCTGCGCCTCGCTGCGCATATTGCTGCGCTCGAGTTCCAGCACCTCGTCGGCCGTGAACCAGTAGCGGCGCCCGGAGCGCAGCTCGGCCTGGGCCTGGGCGTAGATGGCGCCGTAGGGTATCGGCGTGGTGGTGTCTATGTGCTTCCCGTCGGCTATCTCCACCACGATGAAGCGTCGCGAGCCGCTGGGGTCGGCCAGCGTGCCGCCGAGGTTTGTCGTGGCGATGAACGAGGCGTAGCGCGGCAGGTTGACGATGGTGGAGCTGTACGGCCTACGGCCCTTGACGCTGGTTTTCTGTATGAGGTTTTTGAGAAACCCTTGTTGTGTCTTTTCAGAAATCTGGTTGAACTCGTCGAGGTTGATGAGGAGGCTGTTGGTGAGCATGCGCTCGGCCTCCTGCTTGCTGCTGAAATCCACAAGCTCCTTGTAGCCCACATCGCGCAGCTCGGGGGGCAGCAACAGCTGCCCGAAGGTGCTCTTGCCGCACCCCTGGGCACCCACGAGCAGCGGCACCACGCTGTTGCCGTGGCTGCGGTCCATGCCCATCCACTGCGCCACGAGGGCCAGGAACCACGTGTGGAAGCGCTCGGGCCAACGGGTGTCGGTTGTGGGCACGCGCTCGGCCAACTGCTTGATATAGTCTGTTTTGCCATCCCATTCGTTCTCCACTGTGCGCAGGTAGGCGTGGGCCTCGTTGAAGTCGCGGATGCGCGTGGACCCGAGATAGCGCTTCATGTCGCGGTCGAAGATCTCCAGACCGCTCTCGTTGGCCTCCTGAATCATGGTGTTGACCACGCGCGAGTCGAGGGGCATGAAACGGTGGCCGTAGGAGGTGTTGGCGCGCCACTCCACGCCGTTGGCCAGCTCGTTGTAGCGCAGGTCGTAGCGGCCCTGCATCCATGTCTGCAGACGTATGGTCAGGTCCTGCATCGTGGAGCGTGCGGCAGGTGTCTCTTGTCGGGATTTTTCCTCGTAGGCTCCCTCCACGATGGCCCTCACCTGCTGCGCCGGCATCTGGTACCACTGGTGGTGGTGGCGCGCGCGGTGCACGGTCTCCTCCACGGGCATCTGCAGCGCGAAGGCCTCGTCGGCGGTGAGGCTCAACAGTGTCTCGGCGTCGATGGCCTGCGAGCGGTCGTGACCGTCGGGGTACAGGCGGTCCCACGCCTTGGCGGTGGCCTGGGTGAAGCGACGCTGCCACAGCGCATAGTTCTCCGGCGACGCCGCGTCGGGGCCGTAGGCGGCTGCCGCCGTAGCCTCGGGCTGCGCCGTGTCCGCGGCGATGTCGATGCGGAAGGGCGCCGCCGCGTCGTTGTAGAACAGCGCCGTGTCGAACGTCCAGCGGAAAGTGTCGCGCGGGCTGGCGTCCACCTTGGCCATCTCGCGCCCGATGATGGCGGCATATGTGCGGCAGGCCACGTTGTAGAGCTGGCGGTGGAAGGCGTCGGCACCCTCGGCCGTCTCGGGCAACGTGCCGTCGGGGCGCACGCCGTGCACCAGGATCTTCACGCTGTGGCCGCTCGCGCCCTTTGCGGCGAGCAGCGTCATGGGCAACACCTCGGCGGCCTTCTTCACGCGGTTAATCTCCGCAGCGGTGCCTAAGTTGTTGACTTCCAGAAGGGCGATGCCCGTGTAGGTGGCCGTCTCGCTGCCGTTGCGGTGACGCCGCAAGGCCATGCCGGGACACACCCGCGGCAGCTCGTCGATGAGTTTCCAGTGTTCGTCGGGAGCCATGGTGGCGAGGTCCTTGCGGAGGACCTCCACCATGGCGCCGCGTTCCACGGAGAGCCGCAGGGCGTTTGCCACGTCCTGCAGCTCTCTCACTGCTGCGCGTTCTTTTCTACTCCGTTTTCCTTTGCTTAAAATAGTGCAATGCTTCACTTTTAAAACTGATATTATTTTCCTAATACTTTTCCTTGATTAAGGTCTGTGGCAGCCTGCACGGCTGTCCTGTGCGTCGGTTAAGGTCTTTGGCAGCCTGCATGGCTGCCCTGTGTGTTGGTTTATGGTATTTGGCAGCCTGTGTGGCTGCCCTGTGTGTCGGTTTTAAGGTATTTGGCAGCCTGCATGGCTGCTTTGTGCGTCGGTTTTCGTGGTATTTGGCAGCCTGTGCGACTGCTTTGTGCGTCGGTTTTAAGGTATTTGGCAGCCTGTGTGGCTGCTTTGTTCGTCGGTTTTAAGGTATTTGGCAGCCTGTGCGGCTGCTTTGTGCGTCGGTTTTCATGTTTTTCCGCTGCAAATGTATGCTTTTTATGCTTTCCTACCAAATTTTTGCACAGAAAAATGACGTTGTGATGCATTTTTTGTTGCAGTTTATGTACTTTTACCCCACCTTTCACACTTTTACATACACAGGCTATCTTTTTGTTACTCTGTGAATTATTAGCATTTTGTGTATGTAAAACAATATTTTTCAAATACATTTTCATTATTTTGTTATTCTCTGCCTCCGCTGCCTCCCCGTTGCCCCTCCGTTGCCTCCCCGCTTCCCATCCGCTGCTTTCCCGTTTCCCCTCCGCCCTTTCCCCGCTTCCCATCCGCTGCCTTCCCGCTTCCCATCCGCTGCTTTCCCGCTTTCCCTCCGCTGCTTTCCCGTTTTCCCCTCCGCTGCCTTCCCGCTTTCCCTCCGCTGCTTCTTCCCCAGCGGCCACGTGCCGTGATCCGCTACCTCCCACCAACTCCCACCAGCAACCTCCAGCATCAACGTGATAATACCATCCATCCACGCCGTGCCACTTGGCGGCGCAGCGCAATCACCTTACTTACCCCGCAGATAATCACTTAGCTTCCCGCCGATACCCTCACCTCGCCCCGCCGATACCCTCACCTCGCCCCGCCAAGTCTGTAAACTCGCCGCGGCGAGTTTGCAAACTTGCCGCGGCGAGATCCCGAACATGCCGCGTCGATGCACTCGCCTCCCCGCGTCGATGCATTCGCCTCCCCGCGTCGTTGCACTCGCCTCCCCGCGTCGATGCACTCGCCTCCCCGCGTCGATGCATCCGCCTCCCCGCGTCGATGCACTCGCCTCCCCGCGTCGATGCATCCGCCTCCCCGCGTCGCTTGTCTTTGTAATCCTCCCCAGTCTTATTCTCGCATGATGCCGGAAAAGTCAATTTGCTATCTTCTCCTTGTTTGAGAATCCAATCAGAATTTGTTCTTGAAGTGTCAAGCGACCAAAGGGGTCGAGCGACCAGAGCGTTGACACTTCCAGTGTTGTTACTATTGATTGTGTAAATTTATATTGCTCACTTACTTACCTATATATTCAACTTCCGCAAGTTGAACCCTGTCGGGGGCGGCTTACCTCTGTTTGGTGTGTAGCCCACAAACAAAGGGCGAAGAAAGAACCAAGGTGTTCCTTCTTCGCCGAGCGAACATACTAAAGGTTTTGTGTGAGGCTTGTTTGGGCTGTTTTTCAACTTACCAGATGGCGTGGCGCTGAATGTCTATTGCTTGCGCTTCCACGTCTGTGTTTTTCTGAATGGGCCGAGGTAGCCTCTCACTTTGAGGTCTTTGCCGTCGAGCCAGATGGCGCATTTGTAGCTTTTGCCGGAGTGTGGGTCATAGACCTTTCCGTCCTCGTACTTGTCGCCTTTCTTAACGAGGCCTGTGAGCAGGTTCACGCCCATGAGCTTCCGCTGTCGTAGGTTGGTGTCAGGGTTCTTTGTGTCGCGGGTGTCGGGTCCTGCTTTGAGCCAGACGACTTTTCCGCAGACGGTGCCTTGGTTCTCGTAGATTTCGACATTGGCGTCGCCCTCTTCGGTGACCCATTTTCCGATTACGCTCTGTGCGCTTGCGGTCAGCGATGCTATGGCGATGGCCATGGATAGGAGAATTCTTTTCATTGGGATGTTATGTAAAATGGTTTAGGAGCGGCGCTACCGGCCGCTAATTTCGTTTCGTGTGCACGTAGCTGCTACGTGGTGCGGGTAGCGACGTTGGTCTTTGTGGTCAGGCGTCCCTCATGGATAGGCTGATGCGTTTGCGCCGCACATCGACCTCGGTGACGAGTACGCGCACATGCTGGTGGAGGTGGACGATGTCTGAGGGGTGCTTCACGTAGCGTGCAGCCAGCTGTGAGATGTGTACGAGGCCATCCTGATGCACCCCCACATCGACGAAGCAGCCGAAGTTGGTGATGTTCGTGACGATGCCCGGGAGCACCATGCCAGGTCGCAGGTCGTCGATGCTGCTCACAGTGGGGTCGAATTGGAATGTCTCGGCCTGTGCTCGCGGGTCTCGCCCGGGCTTCTCGAGTTCATGCATGATGTCGTTGAGTGTGGGCAAGCCCACCTCGCCGCCTACGTAGTGGCTGAGATCTACAGCGCGGCGGCGTGAGGCGTCGGCCATGAGCTGGCTCACGCTGCAGCCTTGGTCCTTGGCCATCTGTTCCACGAGTGCGTAGCGCTCGGGGTGTACGGCGCTGGCGTCGAGAGGGTTGGTGCCGGCGTTGATGCGCAGGAAGCCTGCTGCCTGCTCGAAAGCTGCCGGTCCGAGCCGTGGCACTTTCTTCAGTTGCTGGCGTGAGGCGAATGGTCCGTTGTCGCGGCGGTACTCGACGATGTTTTTTGCCAGTGCTGGACCGAGTCCGCTGACGTATGTGAGCAGATGTTGGGACGCGGTGTTGACATCGACGCCGACAAGGTTTACGCAACTCTCCACCGTTTGATCCAGTGCGCGCTTGAGCTTCGTCTGATCGACATCGTGCTGATACTGTCCCACGCCGATGCTCTTGGGGTCGATTTTCACGAGTTCAGCCAGCGGGTCCATGAGGCGTCGTCCGATGCTCACGGCTCCACGCACGGTGACATCCTCTGTGGGGAATTCGTCGCGTGCGGCCTTAGATGCGGAATATACCGATGCGCCGTCCTCGGAGACGACGAACACCTGCGGCGCAGTGGGTAAGTCCATGTGCTTGAGGGTGAATTCCACGAAGTCGCGTGTCTCGCGCGATGCTGTGCCGTTGCCGATGGCAATGGCCTCTATGGCATGGCTGCGCAGCATGTCTGCCAGGCGCTCCATGGCGTCGGCGCGTCGCGCGGCGGGTGGGTGTGGGAAGATGGCCTCGTGGTGCAGGAGGCTGCCCTGCGCGTCGAGGCACACCACCTTGCAGCCCGTGCGGAATCCCGGGTCGATGCCCATGACGCGGTGCTGGCCGAGAGGTGCGGCGAGTAGCAGCTGTCGCAGGTTGTCGGCAAAGACGCGTATGGCCTCGTCGTCGGCTTCGGTCTTGGCGGCAGCGGCAAACTCGTTTTCCATGGACGGTTGCAGAAGGCGTCGGTAGGCGTCGGCCACGGCGTCGGCCACGAGTGCCGATGCCTCGCCTTTGCCGCGTACCCACTGCTGTCGGAGCTTGGCTGTGGCCTCGTCGTCGTCGATGGTGATGGCCACGCGCAGCACGCCCTCGGCCTCGCCGCGGCGCATGGCGAGCAGGCGGTGGCTGCTGCATCGGCGCAGTGGCTCGCTCCAGTCGTGGTAGGAGGCGTATTTGGCGGCACGCTGTTCGAAGTCGGCAGCCTCGGTCTCGTCCTTGGCCTTTCGGCGTATGAGCTTGGAGGTGATGACGGCCGTGCGGCGGTACTGTCTGCGCACGCTCTGCCGCGAGCGTTCGTCCTCGGCCACCTGTTCGGCGATGATGTCCTGTGCGCCGCGTATGGCGGCGTCGGCGTCGGCCACGTCGGGACCCACGTAGTGCGCTGCGGCAGCGTGTGGATTGGGTTCGCGCTGCAGGAGCAAGAGCGTGGCCAGGGGTTCGAGGCCTCGCTCGCGCGCCACCTGTGCCCTGGTGCGCCGCCGTGGGCGGTAGGGGAGGTATATGTCCTCGAGTTCGGCGGCGTCCCAGCAAGCGTTGATGCGCGCTTCGAGCTCGGGCGTCAGCAGCCCCTGCTCGGTGATGGTTTTCCTGATGGTGTCCTTGCGATGGGCCATCTCGGCAAGGCGTTCGCCCAAGGCTGCGATGTCGGCAATCTGCACCTCGTCGAGGGCACCGGTGCGCTCCTTGCGGTAGCGTGCGATGAATGGTATGGTGGCTCCGTCGGCCAGCAGGTCGAGTGTGGCCTGCACCTGGCGTGTGGCGATGTTGGTGCGCTGGCTGATGAGCTGCGCGAAGATGTCGGTGGTGGTCTGCATGGGCGTTTTGTCGTGTGTGATGGTGGGGAGTGTCAGCTGAGAACGCTGCGCCCCACGGACTTGCGTATCTCGTGCATGTACGTGAGGCATGAGAGAAGGAAATATACCCCCGCCAGCACCCACAGCGCCAACAGCTCGGAGTGGACATCGCCCAGCGTGGCGCCCATGCCGCTGATGCGCACGTAGGCGTTGGCGCCCCATGTGGAGGGGAACGCGGCGCCGACGGCTTTCCACAGCGGTGGTATCGAAGCCCCCGGCCAGCTCACGCCCGAGAGGAAGAGCAGCGGTATGGACATGAACACGAAGAGCAGAATGCAGTCCTCGCGGCGGTAGATGAAGCTGCTCCAGAAGATGGCCATGTAGGTGCAGGCCAGGAGATATGGCACGAAGAAGCCTACGAGCGTGGCGAAGTGGGCCAGCTGCGGCAGCGAGAACCAGCGTGTGACGCAGACGCTCATGTACAGCGCCATGAGCATGAAGATGAGGAAATGCACCAAGCCCTTGCCGAGCACTATGGCGAGGGTGTTCTTGTAGTGGCGCGTGGGCGGGATGACGAGGCCGCGGAAACGCTCGCGTGCGCGGCCCATGGACATGCCCACCCCGAGGCACAGCGCCTGCTGGAGGATGAGCATGAGCACCGGCGGTATGAGGAAGGCGGCGAAGCCTCCCTGCGGGTTATAGAGTTTCACCTCCTCGAAGCGTATGGGCCAGCGCGCCACGTCGTCCTCGCGCGCGGTGGAGGCCGGTGTCATGCGCTCGCGCACCTTGATGTTGCGGTTGGTCTCCTGTGCCACGTTGATGACGCCGAGGTATGCCACTTTGTAGTAGAGCATCGAGGTGAGGTCGCTGTACAGCCCCACCACCGTCTGCCGGCCGTTCCAGATGTCGCTGTCGAACTCGGCCGGTATGCGCAGTATGGCACTGACATCGCGGCGGCGCATGAGTTCCTGCGCCTGTGACATGTCGGTGGCATGGGCGGCGATGCGCACCTCCTGTGTGGCATCGACGCGGCGCACAAATTCGCGGCTGCGCTGGCTCATGCTCTCATCGACGACACACATGGGCAGCTCGCGTTGTGTCTCGGTGTTGTAGATCATGGCATAGAGCAGCGGATAGGCCAGCGGCAAGAGTATGACGAAGATGAGGATACCCTCGTCCTTGACGAGTTCTGAGAGCTCGTCCATCCAGACGTGCAGTATAGGGAACTTGGGACGTGTCATGGTTCGTACTCCTTGTTTAGGAAGGCATCCTTGAGGCGGAACATGAACACCAGCGGTGCCACGAAGAAGGCCACAAGGGCCACGACGCTGGACCAGATGTAACTGACATCGTAGCCGTTGAGCGCCTGGTTGACATAAATGAGGAAGTAGTGGTGTAGCGGGAAGATGTTGCTCAACCACTGGAAGGGTTCATCCATGGCCGACACGGGGAATGAGAAGCCCGCCAGCGAGAACTGCATCACGCCGAGCAGCGAACATGCCGACATGGCCATGCGCATCTGCCCCGGGAAAGCCTCGTAGAGCAGCAGGCCAAAGCCCTGTGAGGCGAGCACGGCCATGAAGCCCCAGAGCATCATGCGCGAAACGCCGCAGTGGCATGGGAACTGCAGGTAGCTGTAGAACACGAGGTCAATGAGCCAGAAGATGATGGTGTAGAGCACGGTCTGCGGCAACAGCTTGCCCACGACGGCCACGAGTGTTTTCCTCCCGGCCATGGTGTAGAGCTTGAGCTGGCGCCCTCGCTTCCACTCCATGCCCAGTGCATAGCTCGTGGTGAGCATGATGACGAGCATGAGCAGTCCTGGCACGATGAGGTTCGAGAGCACCACGGAGTAGTTGAGGTGGGGGTTGCCAAGAGGGTGTGCCTCGACAACGATGGGCTGCAGTGTGCCCATGATCTGGTCGTCGGTGGCGCCTCGGGCACGCATGGTGGCGCGTGTTATGGCCAGTCCGGCCATCTCGCTCAGCTTGCGCATGTCCTTCATCAGCAGCGAGGCGGCAACGTAGTAGGTGTCGTTGGTGTAGAAGGAGATGACGGGCTGCCGCTGGGTGAGCGCCGCCTCGGTGGTGCCCTTTGGTATGCGGAAGATGGCATACACCTCGCCGCGCTGCATGGCCTGACGTGCCTCGGTGAAGCTCGGTGTGCGCAGCACGAAGTCCGTCTCCTCCATGGTGGCGAGTATGCGTGTGAGCTGGCGCGTGACGTGGGTGTTGTCCTCATCGACGAGGGCGGCCGGGAGCTTCGTGGGCAGTCCCGCCTGCATGAGGCTGGTGAACATCCACAGGAACCCCAGCGGCGCCACCACCATGATGACAAGCAGTATGGGTCTCTTGCCGAAGCCGCGCAGCTCGCGCCGCGTGATGTGCCATATATTCGTTAATGCCCTGAGCATCGCCGCCTACTTGATGATTACTGTCATGCCCGCGAGGATGTCCTTGGTGTCGGCCTGGCTGGCTGGGCGTGCTGTTACCTCGAAGGTCTTGAGGTCATACTGGTCGAGGGCTTTGGTGGCCTTCCATGTGGCATAGCTGCCCATGACGTTCATGGAGGTGACCTTGGCGTGTAGCTCGCGATCTACGGCGGGTGCGTAGAGCGTGATTTCTGTGCCCACGGTGAGTCCGGGCAGGTAGTCCTCGCGCACGTTGAAGATGAAGCGCACGTCGTCGGTGCGCGCGATGTTCATGATGGGTGCTCCCTGCCCCACGAGTTCGCCCACGCAGGGGAACACCTCCGTCACCACGCCGTCGGCAGTGGCGGTGAGCACCGTCTCGCGGCGGTAGCCCTGCACCTCGGTGACGGCGCCGCGGGCGCGTGCCACCTGTGCGGCTGCGGCGGCCTTGTCCTCGCGGCGTGCGCCCTCCTTGGCCATCTCATACTGGCTGCGGGCGGCAGCCTCTGTGGCACGCATGGCCTTGAGCTGCGCCTCGGCCTCGTCGCGCTTCTGTGCGGGCACCACGCCCTCGGCGGCGAGGCGCTCCACGCGTGCGAATGTCTTCTCCGCCACGTCAAGCCCTGCCAGAGCCTTCTGCCAGAGCTCGTAGGCGCCCTGTATCTCCTGGCGGCGTGCGCCGTTGCGTGCTTTCTGCTCTATGGCCATGGCGGCGGCCTCGGCGGCTTCGGCCTGCATCATCTTGGCCTCCACCTCGGGCGAGTCCATGATGACGAGAGTGTCGCCGGCCTTCACGCTGTCGCCGCTCTTGACGCGCAGCTCCTTGACGCGGCTGGGCACCTTGCTGCTGACACGGTAGGCCGTCGTCTCTGCCTGTCCTTGCAGGACTTCCTTCTGTTTGGGCAGGAATATGCCCACTAAGATCACGAGTGCCATCACCGCCACGAGCACGATGGCGATGATGAGTAGGTTGTTGAGTTTAGTACGTTTTGCCATATTCTTGTTGACGCTGCTTCTGCGGCAGTGCCTGTTGGGTTAATGTTTGATGTGAGGGGTGAATGTTGTTGGTGGCGTTATCTGAGGGTGCCCAGCGAGCGCTGCAGGTAGAGGTCAGCCAGGCGCACGTCGATCTCGGCCTCCACGAGGGTGGAGTGGGCCGAGAGCCATGCCGTCTGTGCCTGCAGCACGTTGCTGACGGGGATGACGCCCTCAGCCAGCCCCAGGTTGGCCATGCGCAGGTTCTCGTCGGCCTGCTCCTGGCTGCGCTGTGCCGTGGCCAGGCGCTGCTGCGCCTCCTGCAGCTTCTGCTGGTTTTGGTGTACCTGGAGGCTCACTTTCTCGCGCACCTCCTCGACGCGTGTCTCGGCGATGGCGGCCTCGGCCTTGGCCTGGCGCACCTTGTAGATGCGGTCGCCCCAGGTGACGACGGGCACCTTGAGCACCACCCCGGCATTCCAGATGCCCTTGAACTTCGTCTCGAAGCTGTTGTACACGCTGGGGTTGGAGAGGAGGTAGCCAGCGGTGAGCACGAGGTTGGGCATATACTCGGCGCGGGCCACCTTCACCTGCTCGCGCTTGACGCGCGCGGCGATGTCCAGTGCCTGTATCTCCGGGCGGTTTTCCATGGCGATGACCACGTTGGCATCGCCGCAGCCCGTGGTGGCGAGCGCCGTGGCGGGTTCCTCCACCTCAAAGTCGTTGGCCAGCGGGAGGCCACAAAGCTGTGCCAGCGCCATGCGCGACAGCGCCAGGCCGTTGTCCACCTGAATGACGGCCACCTCGGCCTCGTTGACCTTCACCTTCACGCTGAGGCCGTCGGCCTTGGTGGCCAGGCCCTCGTCGATGATGCGCTGCACGTCGGCGTCGAGCTTGCGCACGGTGGCCAGGAAGCTCTCGGCCAGTTTCTTCTTGCTCTGGAGGTTGATGATGCGCCAGTAGGCCTCATCGACGCTGACGAGCAGGTCCTGCTCCTCCATGGTGTGCTGCACGCCGGCGGCCTCCTCGGCCAGCCGCGTGATGCGGTCGTAGGCGCGTATCTTGCCGCCCATGTACAGGGGCTGCGTGAGCATGACGCTGAAGGCCGTAGCGTTGCGTGTGTCGGTGCGGAAGGCATCGACGATGCTCTGCCCGGCACCGTCGAGCGTCGCTGCCATGCTGGTGAGCATGCCGTCGAAGGCTGCCGTGGCCTGTGCCAGCAAGGGCTGTGCCAGCTGCCCCGCGAGCTGTGGGTTGGCCATCATCTGCACGAGCTGTGGGTTCTGTGCCAGTATGGCCTGTACCTGCGGGTTCTGCATCAGGGCGGCAAACTCGGGACTTTGTGTCATGGTGGCCAGGCGCTGCTGGAAGGCTGCCGCGCCCTGCTGCAGCCCTTGGCCCACGGCTCCGGCCATGGTTGTGCCGAGGTTGGAGAGCTTGCCTTTCTGCTCGTCGCTGAGCAGTGATATCTCGCGGCTTGTGCGCTGGTATGTGCCGATGGCTGTTATGCGTGGGTAGTAGTTGGACTGTGCCGACTTGTGCTGCCAGTGGGCGGCCTCCTGCTTCAGGAGGCTCATGCGCAGTTCCTTGTTGTTGCGCAGCGCCAGGGCGCGACAGCTGTCGAGCGTCAGCGGCTGGGCAGCGGCACTGCTGCTAATGGCCAGCACTACAGCTGTCGCCCAAAAGTGGATTCTTGTCATTGTATTGTGTTTATCAGCTGTTCGATGGTAAGGACCTGCTGCGTGCCCGAGGCCATGTCCTTGAGGGTGAAGACGGAGGCTGCCATCTCCGTCTCGCCGGCGAGGGCCACGTATGGGATGGCGCGTGCGTTGGCATACTGCATCTGCTTCTTCATCTTGGCGGCGTCGGGGTAGATCTCGGCGCGGATGCCGGCGCGGCGGCATGCGGCAAGGGCCGTCATGGCGTAGGCCGCCTCCTGCGGGCCGAAGTTCACGAAGAGCAGCTGCGTGGTCGTGGTGACGGCGGCCGGGTAGAGGTCGAGGTCGCGGAGCACGTCGTAGATGCGGTCGGCACCGAAGGAGATGCCCACGCCGGAGAGGCCCGGCAGGCCGAAGATGCCGGTGAGGTTGTCGTAGCGCCCACCGCCGGCGATGCTGCCCATCGCCACGTCGAGGGCCTTCACCTCGAAGATGCAGCCCGTGTAGTAGTTCAGGCCACGGGCCAGCGTGAGGTCGAGCTCCACGGCGGCCGTGCCGCCCTCGCCGTAGCGCTGCAGCACATACTCCACCTCGTCAACGCCCTGCAGGCCCGTGGCGCTGTCGGCAAGCACCTGGCGCATGGTGGCGAGCTTCTCGGCATTGGTGCCGTCGAGGCCAATGATGGGTTGCAGGCGCTCGATGGCGGCTGCGGGGATGCCGCTGTCGGCGAGTTCGGCGTTGACGGCTTCGAGGCCAATCTTGTCGAGCTTGTCGATGGCCACGGTGATGTCAACGAGTTTGTCGGCCTGACCGATGATTTCGGCTATGCCGCTGAGTATCTTGCGGTTGTTGACCTTGATGCACACGCGGATGCCAAAGCGGCGGAACACCTCGTCGATAATCTGCATGAGTTCCACCTCGTTGAGCAGCGAGTCGCTGCCAACGACGTCGGCATCACACTGGTAGAACTCGCGGTAGCGGCCCTTCTGCGGACGGTCGGCACGCCACACGGGCTGTATCTGGTAGCGGCGGAAGGGCAGCGTCAGCTCCTCGCGGTGCTGCACCACATAGCGGGCAAAGGGCACGGTGAGGTCGTAGCGCAGCCCTTTCTCGCAGAGCTGCGCGGCCACGCGTGTCGCTGGCGTGTCGCGCAGCGCCGCCACCTCGTCTGCGGTGAGCTTGCCAAGGAAGTCGCCCGAGTTCAGCACCTTGAACAGGAGCTTGTCGCCCTCGTCGCCATACTTGCCCATGAGCGTGGAGAGGTTTTCCATGGCCGGCGTCTCGATTTGCTGGAAGCCGTAGAGGGCATACACGCTGCGTATGGTGTCGAAGATGTAGTTGCGACGAGCCATCTCGGCTGGTCCGAAGTCGCGCGTACCTTTGGGTATGCTTGGTTTCTGTGCCATTAGGATTATGTGTGTTGTTGGTTTCAAGCTATATTCGGCCGCAAAAGTACATAAAAAGTAGATGCGGCGCAAGCAAAAGTCATAAAATGGCTCAATAATTTCGACATTAGGTCCAATTTCTGCGGGCAAATCTTGCCAGTGGCACACGCAATGACTATATTTGCGCCGTCTTAGGTATTGGAACAAACTTATGAACGACAGACTCATCATCTTCGACACCACACTGCGCGATGGCGAGCAGGTGCCGGGATGCCAGCTCAACACCATCGAGAAAATACAGGTGGCAAAGCAGCTCGAGGCACTCGGCGTCGATGTCATCGAGGCCGGCTTCCCCGTGTCGTCGCCCGGCGACTTCCACAGCGTCATCGAAATCTCCAAGGCCGTGACGTGGCCCATCGTGTGTGCTCTCACGCGTGCCGTGCAACACGACATCGACGTGGCCGTGGAGGCACTGCAGCACGCCAAGCATCGGCGCATACACACCGGCATCGGCACGAGCGACATGCACATCCGCTATAAGTTCAACAGCACGCGTGAGGAAATCATAGAGCGTGCCGTGGCGGCGGTGAAGTACGCGCGGCGCTTCTGCGACGACGTGGAGTTCTATGCCGAGGACGCCGGGCGCACCGACGACGAGTACCTGGCGCGCGTGGTGGAGGCCGTCGTCAAGGCCGGAGCCACCACATGCAACATACCCGACACCACCGGCTACTGTCTTCCCGACGAGTTCTCACGCAAGATACGCTACCTCATGGAGCACGTCGATGCCTTCAGCGCCGGGCGCGCCGTGCTCTCCGTCCACTGCCACGACGACCTGGGCATGGCCACGGCCAACACCCTGGCGGGCGTCGTGGCCGGAGCGCGCCAGGCCGAGGTCACCATCAACGGCATCGGCGAGCGCGCCGGCAACACGAGCCTCGAGGAGGTCGTCATGGCACTGCGCTGCCACCACGCCTTGGACATCGACACCAACATCAACACGCAGCGCATCTACGCCACCTCGCGCATGGTGTCGTCGCTCATGAACATGCCCGTGCAGCCCAACAAAGCCGTCGTGGGGCGCAATGCCTTTGCCCACAGCAGCGGCATACACCAGGACGGGGTGCTCAAGAACGTGCAGACCTACGAGATCATGGACCCGCGCGACGTGGGCATCGACGAGAACAGCATACTGCTCACCGCACGCAGCGGGCGCGCCGCCCTCAAGCACCGCCTGCAATACCTCGGCATAGACCTCGACGACGACCCCCTCGACAAGGTCTATGAGGCGTTCCTCCGCCTGGCCGACCAGAAGAAGGAAATCACCGACGACGACATCCTCATGCTGGCCGGAGCCGACCGCGCTGCCACACACACCATACGCCTCGACTACCTGCAGGTGACGACGGGCATGGGGCTGCGCAGCGTCGCCGCCATGGGGCTCAACGTCAGCGGCGAGCGCTTCGAGGCATCGGCCACCGGCAACGGACCCGTTGATGCCGCCATCAATGCCCTCAAGGTCATCATCCGCCGGAAGATGACACTCAAGGAATTCACCATACAGGCCATCTCGAAGGGGTCCGACGACGTGGGCAAGGTCCACATGCAGGTGGAGTACGACGGGCGCCTCTACTACGGCTTCGGAGCCAACACCGACATCGTCACCGCCTCCGTGGAGGCATACATCGACTGTATCAACAAGTTCAAGAAATAGCCACCCCTGGAATGTCGTCTTTTGCGACGGCTGCCAGCCGCCCCGCCTCACAAAGACCGCAAAGCGGTCTCCTCTCAATAACCGCAGGTACGAGCGCAGCGAGCACCTGCGGACAGCAACCAGCACAGGACGCACTCTGAAAGAGTGCCCGAACACCCAGCTCTGCCAGCTGGGCGACCACTCCAGGGTCGATAAACCCTCATGCGCACAATCCGGGGGTACGAAAGCGTGCCCCCCGGTTACTGAGCGTTGACGCTTTCAGCGTAATTACCTGCGTAAGTGTACCCCCGGTTACTGAGCGTCGACGCTTTCAGCGTCATTACCTTGATTATGTGAGTCCACTTGAAAAAGTCCTCCCTGCTCTGTCACCCCTTCGGGGTACAGCCGTAACTGTCTGATTCCCAAGAAGGGGTTTCACCCCCTCCCTGTGCTCTTTTCGCCCCTTCTCTAAGTGTAGAGCGTCCCTGCGGGCCGAGCGCGGGACTTTTTCAAGTGGGCTCATTATGTACATTTGTTCTTCTCACCTCTTAACTCCCTTTACATTATGGAAAACAGAGAATTCAACTACAGTGGTGCCACGTTCAGTGGCTTCTTCATGCTCTTCTTCAACATTGCGCTGACGATAGGCGCGATGGTGCTGGGCGGCTTCGCCATCTACGAGGAATCGTGGCAGCTTGGCGCGGCCGGTGCCTTGGCACTCATCGTGTCGTTGTTCCTTTGGGCTGGCTTCGTGATGCTCGAACCCGGCGAGGCCCGCGTGGTGATGTTCTTCGGCAAGTATGTAGGCACGTTCACGCGGACGGGCTACTACTGGATTAACCCGTTCACGACGACGATGAAGCTCTCCCTGCGTGCCCGCAACCTCGATGCCGAGCCCATCAAGGTCAACGACAAGGAAGGCAACCCCGTGATGATTGGCCTCGTGCTCGTGTGGCGTCTGCGCGACACCTACAAGGCCATGTTCGAGATCGACTCTCAGACCATGGCAGCCAACAACAACGCCCAGGTCAACGGTGCCGACGTGAAGTCGTTGATGGCAGCCTTCGAGCGCTTCGTCCGCGTGCAGAGCGACGCCGCCCTGCGCCAGGTGGCAGGCCAGTATGCCTACGACGACACCGAGTCCCACAGCTCAGACATCACGCTGCGCAGCGGCGGCGAGGAGATCAACGACCAGCTGGAGCAGAAGCTCACCGAGCGTCTCACCATGGCGGGCATCGAAGTCGTGGAGGCACGCATCAACTACCTGGCCTACGCCCCCGAGATTGCCGCCGTGATGCTGCGCCGCCAGCAGGCCACAGCCATCATTGCCGCGCGCGAGAAGATTGTGGAGGGCGCCGTGTCGATGGTGAAGATGGCGCTGGACCAGCTGCAGAAGGAGGACATCGTCCGTCTCGACGACGACCGCAAGGCGCAGATGGTGTCCAACCTGCTCGTGGTGCTCTGCGGCGAGGACAACGCGCAGCCCATCGTGAACACAGGCGCATGAGGCGCGCCACACGGCTCCATACACAGAAGCATCCCCCGCTGCCTAAAGCCAGGCAACGGGGGATGCTTCTGTGTATGGAGGCGTGAATCAGTATGTGAACTCGCCGTGCTCGCTGCGTATGGTGAGCGAGCGCGTCCCCTGCTCTATGTGTCCGATGACCTGCGCGTCAATGTTGAACGCGCGGCTGATGTCGATGACGTGCTGCGCGTCGGCGGGGCTGACATAGACCTCCATGCGGTGGCCGCAGTTGAACACCTGGTACATCTCCCGCCACGAGGCGCCGCTCTCCTCCTGTATGATGCGGAAGAGCGGCGGCACAGGAAACATGTTGTCCTTGACGACGCGGCAGTCGTCGCCCACAAAGTGGAGCACCTTGGTCTGTGCGCCGCCGGTGCAGTGCACCATGCCGTGGACGGCGGGGCGCATGTCGTCGAGTATGCGTCGCACGACGGGCGCGTAGGTGCGTGTGGGCGAGAGCACGAGCTGCCCGGCGCTCCGCGTGGTGGCGTGGTGGCCGTCGGCCTGTGTGGTGTCGCCGATGCTGACGGGGTCTGTGAGGCCGTAGTGGCCGCTATAGACGAGGTCTGCCGGCACGGCGTGGTCGTAGGTCTCGGGGTAGCGTTGGGCGATGTCGTTGGCGAACACGTCGTGGCGCGCCGAGGTGAGTCCGTTGCTGCCCATGCCTCCGTTGTAGGCGTGCTCGTAGGTGGCCTGTCCGTAGCTGGCGAGGCCCACGATGACGTCGCCGGGGCGTATGCGGGCATTGTCGATGACGTCGGCGCGGCGCATGCGGCACGTCACGGTGCTATCCACGATGATGGTGCGCACGAGGTCGCCCACGTCGGCCGTCTCGCCGCCGGTGGCGTAGATGCCGATGCCCATCTGCCGGAGCTCGGCGAGCAGCTCGTCGGTGCCCTGGATGATGGCTGCTATGACCTCTGCGGGAATGAGGTTCTTGTTGCGCCCTATGGTGCTTGAGACGAGGATGCCCTCCGTGGCGCCCACGCAGAGCAGGTCGTCGGTGTTCATGATGAGGGCGTCCTGCGCTATGCCCTTCCACACGCTGAGGTCGCCCGTCTCGCGCCAGTAGGCGTAGGCGAGGCTCGACTTTGTTCCGGCGCCGTCGGCGTGCATGATGTTGCAGTAGTCGGGGTCGCCGCCGAGAATGTCGGGTATGATTTTGCAGAAGGCGCGTGGGAAGATGCCTTTGTCGATGTTCTTGATGGCGGCGTGCACGTCCTCCTTTGCGGCCGACACGCCGCGCTGCATGTAGCGGTTGTCCATGATTATCTGTAGTGTTATTCGTGATGTATGTTATGCTCGTAAGCTACTCGTGCCACATCTGCCAGCTGGCCACGGCCTGCAGGTGCAGCATCTCGAGGCCATTCTTCGTGGCCGCTCCGCGCTCACGACCACGCCGCAAGAAGAGCGTCTCCTCGGGATTATACACGAGGTCATAGAGCAGGTGTCTGCTTGTCAGATGCTCGTAGGGGATGTCCGGGCAGGCATCTACGTTGGGCGACATGCCGAGGGGTGTGCAGTTGACGATGAGCATGTAGTCGGCCAGCAGGGCAGGTGTGATGTCGGCGTATGTGAGCTGTCCTGGCGCGGCATGGCGGCTCACATACCGCCACTCGATGCCGAGCGAGCCGAGCGCATGCACCACGGCCTTGGATGCCCCGCCGGTGCCGAGCACGAGGGCGCGCGAGTGGTGGAGCTGCAGCAAGGGGCGCAGGCTGTCGGCGAAGCCTATGACGTCGGAGTTGCAGCCGACGAGGCGCGGGCGCCCGCCGCTGCCGTTGTCGGGCGGGAGCACCTTTATGACATTGACGGCCCCTATGGCACGGGCGTCGTCTGAAAGGCCGTCGAGCAGCGGCATCACCGCCTGCTTGTGGGGGATGGTGACGTTGAGGCCGCGCAGGTCAGGGTGCGCTGCCAGCAGCTGGCGCAGCTCGCCGGCGTCAGGCAACTCGAAGTTGAGATACTCGGCATCGATGCCCTCGCGCGCAAACTTCTCGGTGAAAAACGCGCGCGAGAACGAGTGTCCGAGTGGATAGCCTACGAGGCCATAGGTGTGGTGTGGCATGGTGTTCGTGATGCGTATTTTGGAATGTATATGAGTGTGCGGCGTCACCGTCCCTGTAGGTTGTAGCGCTGCCACACGGCGCGCAGCTGTCGGTCGTTGGCGCCGTCGGCGCCGTTGTTGGTGTGGAAGAGGGCTTGGGTCTGCACGGCCTGGTTCACGGCGGCGAGGAAGTCGTAGGGTGCGCGCTGGCAGATGCGCAGTGGCGTGTGTGCCAGGCGTGCCATGGCGTTGAACCACACGTCGTCGGCCGTGGGACACAGGGCGGTGAACGCCTCCTCGTCGAGCGTCTCGGGCGGCAGGCTGCCGGCGGGGTACAACACCCCCCCGAAGCCTTCGGCAAAGAGGTCGGCTGCGGAGCCTCCGGGAGGCATGTCGGCGACGTAGGGCCAGCGGCGGTAGCCGGTGGGCACGCCGCTGGCGTCGCGCTCCATGGCGAGCACGGTGTTGGCGATGATGGCACCGGGGTGTGCGTCGTGTGTGGCGAGCATGGTCTCGAGCATGTCGTGGGGATAGAACACGTCGTCGTCGATGGTCACGATGTGTGCGCCGTCGAACACGCGCAGCGCCGGGATGAGCTTCTTGAACGAGCGCACATCGCGTGTGGGCATCACCTGCAGGCCACGCGCCACCTGCCGCCCGAGGGCCACGGGCAGCGGGCGCGTGTCACCCTCGTCGCGCCAGAGCACGATGGCATCGGGCCGGACCGTGCCCTGCATGATGCTCTCGACGGACAGATGCACCTCGTGGAGGCGGCACCCGTAGGTGGTGAGCGACACCACCACGGGCGTTGACCTGCGCTCCCGTGGCGCCGCTATGCCGCTCTCGCGGCTGTTGAGGGCGGCCTCGGTGAGCCTCTCGCGGCGCATGGCGTTGGCGACCTGTGCGGCCGTGGCGCGCACCACGTCGGGTGCCACGGCAGCCTGTATGTAGGCCGTGAGCTTGCGCTTGATGAGGTTCTTGAGCATGGGTGGCTATTTCGTGGCGAGGTACATGGTCGATAGGCCGAAGGTGAAGCGCTTGTAGGCGACGTCGCTGAAGCCACACTGCCGCATGAGCGGTGCCAGCTGCTCGGCCTGGGGGAAGGCCTCCATGGAGCGCGGCAGGTAGGTGTAGGCCGAGTCGTCGTGGCTGATGAGACGCCCCACGGCGGGCATGACGGCGTGGGCATACACCCCGAAGAGCTGGCGCATGGGGAAGCGTGGCGGCGTGGTGAGTTCCACGAGCATGAGGTGTCCTCCGGGCTTGAGTACGCGGTACATCTCGCGCAGCCCGGCCTCGAGGTCGTCGAAGTTGCGTGCGCCGTAGGCCACGGTGACGGCGTCGAAGGTGTCGTCGGCAAAGCTCAGGTCCGTGCAGTCGTCCCCCTGGAGGAAGATGGTGGTGTCGAGGCCTGCGGCGTGGATCTTGGCTCGCGCCACGTCCATCATGCCCTCGCTGATGTCTATGGCGATGATGCGTGCGGGGTCGAGGCGCTGTGCGGCGAGTATGGCGAAGTCGCCCGTGCCGGTGGCCACGTCGAGCATCACATCCGGCGCGTAGGGCTTGAGGGCGTCGATGGCCTTGCGTCGCCAGCGTCGGTCTATGCCGAGCGCGAGGGTGTGGTTGAGGCGGTCGTAGGTGGGGGCTATGCTGTCGAACATCGTCTCCACCTGCTGTCGCTTGGTGCCGCCCGTGCCGGCGTATGGCTTTATTGTCTCGTTGCGAGCCATGCGTTGACGTTGTTCTCTATGCGTGCGGCGATGTCGTTGGCCGGTGCTGGCGAGAATGTCTGGCCGGTGATGTGCTCATAGAGTTCTATGTAGCGCTCGCTGATGTTCTGCACGAAGGTGTCGGTGAGCTGCGGCATGACGTCGCCGGGGCGGTTCATGAAGTTGTGGTCGATGAGCCACTGGCGCACAAACTCCTTTGAGAGCTGGCGCTGGGGCTCGCCGTTGGCAAAGCGCTGCTCGTAGCCTTCGGCATAGAAATAGCGGCTGCTGTCGGGGGTGTGGATCTCGTCGATGAGTATCACCTTGCCGTCGCGCTTGCCAAACTCGTATTTCGTGTCCACGAGGATGAGCCCCTTGCTGGCGGCTATCTCCGTGCCGCGCTGGAAGAGGGCGCGCGTGTAGCGCTCCATGACGGCGTAGTCGTCGGCGCTGACCAGGCCCTGGCGTATGATGTCCTCGCGCGAGATGTTCTCGTCGTGGCCCTCGTCGGCCTTGGTGGTGGGGGTGATGATGGGTTCGGGAAAGCGCTCGTTCTCGCGCATGCCGTCGGGCAGGCGCACGCCGCAAAGCTCGCGGCAGCCGGCCTTGTACTCGCGCCAGGCGGAGCCGGTGAGGTAGCCGCGGATGATCATTTCCACGCGGAAGCCCTCGGCCTTGAGGCCCACGGTGACCATGGGGTCGGGGGTGGCGAGCTTCCAGTTGGGCACGATGTCGGCCGTGGCGTCGAGGAAGCTGGCGGCTATCTGGTTGAGCACCTGGCCCTTGAAGCTGATGCCCTTGGGCAGCACGACGTCGAAGGCCGAGATGCGGTCTGTGGCCACCATGACGAGGATGTCGCCGTCGATGTCATACATGTCGCGCACCTTGCCGTGATAGACGCTGCGCTGGCCGGGGAAGTTGAAGGATGTGGAGGTGAGTGTGGATGTCATGTTCATTGGTGTGGGGGGTGAGGGGTGAGACGTTTTTTGGGGGAAGGAGGGTGAGGGGGAGAGGGTGTGTGGGGAGAGGGTGGGTGGTGGCGGCTGGCAGCCGCCGCAATGGACGAAATACCGTGGGTCCTAATATATGTGATGGCGAGGCTTGTTCCGCGGTGTGTCGCAGTGGCGAAGCTAATTCGATTAATTCGTTGTAATCAAGGCAGCCGGAGGCATAATTCGTGAAATTCGTGTAATTCGTTGTGAAAAAAGGATTGTGAAGGGATGGGGATGATGGTGGTGAGGGGTGGGGAAGGAGGGAAGGTGTGTGAGGGGTGGGTGATGGCGGCTGGCAGCCGCCGCAATGGACGAAAGTTCGGGGGGCGGTGGGTAGTTCAGGATTCTGCTGCCCCGTTGCTTGGTGGTGGCGTGGTGGCGGTCTCTTTCTTGGCGTATGCCTCCACGATGCGAGTGACGAGGCGGTGGCGCACGATGTCCTTCTTCGTCATCTCGATGTGGGCAATGCCCTCGATGCCTCGCAGGGTGTCTATGGCGTCGCGCAGTCCGCTTCGCTGCGATGCGGGTAGGTCAATCTGTGTGAGGTCGCCGGTGATGATCATCTTGGTGTTCATGCCCATTCGTGTGAGGAACATCTTTATTTGTGCCGGCGTGGTGTTCTGTGCCTCGTCGAGGATGACCACGGCGTCGTTGAGCGTGCGGCCTCGCATGAAGGCGAGAGGTGCAATCTGTATGATGTTCTGCTCCATCATCTCCTGGAGCTTCTGGTGGGGTATCATATCCTCGAGGGCATCGTAGAGCGGCTGCAGGTAGGGGTCTATCTTGTCGCGCATGTCGCCCGGCAGGAAGCCCAGTTTCTCGCCAGCCTCCACGGCGGGGCGCGAGAGTATGATGCGTCGCACCTGTTTCTGTTTCATGGCTCGCACGGCGAGGGCTATGCTGGTGTAGGTCTTGCCGGAGCCGGCCGGCCCCACGACGAAGAGCATGTCGTCGTGGTCGAAGGCCTGGACCAGGCGCTGCTGGTTCTCGCTGCGCGCGCAGATGGGTTTGCCCGCGACGCTGAACACGATGGCGGTGTCGGCCACGCCCTCGCGCGCCGTGCGCTCGCCGCGCATGATGTGTATGATGTCCTCCTCGGCGAGGCTGTTGAAGCGTGCGCAGTGAGCCTCCAGGAGTGCCACATGGCGCTCGAAGGTCTCCAGCTCCTCCTCCTCGCCCATGACTTTGATGACGTTGCTGCGCGCCACGATGCGCAGTTTTGGGTGAAGTGCCTTGAGCATCTGCATGTTGGCGTTGGCCACGCCGTAGAAGATGACGGGGTCGGCTTGATTGAGGAAGATGTGTTTCTCTGTCATAATGTGTGTTAGCGGGCGCAAAGTTAGGGCTTTTTCTGTGAAAAAGAGAAAAAATAAGGGCATAAAAGTGAAAATGATGAGCTATTTTGCTTACCTTTGCCGCCGCTAACGCCACACACCCCCACCGCATGCGCCTCAAGAAGCATATTTTCCTCAAGGGCATCTACGCCGCCGTAGGTGTGCTCTTCGTGGTGCGCCTGGCCGGATGGGGCGGGCCTCAGGCGGGCGCCGACGGTGGCACGCCGTCCCCGGCGCCCACAGACACCATGCCGTGTGCCGACAGCTCCGCCACGCCGTGTGCCGACAGCTCCGCCGCAGCGTTGTCGGCGGTGGCGCCGCCGGTGGCTCCCGAGCCGCCGTCGGTGGCGGCGGTGTCGCCCGCTCGCGCCCGTTCGCGGCGCGTGTCGTTGGAGCGCAAGCACCCCATACTCAGCGTGCCGTCCTACGCCAACAGCTTCCCCGACCTGCAGGACGTGCACTATGCCGCCGCCACGCTCCACGGCGTGCGCCCCGTGGCCAACCGCCTCGAGGCCGAGCGCCGCAAGGCAGACCTCGTGTATGTTGGTGCCAACCCCTTCTTCCGCATAGACTCCGCCATGCACCGCAGCATACCCTACCTGGTGCCGCGCGCCAGCCTCCTGCTTCACGACATAGCGCGCGCCTTCCTCGACTCGCTGGCCGTGAAGCACATACCGCCCCACACCATCATCGTCACCAGCGTGCTGCGCACGGAGGAGGACGTGGCGCGCCTCCGGCGTGTCAACCCCAACGCCTCGGAGCAGAGCTGCCATCGCTTCGGCACCACGTTTGACATCTCTTACTACCGCTTCCACACCGTGGCGCCTGCCGCCGACGGCCCGGAGCGCAGCGGCGCCCTTGCCCGCCGCCCAGTGCAGAACGACACCCTGAAGTATGTGCTCTCGGAGGTGCTGCGCGACATGCGCGCCAGCGGCCGCTGCTATGTCAAGCACGAGGTGAAGCAGGGCTGCTTCCACGTCACCACGCGTTGACGACCCGGCAAGCGCCAATCCATCCCCCTTGCAACTCCCGCAACTTGTCGCGGCAACCCCCGCTACTTTCCGCAGCATCCCCCGCAACTTGCCGGGGCAACCATCGCAACTTGCCGCGGCATTGCCGGTGCGTCGGCGCCGCCGGTGTAGGGTCGCCGGGCGGGTGGCGTTGCATGTTAACGTGCGTTAAAATGCGGTTTGCGGCGTAAACCTTGGCGCGGTGCCGTTGTCATAAAGACGTGCGGCAGCGATGACGACCGCACATAGAGAACGGCTCAACAGTCACAACACAAACACACACACAACAACCAACTATCAACCAAAAAACCATTCACTATGAAACAGACAATCATTGGCCTCGCAACACTGGCCGCCGTGGCATTCGGCTTGAACGCCAACGCCCAAGCACAAGACTCTAATAACCGTGAAAACCGCCGCGCAGAGATGCAGGCTCGCCAGCGAGAGCGCCTGGTGAAGGACCTCGAACTCACCGACGAGCAGAAACCCAAGTTCGAGGAGACATACACCCGCTATGAGGCTGAGCTTGCATCGCTGCGCACTCAGGAGACGGAGGTCGATGCCATGAGCGGCGCCACGGCGCAGCAGGAGGCCTCCGGCGACAAGGCCGACAAGAAGAGCAAGAAGGAGAAAAAGGATAAGAAAGAGAAGAAGGAACTCACCGACGCCGAGGCAACCACACAGCTGCAGGCCTACTTCGACCGCCAGACGGCACAGCTGCAGCGCCAGCAGCTCCGCCTCGACATCCAGAAGAAGTATTGCGCTGAGTTCTCGGCCTTCCTCACACCGCAGCAGCTCGTGAAGGTGTTCCGCTCGGGACAGCGCGGCGCGGGCGACAACAACCGCCAGGCCGGCGGCCGCGACCGCTCGGGCCGTGGCAACCGCGGCGGACGTGGTGGCGGCGGCTTCGGCGGCGGCCCTC
>JAFSVI010000109.1 GCA_017445145.1 Bacteroidaceae bacterium | reverse complement strand
GAGCTCCTCGTCGTCCTGGCCGCGCTCCCAGCCGTTGTCCTCCATCTCCTTGATGAAGCCCGGCAGCGCGGGCTTGAGCAGCGTGTGCGGGTCGGCGTCGGTGAACTCGCGGCCTTGCTTCTTGGCCAGCTCCACCAGCTCGGGTGCTATCGTGCCGGGAATCTTGCCGCTCTTGCCCAGTATCATGCCCCACATGGAGTCGTCCATCATCACGAAGCGCCCCTTGCCCTGAGCCATGGTGAGCAGGTTCATAAGGGCTATGTTCTTCACATACTGCGAGAATGGTGTCACCAATGGTGGATAACCCACGCGCGGCCACACGTAAGCCACCTCGTCAAACAGCTGCACGAGGATGTCGTCCGTCGAGAGCTCGGGCTGGCCCTTGGCCTTCAAGGTGTTGTTGATGACGCCGTGTATGCCGGCCAGGTCGGCCATCATGCTGCCCATCATGCCGCCCGGCAGACCGCAGCCCAGCAACAGCGACGACATGAGCTTGTTGCCCGGGTTGATGAAGTAGCCCAGCCACTCGTCGATGAACTCCTGCGTCAGCGCACGGGCTCGCATGTAGGCGTTCATGTTTATCTCCTTCACCTCGAAGCCCTCGTTCTTCAGCATCGACTGCACGCTGATGATGTCCGGGTGAACCTTGCCCCACGAGAGGGGCTCTATGGCCGTGTCGATGACGTCGGCGCCGTTGTTGCACACCTCCAGGATGCTCGCCATGCTCAGGCCCGGGCCTGAGTGGCCGTGGTATTGGATGATGACGTCCGGGTGCTTCGTCTTGATGGCCTTGGTCAGGGCGCCCAGCAGCGCCGGCTGCCCTATGCCGGCCATGTCCTTGAGGCATATCTCCTCGGCGCCGGCAGCGATGACCTGATCGGCAATCTCCGTGTAGTACTCCACGGTGTGTACCGGCGAGGTGGTGATGCACAGCGTGGCTTGCGGCGTCATGCCGGCAGCCTTGGCCCAGCGCACCGACGGGATGATGTTGCGCACATCGTTCAGGCCGCAGAAGATGCGCGGGATATCCACGCCCTGTGCGTGCTTCACCTTATACTGTAGCTCGCGCACGTCGTCGGGCACGGGGTACATGCGCAGCGCGTTGAGGCCGCGGTCGAGCATGTGGGTCTTGATGCCCACCTCGTTGAAGGGCTTGCAGAAGGCGCGCACGGCGGCGTTGGGGTTCTCGCCGGCCAGCAGGTTCACCTGCTCGAAGGCGCCGCCGTTGGTCTCCACGCGGTCAAACACGCCCATGTCGATGATGGCGGGTGCTATGCGTTCGAGTTGGTCTTTGCGGGGCTGGAACTTGCCCGAGCTCTGCCACATGTCGCGATAGACAAGGCTGAATTGTATTCTCTTTTTCATGCGTTGTGAGTTGGATTATGCGTGTATGATACCGCAAAATTAGGCAATCTATTCCATCAAAGGCTCAATGCTCCTCGATTTTTAGTCTTTATTAACAGTGGACGAGCGCTCCTTGTCATGGGAAATACCTAACTTAGCCCCCGAAATTAACTATCAACACTATTCAAACACTCTTCTCACCCACCATGCGAACCCTAATCCTTGCAGCAACCATGCTGCTCACTGCCGCCATGGCCACGGCGCAGACAGCCGCCTACGACGCCGACCGGGGCTTCCGCCATCCCGGAGGCTTGCACACACAAGCCGACTTCGACCGCGTCAAGGCGCAGCTCGCCGCCGGCAACGCCACCGTCAAGGCTGCCTACCAGAAGCTGACCTCGGCAGCCTATGCGCAGTCGTCTGTGCAGACCTATCCCGTGGAGACCATCGTGCGTGGCGGCGGCTCAGGCGAGAACTACATCAACGCCTGCCGCGGAGCCACCATGGCCTACCAGAACGCCTTGCGATGGCGCATCGCCGGCACGGCGGCCAACGCCAAGGCGGCAGTGCGCATACTCATGGCATGGGCCACCACCACCAAGGACATCAGCGGCGACAGCAACTACGCCCTCGCCTCAGGCCTCTATGGCTACCAGTTTGCCCAGGCCGCAGAGCTCATGCGCGACTACGAGGGTTGGGCGCCCGAGGAGTTTGCACAGTTCCAGCAGTGGATGCTCACCGTGTGGTACCCCGAGGCCATCGGTTTCCTGCGCGGCCGCAACGGCACGTGGGAGAACGCCGGCAAGTGGTGGCAGGCACCAGGCCACTACTGGAGCAACTGGGGCTTGTGCAACGCGCTGTGCGTGGCCATGATAGGCATCCTCTGCGACGACGTGTTCATCTACAACCAGGGCATGTCCTACTTCAAGTACGACCAGTGCGGCACATACCGCGACGTGCGCAGCGAAGTGCCTATCAAGAACGACGGCCTCACCGAGTTCCTCGGCAACCTCGTTGTCACCACCTACGCCAGCGACCTCGAGACAGCGGCCTACGGACGCCTCGGACAGATGAACGAGAGCGGGCGCGACACGGGACACTCAGCCATGGCCCTCGGCCTGGCCATCGACATGGCCAAGGTGGGTTGGAGCCAGGGCGACGACCTCTTTGCATACATGGACCACCGCCTGGCTGCCGGCATCGAGTATGTGGCGGCGCAGACGCAGAGCGTCCAGGGTCTGCCGTGGGTCAACTACCAGTATGGCAGCAGCGGCTACTACTACAGCGATGCGCGCGCATGGATTATGACCGAGCCGGCCCTCGGCGCACAGATGCGACCCTACTGGGGCAGCGTCATCGGCATCTACGAGGGTGTCAAGGGTGTGCGCATGCCCTTTGCCGAGAAGTCATACGCCGCCATGGGCATCGACGGTGGCGGCGAGGGCGGCACCAGCGGTGGCTACGACCACTTGGGCTACAGCGTGCTCCTCAACACACGCGACGAGCAGCTATGCCCCGCCGACCGCCTCCCCACCGAGCTCACACCGCAGATGGAGTACAGCGGCACCCTCACCACCAGCCTCATACCCTCGCTGGCACAAGAGCGCACGCGCAAGCTCGTCAGCGGCAAGCTTATCAGCCACAACGAGCTGGGCGGCCTCGTCAACACCTTCACTGCCAACAACAACACCTGCTTGCCTGCCGGACAGACAGTGAAGCTCATGCCACAGCTGCCCGACGGCGAGGCCGACACCGGCCACTGGCGATGGGACACCGGCGAGACAACGCGCGACATCACCGTCACCACCGACCGCAGCCGCATCTACCGTGTCACCTACACCAACGCCGCCGGCATAGAGAGCGAGCTCTCATTCGCCATCGCCGCCGACGGCGACTGCCGACCCGACCGCCTCACACCACTCATCACCATCGACGGCACCACCACCACGGCCACATCCATCGACGTGCTCTACGGCAAGAGCGTGAAGCTCGAGGCCGTGCCGTCTGTGGGGTGGGGCACCTTCAAGTGGAGCACCGGGGCCACGGCGCAGACCATTACCCGCTCCATCACCGCCGACACGCAGCTCACCGTGGACTTCAAGAACCAGGGCGGAGCCATCACCACGCAGGTCTTCGACATACACATGCTGCCCGCACTGCCCTACGTGCAGGTGGGCACCGCAGCGGCCAAGAGCGTCAGCGAGGTGGCCGTCAAGGGCGGCGAGAGCGTAACCCTCGGCCTCACACTGCCCGCGGCGGTGAAGGCGGCCGCCGTAACCTGGAGCGACGGCACCACGGGCGCCACGCTCACCATCGCCGACGTGCAGGCCTCATCCACCCACACCGCCACCTTCACCCTCGCCGGCAAGGAATATACCATCGCCTTCAACGTCTTCGTGGTGGCGCCAGAGGCCGCCGCCATCGACCCCGGCACATACCGCGTGCGCCACGTTCCCACCGACACCTACCTCACCGGCCACGGCAAGAACCAACTCGTCGGCTTCATGCCCCTCGATGCCGACGACACGAGTCAGCTGTGGCGCATCGACCGCTCCGAGGCCGCAACGCCGAAATATGGCTTCGTGTGCCTCGCCGATGCCGACGAGCTAATGCTCAACACCTCGTGGAAGCTCGTGCCTACGGCCCTCCTCTCGTTCCTCTTCGAGCAGGCCATAGCCTCCGACCGCCTCGCCATACACACCGGCACCACAGCCTCAACAACCAAGTACTGGGACGTCGATGCCGACGGAGCCATCGTCACCACAGCCACCATCAACGCCTTCCCCTTCCAGCTCCTGCCGGCATCCACCGTCGGCATCGGAGCCGTCACCACCGACGACACCGACCTTGCACCCGCCGCACGCCAGCCGTATATCTACGACCTCAGCGGCCGCCGCGTGGACGCCCCGCGTGCCGGCATCTACATCGTCGGTGGGCGCAAGATGGTGAAATAACCTTTACCCCCACTCCCACAGCCATGAGACATCTTCTTATTACTTCACTGTTGCTCGCAGCCGCCATCGGCGCAGCAGCTCAGTCCGACTACACCGACTACCACATGGCCGGACCATACGAGGTGGTGGCACGCGACGGACAGCACCGCGCCTCCAAGGGTGGCAGCGAGCGCGACATGCATGCCGCCTACACCCTCGCCCAACAGGGACACGCCGACAAGGCACGCGCCATCATCGACGCCTACGCCGCCACGCTGCAGCGCTTCGACGGCCACGACGCACCCCTCTGCCTCATACAGGCCTACTGGCTCGTGCGGGCCATGACGCTCACCGACACGCCCCACGACGGCCCCGCTGCCGACATGGTGCGACGTGCTATCATGCCTACCATCGAGCGCTTCGACGCCGACTCGCCCTACGCCAACGGCAACTGGGGGGCCATCGTCAACCGCTGCCGCATGGCGTGCGGCATCTTCCTGCGCGACACCATTATATATAATGCCGCCATCGATTACTATCTCCATGCCAACGACAACGGCTCGCTGCCGCGATACGTCGCCGCCTCGGGCCAGTGCCAGGAGACGGGGCGCGACCAGGCCCACGCACAGCTGGGCCTCGGCGCCCTCTGCGATATATGCGAGATGGCATGGGCGCAGGGCGACGACCTGTGGGGCGCACTCGACAACCGCCTCATGCATGGCATAGAGTACTCCGCACGCTACAACCTGGGCAACGACGTGCCCTTCCAGACGTGGACCGACTGCACAGGACTCTACAACGACTGGACCGTGCCGGGTGCCATGGGTAGAGGCATCATTCGCGACATCTACCGCCTGCCCTACGACCACTACGTGGGTCGCTGCCACATGACGATGCCCTACACCAAACGGCTGCTGGCCTTGCAGCGCCGCGCCGCGAAGGCCGGCGAGCTGCACTTCAACCCCGAGGCCAACCATTTCCGTGTCAAGGGTGTGGCCGAGGGCCAAAAGCTGCACCAGGTGTTCACCTACGCGGCACCCGAAGGCGCACCTCTAAAGCACGACTACGACGTCCTCGTGCAGCCGCGCGGCAGCAAGGAGTGGACACGCATCGACACCTACATGGCGTGCGTCAACGCCCCCGTGGGCGACAACCGCCACCGTGTCTGCGAGATTTCCTACGCCCTCTTCGACTTCACCGGCGATGTCAACGTGCGCGTCGTGGCACGCAACCGCAAGTTTGCCACCGCACGCATACGCCCCGACTACCGCGGCACCATTGCCAATGTGCTCAACGACAGCACAGTGCAGTTCCTGCTCTTCCAACCCGAGAACCTCAGCGTGGAACTCGACGGCGACATCACATCCAACCTACTCCTCTTCACCTCGCGCCCACCTGTGGGGCGCGACGAGGCCGAGCGTCAGGCCAAGGTCGAGGGCCGCCGCTTCGTGTATGTGCCGGCGGGCTTCTATGACCTCCAGGCTGCCATGGCGGGACCGCTGGCGGGATGCGAGAGCGCACCTGGCCGCGACGGCGACACCGAGCTGTGCGTGCCTTCGCGCACCACCGTCTATCTCGAGGGCGGCAGCTACATGGACTTCACCCTCGCCGTCAACGATGCCCACGACGTGAGCATCATCGGGCGGGGCATAGCACGCACGCCGCGCGGCTACGAGGGTTGCCACGTCTATCGTTCGCAACGTGTGCTCATCGACGGCCTCGTGCTCAACACCTGCCCCGTGGGAGGCTCCGACAGCGTCACCATACGCGACGTGCGCTGCATCAGCCACCCCAGCTGGGGCGACGGCCTCAACGTCTTTGCTTCCAGCAACGTGCTCTACGACCGCGTGTTCTGCCGCACCAGCGACGACTGCACCACGGCCTATGCCACGCGTAAGGGCTTCGAGGGCTCGGCGCGCAACATACGCATGCGCAACGCCACCCTCTGGGCCGACGTGGCGCATCCCATCTTCATCGGCCTACATGGCGCCGCCGCAGGGCCGCATCCCGAGCGACGCGACACGGTGGAGAACATCGTGTTCGAGAACATCGACATACTGTGCCAGAGCGAGCCGCAGGTGGATTACCAGGGTTGCCTCGCCATCAACGCGGGCGACAACAACCTCGTGCGCAACATCGTCTTCGACAACATACGCATCGAGCAGCTGCACCAGGGGGCGCTGCTCCATGTGAAGGTGGCCTTCAACGCCAAGTACTGCGCCGCGCCGGGCTTGGGCGTCGAGGATGTCACCTTCCGCAATGTCCGCTACCGTGGCGCGCAGCCCTACATGTCGGTCATCAATGGCTACGATGACACACGCCGTGTGCGACGCATACGCTTCGAGGGCCTCAAGATCAACGGACGCACCATCGCCGACGACATGCCCGGCAAGCCGCGATGGTACGCCACTGCCGACTATGTGCCTATCTTCGTGGGCAACCACGTCGAGGATATTACCTTCACAAAATGACTTGCGCCGCGCACAATGCGCGGCGCAAGCCTTTTCCTTTCGTCTTATTCGTTGAGCAGGACTCGTTCCTTCGTCTTATTCGTTGAGCAGGACCCGCTGCCGGCGTGTCAGATGACCACGGCCGTGCCGCTCGTAGCCACCATGAGCATGGAGTTGCCCTGACCTATCGTCTCGTAATCGACGTCGATGCCGACGATGGCATTGGCGCCCATGGCCTGGGCGCGCTGCGCCATCTCGCCCAGCGAGGTTTTCTTGGCCTCGATGAGCACCTTCTCATACTGGCTGCTCCTGCCGCCGAAGAAGTCGGTCAGGCCGGCCATGAAGTCCTTGAACACATTGGCTCCGATGATTGTCTCGCCCGTGACGATACCCTTGTATTCCTTCACGGGATGCCCCTCGATGGTGGGCGTGGTTGTCATTAGCATGGTTGTTCTCGTTTTGATGGGTGTGCTTTCCCCTTTATGCCTCCACACACACCTAAGTAACCCCGCCACCCGCCTTTTTTGCGCCCGCCGCTTCTGTTTCCCCCCCATCCCGCCTTCCCTCTCTTCATTCACCCCCTGTATTGTCCGCCCTCCCTCTCCCTCCTTCTCCCTCCTCCTGTCTGTCCCGTTGTGCCTCTCCTCCCTCCTGCCCCGTTCCGTGGTGCCTCTCCTCCTTCCTGTCCTGTCCCGTGGTGACACTCCTCCCTCCTGTCCTGTCCCGTTGTGCCTCTTCTCCCTCCTGTCCTGTCCCGTGGTGACACTCCTCCCTCCTGTCCCGTCCCGTGGTGACACTCCTCCCTCCTGTCCTGTCCCGTGGTGACACTCCTCCCTCCTGTCCTGTCCCGTTGTGCCTCTTCTCCCTCCTGTCCTGTCCCGTGGTGACACTCCTCCCTCCTGTCCT
>JAFSVI010000108.1 GCA_017445145.1 Bacteroidaceae bacterium | reverse complement strand
CGCCATCAACACGGGCGAGCTGCCCCACTACGTGAGCTTCTTTGCCTACGCCCCCTACAGCGACAACGCCACCGGCGCCGCCGGCTACTGCATACCCTCGTTCAGCAGCCAGGCCGACACGGGCAACCCGTGGCTCACCTACCGCCTCCACGACGATGTCGGCAGCCAGGTCGATCTGCTGCTGGCGCAGCCGCAGCTCGACCAGACGAAGCCCGCCGTGGATGGCGTCGTGCATTTCAGCTTCAAGCACGCTCTGGCGTGTGCCGGCGAGCAGCTCACCGTGGCGTGCTCCACCGGCCTCAAGAACCAGACCATCGGACACACCACCGGCAGCGCCACCGAGGCACAGGTGGTGCTCACGGCTTTCTCGATAGAATACACCCTCATCGCGAAGGCGCGCCTCGTGCTGTGGAACAGCACCCTGCCCGACTGGGCCACCGCCGACCCCGTGTGGCAGGCCATACAGAGCGAGAGCCCCACATGCACGCGCACCGTGACCATCATCGACCCGGCCACCGACGCCCCCGTGCCGGTCTATCACTACGTGAAGGAAGGCTCTGTGGAGCAGGTGACCCAGCAGACGTGGGCCGACAAGGGCGTGTTCTACATACCCCTGCCCGTGGGCCAGACGGAGTATGTGCAGCGGGCGCGCGTCAGCGTGACCTACCACATCACCACACACAGCGGCGGCTCGTGGGTCAACGATGCCGACAACATCGGCACGGCCACGCTCATCCTCAGCGACTACACCGATGCCTACAAGGCCGGCAAGAACCTCAACATCGACGTCACCCTCAACCAGATGGACATCGCACTGCGCGCCGCCATCACGGCCTGGCAGACGACGGACCCGCAGGAGGTGGAAGGAGAAGAACAATGAAGCATTTACTCAGCATATTATTAGGTGCGTCGCTGCTGGCGGCATGCAGCAGCGACGAGGGCGTGGCCCCCGCCGACGCCGACGGACGCGTGCCGCTGCGCATCGTGGCGGGCATAGAACCACAGGTGGAGGGCGCCACGCGCGCCGTGGAGACGGCCTGGGAAGCCGGCGACGCCATCGGCGTGTATATGACCATACATAACCTGACGACGCCCTTCACCTCGGACAATCGCGAGGCCAAGAACCTGCAATATACCTTCGACGACGGCACCAACTACGAGACGTCGGGCAACACCTACCGCCTCTTCACGCCACAGAGCGGTAAGATGTATCTCACGGAGCAGAGCGTGGATGTCTATGGCTACTACCCCTACGACGACGCTGCTGACCTCGACCCCACGGCCATACCCGTGGATGTCAGCGTGCAGACGTCGCAGAAGGCCATCGACTTCATGCGTGCCCGCACCGGCAACGTCAACAACAACAACGCCTCCATAGAGCTGATGTTCCACCACCGCCTCACGAAGCTCGTGTTCAACCTGCGCCAGGGCGAGGGGCTGCTGGAGAACGAACTCAACGACGCCACATACCTCGGCGTGACCATCGACCACCAGTCCGTCAGTGCCAGCTACAATATCTACAGCGATGCCATCATCGTAGCGCCCGACAACCAGGTCATCAACACCGTGCGCGCCACAGCAGCACCAACAGGATATGTGCGCACATTCGAGGCCATTGTGCTGCCCAACGGACCCAACAACCCTGCCACGCCGCGCACCGTGACCATCACCTTCTACCGCAAGAGCGACGACACCATCGTCAACACCTTCACCATCGGCTCCGGCACATACTTCAATGCCGGCTACAAATACGTCTATAACGTCACCGTCAACGCCACCAGCATACAGGTGGACACGCAGAAATATACCGAGCAGTGGTGAGGGCTGAATCCCGCCCAACACACAAGAAGAACCATAATGGCTGACAACACGTGATGCTTGGGCAAGTATATCATAACATAGAGTCTCATATAAAGACGTCGAAAATGAACAAGACAATACTCTATATAAGGACATTGCTGGTGCTGATGATGCTGCTCGCCGGCGCCACGGCCAATGAGGTGTGGGCTGCCACGAAGAACGTCACTTATCATGTCATCACCTTGCCCTTCAGCAATGCAAGTACGAATAATATCGCGTATCGCATCGAGGCCATCAAGAAAACCGTCACACAAGACGAGACTGACGAGATCCAGATTCCCGCCGAGCTGAAGAGCCCGCTGATGAAGTATGAGTCTTACTCCTACTATACGGATGTGACCCGATCTGGTCCGACAAAGATCTTCCCCAACAACAGATCTACCTTCTACACCTACGACTTCGAGGGCAAAACGCCCTTGGCAGCAGGGGCGACGGTAGGCACCAATACCGACATCTATGTCACCTACGTCTGGGACGACGACCATGATTATCTGAAAGAGGATTACGGCTTGACGCTCGACCTCACGGGCAACAAGCACTATAACATTGAGTTCAGCACCAATGATGGCAAATGGTTCTACGCCCTGAATATGAATCCGGAACGAGGCAACCGCGGACAGGCCATCCCCTCCGGCTACCTCAACGGCCTGGCAGACCTGAGTTCCGATAGTCCTGTCACCATCAAGCGGAACGTTCAGAATAGAAACGTATTCTATTTCAAGTGGAAGCTGACCAACAACGACCCATACAACATCATCCTGCAGACGGCCTACGACAGGGACGACTTCATCTATAAGGAGGACGGCTACTGGAAGAACAACAAAGATGCTCAGTTTTATGGCAGTCTGTCTGGCGCTAATGCAATAAGGACCAACTGGGTGACGAACGAAATAAACCAGGCATATAAAGGCAAAAGCTCAATAGATTCGGAAACCCTACCTGGCTGGTATAGAGGCGTTGACCCCCAGGCTTATGGTCGTGGCAGCAGGGATAATGGTGTGTTGAACCACCTCTATTTCTCCTTCACGCTTCTGGCCCACCCCATAGCAAGCTACACGCTTGCCGCCTCATGGGTGAATGTCAACGGCGATGACTGGGTGCCCAACAGCAGCGGTCAGTATCTGCTCATGCAGCATACCCCCGAGGGACTTCCATACGCCGGACCGAAATTCTTGGACCTTACGGCTGCCGACCAGATACGCTTCCACGAAATCAGGGACTACATATACAAGGTTGAAGCTCCTGTTACCGGGACTACCCTGACAGCCAATTTTGAATGGAGCGACTACGGCAAGGACTCGTTGCTCGTCAATTATGTGCCGGAGGCCCTGAAACGCAAATATACCAGCATCACGGGAACATACGCTGATAAAGCTTTAGCCATAGAACGGGCAACCTTCCAAGACCTCTACGACCACGAGGACCCCGATATCAAGGAGATCAGAGACATCTGGCTGAGGTACGACGTATCGGCATCACTGCCCTTCGAGGTGGGCACATCATCCACCGCCTTTGCCGACCTGAAGTGGTACAACATCTATGTGAACAAGGAGGAGAGATACATCACCTGGTACGACACCAGCGGCGACCCCGCTCAATTCAGCACCAGCGACGGAACCGCCGGACACACGAAATATGCCCACGAGAGCCATTTCGCCTTCATCGGCGACCCCTACGAACTCAAAGTTGTGAACCGGCAGGCGGGTGAGGCAGACCCTGCGAATCCCGTCTTCCAATACTTGAAACAGGGTACATCCACTGCAGAACAGCTATGCAGTGGGAATGATGATACGTATTATTATAAGCCAGTCCCCAAAGGTACAGCCCTCACCGTCGGGAATACATATTATACTTCAGACTCGGGTGAAGGAGAGACCACTTATAGTGGTCAGGTGTCCAATGGAGCGAATTACTTTGAGAAGAAGCTTCATTATTCCGCCGTCGCCAATGGCACGACCCTCACAAGGGGGATAACGTACTACACTTCAGATTCTGGTGGTGGGGCATTCATCGCCGGTGGTACAGAGGTGGCTACAGGGTCCAACTACTATGAAGCTAAAGGCCGTTATGTTGCTGTTGATAATGGTACGACCCTCACCATCGGAAAGACTTACTACACTTCAGACACAGGCGGTGGAGCTTTCGCTTCTAAAGGTACTGAGGTGGCCAACGGAACGAACTACTATGAATACATCGAAGGCGATTATGTTGCCGTAGCAAGTGGGACGCGCCTTACAATCGGTAGAACCTATTATACCTCAAGCTCTGGTGCGGGTAGATTTGTTGCCGAGTATGAGAAGGCTGCCGAAAATGAATACTGGGAGAAGATTCCTAAATCCGACTGGGAAATCATCTACGACAACAACACGGGCAACTATGCCGGCTGTTTCCGGCTGCGCCAGTTCAACACCTACAGTCAACCCGTGACGATTGGCTGGGACGCATCGGGCAAGCGCCCGCTCAACGGCGACGGCTCCGGCAGTTCGACCATGGCACGCCTGTCGGTGCTGGAGCTGCCTATGATGACCTATACCTATTACATTGTCGATACGAGCGGACGCATCGCCGTGATGGCCACGGAGGAACAGATAACAGGTACGACCCTCAACTATGCAGCTATACCAGAGGTTATCCGAAGCCCGTTCCTACAAGGCGGCACGCTGACGTTCAAGACCTACGCAAGCAAATCAATATATGATGCAGGGATAGCAGCTGATTATAATTTCAACTCTGACTCCAACAGCTACTTTACCACTATCACCTCCACCAACAGCCTTGAAGGATCGGCGAACGAATACCTGAACCATATCTTCGTCAGCTATTCAGCACTACCGGCATTGGCGGTGACTCCCCTGACCAATGATGATGCCGAGAGCAATTCCTTCAACGTGCTGCTGAACAATGAGTACATCTATTACGAAGACGGAACCATCAAGAGCAAGGCGAACTTCCTGGGCGATGGCGACAACTCCGGATTAGCAAAGAACCTGTGGGTGCTGGGTGGCGGCGACCCCTACGCCATGACCATACGTAACCGTGAGCCCAACAATTATGTGCATGTTGAGGACTGGGCTACAGGAACATTCACTTGGGTGGGTCAAGTCGGTGACCTCCCCGCCATTCCTGAAGGTGCCACCCGTTTCATTGTCAAGAGCAGCACGAGCGACGGCATGTATGAGGTGATGGCCACCACGAGTGTGGCTGCTGACGCTTCGGGCAAGATTGACCCTGCCAACAGCGTGGATGCCTCCACCACCTATTATAATATAGGCCGCACAGATGCCACCACGGTCAAGATGTACAGCAACGCCGACTACCCCCATGGCTATGCCGTGATTCGTTTCCAACTCAGGAAAAGTACGGCCAAGCTCGTGACATACCACTTGATTGACATCGCCAAGAAGGAACTGCTGACGGAGGTGGTACGTCATGCCGAAGACGAGAAGCCACAGATTCCCGCAGCCATTTTCAGCCCTCTGGTAGGCTATGACAACTACACCTACTGGAAGGAGGCTGCTACCGATGGCAGTGGCATCGTGACCTGTTCCGATGCGTATGGTTCGGATGAGGTGTTTGGCTCTACGCCGCCCGACGATGTCTATATCACCTACGTCGCCAACGGCTTGGTCGATATGAACCACACCACGATGTATCTGCTGAAGTTCGAGCAGGGCGACCAGTTCCGGCAGGAGGATGGCAGCGACGGCATGCTGGCTGATCCGAGTACTTTCACGGGGACGGATGCCGAGAAGAAAGCCGTATATCAGGCCGTCTATCCCTATTGCAACGGCGACGGCAACTTCTTCGTCTATGGCCAGAAGCAGTATGAGCTGCAGCAGGAGGGTGCCGCCAGCACCCGCACACGCTGGGCGTGGTACATAGAGAGCGGCAACCACGACCCCTACCATGTGAAGATTCTCTCGCGCCAGACGGAGACTTACGATGGTCTGGAGCGCAGCGCCTACTTCTCCACGAGGACCTTCGACGACTACGACAACGGCCAGACGGTGGTCACAGCCCTGGTGTGGCCCAACATCTCGGGTGTGCAGGCCACCGAGTACATGGTCCTGGGCAGCGTGGGGCAGTATCAGCTGGTGACCACCCCCATCGACAGGAACAGTGACGGCGACTATAAGGATGACGGGGAGGACCCGCGCTATGTCGTCAACTCCTTTGAGCAATACTGGAAGACCTACGACACGGTGAAGAAGAAGCTCCTCAGCGACCTGCTGCCACTGTGTGAGGAGCGCGAGCGCACCGACCGCACCGACGGCTCCCTTGAGGTGCCCACCACACCGGCCTCCTTACGCGAGCGGCTGACAGGCACAGGCGAAGGGCAGTATGGGTTCCACAGCTATCAGAAGATGGCCAACGCCAAGCGCTGGAATGGCTACAATGCCTCTGGTGAGAAGAAGAAAGGCTGGGAGACGCGCGAGCACTGGTTCCAGACGGTGAAGATGGGTTCGGGCTACTTCGACCTCGTCAAGACGGAAATCTCACCCGCCCTCATCCTGCTCGACCAGCACGGCTGGGAGATTATGCGCAAGCCTCTGCCCTACAGCGACCAGGACCCCGACAAATTGGCAAAGGAGGACGTGCTGCGCACATGGGACAGCCCCATGGTGAAGGAGTACATCTTCTGGGCCAGCGCCAAGAAGCGCTCAGGGTTGCACCAGTACTACCTCATGGGCAAACGCATCGGCGGCAGCGACTTCAGCTCCACCTCGCTGGGCGACTTGCCGCCCTGGGGGTCGGAGAACGTCGTAGATAACAAGGGCAATCAGTATGACCAGTATGTCACCTACATCGTCAAGGAGGAGTATGCCCAGAGCTACGACCCCAGCACCAAGGAGGGGGCCGAGTTCCTCATCTCGCAGGGCGACGATATAGCCAAGAAGGGCGAGACGGGCAACAAGCTCGCTGTGGGTCCCAACCCCGGCAGCACGTCGCAGTATATCATCGACAATATCGGCAGCCTGAGCAATGAGCTATGGTACGTCAAGCCCAATGCCGACATAGACACCGAGATGGGCTATGGCACCATTGCCCACGACTGGGGCACCACCAACCCCAACGCCTACGACAGCGACTCGCCCTACGCCACCCTTCAGGCGGCACAGATAATAACCGCCTCTGACGACGTCGAGAAGTACGGTTGCTTCTCCTTCTCCAATGGCTTCGACCCCTACAACATACAGATCTCCAGCAAGAATGATGCACAGTACTTCACGCTGGGGATGAAGCGTGCGTATGTGGAAGAGGGTATGATGAAGGGTGATTACACCAATGGTGGCTCGCAGGCCGTCACGCTGGCGGCCAAGGCCACCACGACCGTTGAGGGCGACGGCTACGACAACTCCAAGTGGGCCATGACCAACCAGACGTTCATGGCGGTGCGGGACTTGGACGGCAACATGCAGCTCATGCCGCGCTTCGACCACAACCTGCGCATGAGGGACTTCACGACATTGGTGACGCCGACGGCCGAGGCTGGTGATGCCAACAAGTTGAAGGAGACATACACCTATCTCTACCGCCCATTCGTCTATAACTACCGCATCATCGACAACGACGGCCATGAGTCATTGCGCTACCAAAGCGGCGGCGACCTGCTGCCGCAGACCCCCGACCACTTCAAGAGCCCGCTGGCCAAGGACTTCACGTACTACAAGAACCTGACCCTGAGCACTGACACCTATACCGAGATACCTGCCGGTACTGACATCAGCAGCAAGGAGATCACAGCTTCGCTGGCCGGAGCGGGTCTCATCACACCGTCGGTCACCGACGGCAACATCGTCTATGTGCGCTATGCCTACGACGAGGATGCCGACGCGCAGCATGTCCTTCTGGGCAAGTGGCTGACGATGAAGCTCAACGGAAAGAACGCCGTATATAGCAGCGGCGACGGCATACGAGAGGTAGAGACCAAACCCGACCCGCTGACCAAGGCTTGGCAGTGGAAATTCTTGAGGAACCCATACCTGTCGCCAGACCCATACGCCGTGCAGCTCTTCAACCGCGACCAGAAGGATAAGCCATTAGGCTCGACCAAGCTTGACGGCAGCGTGGCGGCCCTGACCGATGCCAGCCCTTACCAGCGCTACGCCCTGCTGCCACACACCAGTGGCGGCTATGCCCTGGCGGTGGCGGGTACAGAGAGCATCGATGCCTACTATTTCCTGCAGGGCATCGGCACCGACGGCAATGCCATCGGCACCGCCAATTCTGCCACCATCAGGACAGAGACAGGCTTCAAGGGCGCGACGTGCAGCTTCGCAGCTACGAATTCGCAAATTCTGCTCACCGACGATGTGACCGACGAATATACATATCATGTATATACCAACGGCCATGTCCTGGCCATCAGTGACACTCAGTCGCAATATGAGGCCCAGGACAACATGTATGCGCCCAAGCTGCCCGACGCCATTAAGACCCCGCTGCTCAACGACGACCAGTTCATCTACTATGAGAGTGAGGGCGACATGGGCAACTCGGCCAAGGAACTCACGAACCTCTACGGCCTATACGACGGCGAGGTCTATGTGCGCTACGTGGCCTACGACCCAAGTGTGAGCGAGTACAAGGTACCCAACGACAGAAACACGCCCGGCACAACCGTGGCCAAGGGCGACAAGTCCAACGATGCCCCGCTGAGGCTCGACAACACCCTGCCATATAACATCATCTGGTATAATGACAACATGATGAAGGCTAATGGCAGTAGCATCTCCTATGACGCTAACATGCCCCTGCAACATGACGACGCATACGAATGGACGTTTGCAGGCGACGACCCCTACGCCATCAAGATACGGCATAAGAACACAACTCCAGACACGTATGTCCATGAGTCTGCAACTAATACCGTGCTGAGCGAAGACGCCACAACCTTCATGCTCCTCAGCAGGGATGGGTATGAATACGGGGTGCTGGCCGTTACGGGCGAGAAGAGCAAGATGCTCACATGGTATGGCGAACAACTGACGACCTCCGACACCAACCCAACAAAGTTCATCATCTTCTCCCTCGGCACCCTGAAGGTGGTCTATCACTTGGTGATAGCGGAAATTGGTGGCCAAGAGGAGATTCCATATCGTTATCGGAATACAGGAGAGACGACCGACCCCAATTATCATACTGACGCAGAGGGCAGATGGAATAGTACTGATGGATACTACACCGATCCCTGGTCCTCAGCAGCACCCATAGATACTATCTGGATACATGGCACCACCATGCGTGACCTGACTTCTGGAACGCCTGCTGGCTCCACCTATAGTTTGGGCGATGCGGGAGGTGTCTCCTATCCGCAGTGGGATGGCACTATAGCAACAACCTATTACTGTAAGGATGTCGGCCCCGTGAGCCTTGGCGATGCCTTGGAGGTGCCCAGTGAGTTCTTCCGCCCCAACGTCAACTACTTCTTCGTTGTGCGTGACATACGTGATAATGAAAGTACACCTAACGTCGCTTTGAACACCAAGTACAAAGGTCTGCAAATCGACTCAAAGCAGATGAGCATGAACGAGGAGCTGATAGGCAAGATTATCTATATCGACATCCTCTATAGCTTCAACCAGGACTTGGAGTCGAACAGCGGTGACAACTTTGTCCTTAGCGTTGACCAGAACAAATGGTACACGCTGGAGACCGTCATTGGCGGCAAGACCTACTTGGCGCAATATACCAACGCCTGGGGCTTCGAGCTGAAGGAGGGGCGCGGCTCCCACTACACCAACGACTTCCTGTGGACACCCGTCGGCGACCCCTATGGCTTCCAGCTCTTCAACCGCTATATGGATGTGAACAGCGGTGACGATAATCTTGGTGAAAAGGACAAGGTAATCTTTTCGAGACATTTCGCAAACGATGTCAATCCCGATCTTGATGGTGGTGGCTCGGACATACATACTGGAGGTCAACAGATTCTCATGGGTAATTACAAGGAAGACGGGAAACTTGTTGTCGTAGGAAAGGCTGGAGGACCCATTGCAAGCTATCCAAGTACTACTGTTGCCACAAACTCCATCTACGAACTATTAGAGAGTAACACCCTTGGCTACTTCCGCTTTCATCCTGTGGCCAACAATTCTGGGACACAGTATTACTTCAATCCCGAATGGGCCGACGACAACGGTGATGGCACACAAGAATACCTGATAAGGCTCAAGACAACAGCAGCGGAGTTCACCTTTGGCCTGAGTGCGGAGCTGATGAAGCCCTACTTCGACCGTGCCGGCTATGTGGGAGGTCTGACGAAGGAAGCCTATAACGCCTCTGGGAATGCCGCGCTCGTAGCTGCAATGAAGAGTGACAGCCCCGTGCTCACGGCCCAGCAGCTGATGGCAGCGCAGGACCTCGTTTACAACTCCGAGAACATCGTGCAGTTCAAGACTGGCTACTATCGTCTCCACTCGCCGTTGGGTATCTCGGGCATAGACCCGGCACGCTATGCCAGCGGCTATACCCATGCCATAGAGAGAGACTTGGATGGTGACGATAATGAGGACGATGCCATCCCCATGCACTTCTATGAGAAGAACAGCAGCGAGGTGCGTCAGTTCACCGACTTCAAGGATGGCGGCTTCACCTCGTCAAAGGCCACCCGTGGCGACATCACCATCCCGCCCGTGGAGAAAGACCCCGCCAGCATCTTCTATTTCCAGAAGACCGAAGACTACCCTGCAACAGTTACAACGGATGCGGACAAAGCCCGATACAATTTAGGCTACGTCAGCACGCAAGGGCTGTATGTTCGAGGCACTATAGCAAAAGGTACTGAAGAAGCTGCTGGTGTAAGAGCAAAGGCTGTGATGAGCAGCAACGCACTCTCCGCAAGTGCACAAAGTCCGGAGGCCTCACGCCCAACGCCGTTGTTTGTCATGGACGTTGGTGGTGGCGTGTTGTTGATACACGACAACGAAACCGCCAATGGCAGGTCGGTTCTGAAGTATCTCAGCTACGACTACAGCTACGATACTGAAGGCAATACCACCATCTACGACCTGAAGCTGACCAACCACACCCACACCGACCATGCCAAATGGTGCATGCAGCCGGTGCAGGACACGGAGACGCAAGGCATCAACGAGATGGGGCTGAAGATAGACCTGAAGCAGGACAAGGGCACCGGCTACTACTATGCGTCGTTCTACGCGCCTTTCGACGTGCTGCTGACCGATGCCACCAACGACGTGGCTTATATCTGCAAGGTGTGGGACACGGAGCTTATTCACTTGAAGAAGGTAGGCAAGTACAATACGGGCATCTACGCTGACAACAACCAGTTTGTGCCGGCCGGCACGCCCGTCATCATCCGCTCCAACAAGAGCACCGCCACGCTGGCTCTGCCGACCAAGGCTCCGACGTCGTCATTGGGCGAAAACATCTTCTCGGGTGTCTATCTGGAGCAGCTTCTGCCTCAGGGTAGTACGACATTCTTCGACATCTATACCTTCGGACTCCCGATGACTGCCAAGACCACAACCCCCGATTATTCAACTGGCGTTATCACCTTCGACCAGCAGCAGAAGGCCGAGTCGGACATGGGCTTCTACATCAACGCCACGCCCAACCGCGAGTCGGCTGCCGACATGGGTTCGTGGATTCGCAACAACCGCTATGTCTATGGCAACAAGGCGTATTACCGTGTTCCTGGTGGTGGAAGCGTGAAACCGTACCAGACGCGCAGTGCCGATTTCATCCCCGTTGTATTCGACGACGATGAGGATGACGACGACAGCGATCCTGGCGTGGCTCGTCAGGGCGACCGTCGGGTGTACGACCTTCAGGGGCGTCTCGTCTGGACTCCGTCGTCAGCGACGGACTATCCCTCGCACCTGAAGCCCGGCATCTACGTTATTGGCGGCAGGAAGGTCGCCGTGAGATAGGCGGCCGACAGCTCTCCTATATGCGAACACGCCTCCCCGCCATGAAGCGGGGAGGCGTGTTTGCAGTGAATGGCTATGTCACAGCCGTTCGATCTCTGTGGCGCTGAGGCCTGTGATTTCGGATATGTCCTCTACGGGGTAACCTTTCATCTTCATCCGGCGGGCATGGTCGAGTTTTGCCGCTTCGTGGCCTTCCTGTCGGCCTTCCTGTCGGCCTTCCTGTCGGCCTTCCTGTCGGCCTTCCTGTCGGCCTTCCTGTCGGCCTTCCTGTCGGCCTTCCTGTCGGCCTTCCTGTCGGCCTTCCTCTCTGCCTTTGGCCAGTCCTTCCTCTCTGCCTTTGGCCAGTCCTTCCTCTCGGCCTTTGGCCAATCCTTCCTCTCTGCCTTTGGCCAGTCCTTCGGATTTCCCCTCGACCCAACCGTCCACGTAGCCATCGGAGCGTGCTGTGTCGTAGGCATCCTTGGCGGCATGGACGCTGATCATGTAGTCAGTGTAGGCGCGGCGCTCCTTGTCCGTCATGCTCATGATGGCAAGCTTCTGTCGTGCAGCCTGCAGGCCAGGTGTGGTGGTGTCCTCACTAATCTCGGCATCCTTCAGGTACTGCATCCACTCTTCGATAGGCGTTTTTGCCACCTCGTTGAATTTCTCCACTATGAGTATGAAGTACTCGGGGAACACCTCATCGGGCAGTGCCACGCGCTTGGTGCTCTTGCCCATGTAGGCTTCCTCGTTGGAACTCTTCAATCGCAGAACGGCATCCTTTTTCGTCATGCCCGTGAACTCCGTCACGCCGTGGTAGGCATAATCCTCGCCTTTGCCGAAGTCGAAGTAGAGGATGTTGATGGAGTAAATCTTGCGGATGACGCCGTAGTCCTGACCCATGCTGATTTGGTCAATCACGCTGCGCGACGTGCCGAAGAGGATGCGCTGGAAGAAGTCGCTCTCCTTCGTCAGCTGTACCTCCACGAGGATGTACTCTCCGCCAGAGGTTTTGGCCTTGACATCCACGCGGTTGGTTTTGTCCTCGCGGCTGTCCTGGTTGCCCTCGCTCTCGATGATGTCGGTGATGGTGACGGCCTCTCCCAGTAGCACCGTGACGAGTCCCTCCAGCACCTCCTTGTTGGCCTTGTCCCTGAGTATGCATTTGATGGCCCAGTCGAAACGCACGTATTTGCTCTTTTCTGTCATAGTTTCTCGTCCTTTATGCCGCAAATGTAGCAACTTCAATCGACATGGCCAAAAGAATATCAGACTTTTTTCATGTCCGTCGGATGAATGCCGTGCTTTAGAGTTGGGGTGCTGGCAGCGGGTCAATGGCACTGAGGTATATGCCCACGGCTATTACTTTTACTCACCGCTTTCCGCCTTACCTATGCTCACGTCGGTGTTGCCGCTGACATCGGCCTTGTTGCCGCCGCCATAGACGTTGCCGTCGATGCGGGCCGTGTTATTCGTGGTGCCGACGAGGACGCGCGTGGAGCCTATCACCTGTGCGGCATTGCCGCCGCCGAATACTGTGCCGAGGGTGCCGAGGGCAGCGGCGTTGGCATCGGGGTTGCCGTCGCCGTCGTCGTCGATGTCTGCGGCGAATGCTCCCGGTTGCTGCTGTATGCTCACGGTGGGGTTCCCGACGACGGTGGCGTTGGCGCCGTAGCCTCCGCCATATACGATGCCGATGGTGGTGAAGGAGACGATGTTCACCTGCGGGTGTGCGTAGGCTGGTGTCTCACCGCTTTGGACGGGCGTCCACTGTAGCACGGGGTCGCCGTTGGTGTCGAGCACGGCGTTGCCATCGCTGTCGAGTACGGATGTCTGTTCGTAGCCATAGACGGAGTATGCGGCATCGTCGCCACAACCGTAGAGTTCGTCGATGTGCACGGGGTAACAGCCTGTTTCCTCGACGTTGACGGTGATGGAGCCGCGCACGCAGCCTCCTGACTCGTTGCCGCCGAATACCTTGCCGAAGGTGCCGCTGTTGATGTTCAGCGTGATGTCGCTGCCCACGTCGGCGGCCTTGGCGCCGCCGAAGATGCTCTCAATCTTGCTGCTCACGCAGCCTATGGTCATCAGCCCCGTGCCATCCATGGGGGCCTCGTTGCCGAAGCCGAACAGCTCGGAGGTGATGGCAATGGGGCAGTCGGGTGTGATGCCGTCTGTCATGGTCTCGTTGAGCGTCAGTGCCGCCGTGCCCACGATGTTGCCCCGCGTGTTGCTGCCGCCGAAGAGGTGGCCTATGCGCCCGCCGCAGATGTCGGCCGTGGCGTTGCCCGTGCCATAGCGCCCGGCGCGGTCGGCCAGGGCATCACCGGCAGCCGTGCTGGCGGCATAGGCCGTGGCGTCGCGCACACCCACGTCGGCACCGGGGTTGCCCGCTCCGGCACCGTTGCCGCCGCCGAAGAGCCAGCCTATCTCGAAACAGCCGTTGACGCGAACGTTGGCCTCTGGCACAGGGGCAGCGTTGCCGCCGCCATATACGCTGCCGATGCTGGTGAGGCCGCAGCCGTCGATAATGACCTGCGTGCGGCTGCCCGTGGTGCCGTCCCACGGTGTGGTGGGGTCGTAGGCGGCCTTGTTGCCGCCGCCATAGACGGCCGTGACATCGAAGCGGCCAATGACTTTTGCCGTCTGCTCGCCACTGGCGGGGTTCGCGATTTGTGTGGCAGCGGCGTTTTGCGTCTTATGTACATGCACGGTGATGTTGGCTCGTGGCGTGCCGTTGACATTGTTTCCGCCGAAGATGCTTCCGCCGACGACACATCCCTTCACACCCGTGTCGCCGACGCCTTCGTTGAGGCTCACCGTGACATCACCGCCTACGAGGGCGGCATGGGTGTCATCGCCCAGGCCGCCGCCATATACGTCGCCGCTCACCGTGCCGCCAGTGAGGTTGACGGCGGTGGTGGCAGTGGCCGTGCCGCTGGTGTTGGTGTTGGCCAGCGCGCCGCCGCCATACACGTCGTGGGTCACGGTGCCGCCCAGCATATTGACCTCCACGCCGCCGCCCACGGCCGATTCCTCTCCGCCGCCATATACGCTTCCGGCTACAGCCGTAGTGCCGGCAATGTTGATGATGGCTTTACCCGTGACGGTGCCGAGTGATGTCAGGTCTTCCTTGGTGTAGAGGATGTGGTTCGTTTCGTCGATAGCCGTGGCTGTGGAGTTCACCTCATCGGCGTGTTCCCAGGTGTATGTCACCGTCTTGGGGAAGGTGGCGGGGAGATACACGCCCAGGTTCTTGTCGAAGAAAGGCTCATTCTCGAACCCGCCGGTGTTCATCACCTCCACCGTGGGCAGCGTGGCCGAGTAGCCTGCGCCGAAAACGTCGCCCCGCACGTCGCAGTCGGTGAGTGTCGAGGTGACGGGTCCATCGACCTTGCCCAGACTGCCGCCGCCATAGAAATTGTTGGTGATGGTGCACCCCGTGAGAGTGTTGGTGACGTTGTGGGCCGTGGCCAGCGAGAAGCCTACGTACTCCACCCATAGGCGTGCCACGTTGGATGAATTGTTGGACATGGGCAGGAACTGATAGTCGATTTGTGTGGCCACGCCGTTGTAGGTGGCGTTGTAGGTGTGGGAGTAGCCCTCGAAGTTGTCTCCGCTGTTGATTACGCCGTTGACCCATTGGTTCCAGTTGATGTTCCCGTTGTTACCTGTTATGTTGCTGTAGTTTTGTGGTGTGCGGCGGTTGTAGGAGTTGCCACCGTAGCCGGCGCCGAAGAAGGTGCCGAAGGTGCAGTTTGTGGCTGTGGTCCTGATGGTTCTTCCCGTAATCATGTCTCCGAATTTGGGCCCTCCGCAGAACTGTTCCACGTGGCTGTTGCTGATGGTGGTGTTGATATTGCCCTGTGCGGGATGTGCGAAGTTGATGCCCCCGCCGTAGAACTCGCGTATGTCGGCGTGGTCTATCTGCCACGTTATGTTGCCGTTGGTGTGGTTCGTGGCGTGGCCGATGCCTTCCATGCCCGCTCCTGCCGCCACGCCGAAGCGTCCGCCGTTGACATAGCACTCGGCATTGTCGTTGTAGTGGGGAGCGTCGGCACGGTATAACCCCGTAAGGTAGAACTCCTCAAAGTCTCCACCGCTGACGGACACCGGCGGGTGTGGCGTGCTGACCTGATTATCCTGATGGGTGCCAAGGTGGAATTCCTTGAACCACACGTTGCCGCCCACATGGAAGTAGGACACGCGGTCGCCAGGACTGCCTTGCAGACACACCCATTGCTCCATGGTGCCTCCTTGCAGGATGATGGGTGTTTTGGCACGCTGGCTGGGGCTGTATTCGAACTGCGTGGCGTAGAAGGTGGCAGTGTTCGTTATTTCAAACCAATTCTTGGGTTGGAGGATGCCGAAGTTATAGGTGCCTGCGCTGTTGTAGGTCTTCTGTGCCATGCCCAATCCAATGAGATTGACGAAGTCATAGCGGACAGGGTGAAACAGTGTTCGCCCGTCGAATCGCATGATGACGGAGTGGTCGGGTTCGTTGTCGCCGTCGAGGTCTATGGACATGACGGAGTATGGGCTGGAGCCATTGATACTCAGAGGTTCGCTGTTGGCGTCCTTCTTGTATATGTGTACGTTCCCGACGAGCACAACGGCGTTGTCATATACCGTCTGCGAAGTCGTAGCTCCCAGGCTTGTGACAGCGTTGTCCAGGGTGGTATAAACGGGTTGTGGATCCCCGTTGATATCGTAGCTCGTGCCATTGGTGAAACGTTCGCCGCCTCCGACAGCCGTCACGTTGGTAGCGGTGCTCATGTTCGCGTTGTAGGTCACGTCGAGGTAGGCATCGGCGAGATATGCTGCATTGGCCCAGTAGGGTTCTATGGTTATGGCCGTGACCCCCTCCGGCACGTCGAAGTATGCTCCCTGGTTGAAGATGCGTTTGGTGACGCTGTAGAGGTCTTTATTCGTGCATTTGCGCTCGGCGAAGTTGTAAGGCATCGTGGCGACATCGCCGGAGGCATTGAAGGTGGCATCATTTCCTGTGGTGTAACTTCCCTTTGTGCCTCCTGTAATCTCCACAATCTTCCATCCTGTCACGACACGCCCGCCGGTGTAGTTGCCTGTGCCTACGTCGTTGTAGTAGGGCATCTGCACCTTGTAGTAGTTGAAGTTGTAGCGGTCGGGGTCTTTGTCGGTTATGTTAAGTATGAGCTGCGACGTGGTGATGTTTGCACCGCTCGGTGCAGCATAGACGGCTCCGCCGGAGCCATTCCGTATGTTGACGGTCAGTGTGCCAAGCAACCCTCCCTTGTTGCGCTCCGTGGTGGCAGTGGCCGAGGCGGCGTCATAGTTCACCACAGAGGGGTAGCGCCCCTGTGTCTTCAGCACGGGGTATGGGCAGCTGCCGCCGAGGCTCGTGGGCAGCATCACCCACTTGGCCATTTCGTCCTTGTTGGCGGCGTCGCCTGTGGCCCACCATGCTGCCAGATGGCGGTTGCTGTTGAGCAGAAGCCTGAAGAACTCGAAACGCTGCAGAAAACGTGTCTCAGCCAGTAGTGCGCAGTTATACACTTGTATGTCGCGGTTCTGGACGTAGGATGCTTCAGCGCGGAAATAGTTGAAGTTGCCGACACCCTTGGAGCTGCTGAGGTTGGTGATGTTCATGCCGTTGTAGATGGGTGCCTTGGACGTACCCTCCGTGATGTCGCCATAGAACATGCAGTTCATGACCATTGTCTTGAGGTTGCCTGAATTAGTGGCAACGTTGTTGTAGCCCACGATGCCGCCCACGCTGGTGCCGCCGGTGATGTCGGCATTGCTGAAGCAGTTGACGACGCGGGATGCGCCATCGAGATACCCCACCAGGCTGCCGGTGTACACTGCACCGCTGATGCTGCCGCCGAGGACGCCGCAGTTGTAGATGCGGCTGCTGCCTTTGGCGTTGGCGGCGATGGCTCCTGCATTGCCAGTGGATGTGCTGACGCTGGCCTCCTCGATGATGACGTTCTTGATGACGGCGTTCTCGATATATGCGAAGAGCGGGCGGTCCCATGTCCCGGTGATGGTCGTGAGATGTCCGTCGATGGTGCCTTTGAAGGGATTGGCGGAGGTGCCAATCTCGTCTCCGTCGCCATTGACACGCGGTGTGCCGCTGGTGGAGAACGAGGCAGCAAGGTGATATTCGCCCGTGGCACTGGTGATGTCGCTTAACGAGGTTATGAAGGTGACCTGTGCACTGCTCTTGGTGATGCCAATGCCGACAGCGAGGAACAGAACCAAGAGGAGTATGTGCAGGTGGCGGTATGTGGGGGATGCGTTCATGCTTGTATGTGGGGATGGATATGTGGGTGGGGTGGGAGGTAGCTGGTGAGCGGGGTAGGGTAGGGCGGCGTCACCGCCGGACACACTCACCGCGATGGTGGTGGAGGTGGCACTTTCCACCAGTCGTCGCGTGTGCGGCAGATGGCTTGTGCTATGCAGTTCATGGCTTTGCATGCGGCAACGGTGATGGCTTCATGCTTGGGGCGGTAGCGGTAGCGCCACGGCGTGGCTATGATGAGCTGTCCGCTGGCGCATTGCGCGAGGCGTTGCTCCGAGGGGTGGTAGCGGTCTGAGAATCCGTTGTCGGCGATGAGCATCACGTGGTAGCCCTTGGCGATGGCGTCGTCGATGATTTCCTGTTCGCCGCGAGCTATGCGCGCTGAGACGAGCATGGTGCCGCCCGCAGCGGCTTCGAGGCATCGTGCTTTGTGCGTGGCCAGCTGCTTGGCGTCTTTGCGGTGGCACACCACAGGCAGCATGCGATGCTCCTCCAGCTGCTTGCTGTTGCCGAAGGTGTCACAGACGATGACGCGCGGGTCGGTGAGGGGTGATGGCGGGGGTGTGGTGGGTGGCGCTATGATGGTGGTTGTTGGCGATGGTGCGGAGGGTGGTATTGGTGTTGGATTGGTCAGGAGCAGTTGTTTGGCGAGGGCTTCGAGGATGTCGGGGGTGGCCTGTGAGGGTGTGCATTCGCGGAGGAGGTATCCGCCGAGAGCCGAGAGCCTCACGGCGGTGTTGATGGTGGCGCGCCGGGTGTAGAGCCATGCGGGGCGCAACGAGCGTAGCAAGCGGTTGTGGGGGTTGTTGCGGATGTAGGTGCGCTGCGTCTCGAGCTGCTCGCGCGTGAAGGGCATCACGTCGCAATAGCCGGGGGCAAAGAGCGGCGGGCGGGCGGCGGTCCCGGTGCTGATCCCGGCGGCGGAACCGCCGGGTACACTCACCGGTGACACCGCCTTTGTTTGTGTGGTGAGTGTGGCAGCGGGTTCTGCCCGCTGCGGCCTTGTTTGCTCTGCGGTCTGCGTTGCGGTTTGCGGCCTTGTTTGCTCCGCGGTCTGCGTTGCGGTTTGTGGCCTTGCTTGCTCCGCGGTTTGCGCTGCGGTTTGCGGCCTCGTTTGCGCCGCTGCGGCCTGCGATTTCAGCCTCACTTGTACCTTTCCTTCCTGCATCATCTGCCAGAGGTGGCGGTTGCAGCCGAGCTTGAAGCCCGCTATGATCTGGCCTATGGTCACAGTCTTGCCGTTGGCGCTTAGTAGGCGGTCCAACACGACCATGATGAAATGGATGTGGTCGGGCATGATGATGTGGGTGTCGATGGTCACCATGGGGTAGTGGGCGTGGATGCTTGTGAGCAGCTCGCGCTGCACCATCTCTCCCACGGGCGTCAGCACCACGCGCGGTGCGCCGGGGCTGCCGTCGGGCTGCTCCGGCTGCCCTGTGATGAAGCCCAGCGGCTGACCCATTTCCTCATCAACATGCAGGGTGATGTGGTAAGCCCCAGGCTGCGAGTAATCGTGGGCGTTGGCTCGTCGGGTTATGGCGTGGTCCTCGTCCTGCTGTGTCATGGCTTGGCCCTTGTCAGGTCGCGTCATGGCGTGGTTCTCGTCCTGCTGTGTCATGGCTTGGCCCTTGTCAGGTTGTGTCATGGCTTGGTCCTCGGTTTGGCTGGGATATGTGTTGTGCTTTTGGCTATGGCGCATTTTGTGGCGTTGTGGTTTGTGGTGGTACGTCCTTTATTTCACCGTTGTTTTCTTCACGATGCGGTGGCCGTCGGCGCAGACGATGTATATGCCTTGGGCCTTGACGGGCGTGCTGACGGTCTGCCCCGGCGCGATGTTGAAGGTGGCCACGAGGGCGCCGCTGACGGTTGTGATGGCCACCTGAGTGTCGTGGTCGAGCGCCGAACGCACCTCTATGCGCCCCGTCAGCGCCGTGATGAGCAGCTCGCCCTTGGGCTGTGTGGCTTCCTCGCGAGGCAGCGCCGTCGGCTCGTTGGCGAAGCTGATGCCCTTGACGGGCGCGGCGTTGGCGGTGAAGTACGGGCGGAATGGCAATAGCGTGGCGGCGTCGCCTGTGGCAGGTACGCGGTCGTAGCTGGCCCCGTCGGCAGCGAGCACGTAGGCGTCGCTGCCAGCGTTGATGGCCTGCTTCATGTAGTTGGGTCGGAAGGCGTAGCCGTTGTGTGTGACGCCCGCCATCTCGTCGTCGCTGACGCCGATGGCAGCACCTGTGTCCGATGCGAAGGTGACGACCTGTCGTTCCAGATGGTCGGGTGCCGGCTCTGCGGTGTGTGCTGGTGTCCACTGTCCGCTGAGGTCGAACTCGTAGAATGTCGCGCCAGGGAATCCGATGAGGTACGGCGTTGCAGCCTGCATGCGCGGGTAGCTGTCGAAGGTCCGTGCCTCGCTGTAGTACTGTTGGTAGGTGTCGGCATTCTGGTCGGCGCGTACGTTGGCGCTGTAGTAGTAGTCCCAGAGGAAGGTGCTTGTGGCGGTGTATGTGTTGGCCGTGGCGTCGGCATCGGGGTATCTGAACACGGCCTCGGCCCTCTCCTTGTCGGTGGCGAGCGCGGTGATGTCGCGGTATTCGCGCAGCCAGTACTCGTGGCCCTTGGTGCTCTCGGCATAGAAGTGTGTGAGCTCGCCTTTCTGCTGCGTCGATACGAGTTCGGCGGTAAACGGCAGGCTGATGTTCTCCCATCCTCCGTTGCGGCTAACGAAGTTGTCGGGTGTGCGCTGGTGCCACATGCGCTTCTGGCTGCCCATGGTGTAGGCTATGGGTGCGTTGAAGTCCTCGCGATCGACGAGGTAGTGGTCGGTGGCAGTGGTGTAGGTGCTGGCGTCGGCAGCCGTGCGCTCCACGACGTGGCTGTTGACCGACACGAAGCTGTGGCCCACGCGGCGGTCGTCGTCGCTCGTGTCGAGATAGTCGCTGAAGGCCGGGTCGGTGTTGTATGCGCTGACCACCTGTCGCGTCTTGCCGTCGGCACTGGTGGCATCGGCGCTGCTCTCGGCCACGTAGATGAGCAGGTTGCGTGTGAGGTCGCGGTTGGCAATGCCGGTGAGGCCGTCGCAGTCGAGCAGCGGCGGGTAGAAGCGCCCAGCGGCATCTGTGCCCTCGTGGTATGCGGCGTCGTTGTGTCCCGTGAAGTCGATGGCCGTCATGCCGGGATAAGCCTCCGCTGTGGCGTCGGCCGAGCGTGCCGCAAGGTTCGCCCAGGGGTTGAAGTGTGCCACGTCCATCTGCTTGGAGCGGTAGTAGGCCGGCGCGCGCATCACGCGGTTGCTGGCGCTCGTGTTGGGCAGGCGTGAGCCGCTCTTGGTGCAGTGTGCTGGCAGCGGCTGGTGGGTGCGTAGCGCGTCGTAGCCGTAGGTGAGCAACTGCCCGAAGAAGAGGTAGTCGTCGGGCCAGATGGGGGCGTATGCCGTGCCACCGTGGAGCGCGCGCTCGTCGGCCTCGTCGGGGATGGGTCCCCCGGCGTAGATGAAGTCGGGGTAGGCATAGCGGTGTTCCACATATCCCAGGCGGTCGCCGTCGTAGTATGTGTATGCCTCCGGGTATGAGGCCGTGGCCGTGGTGAGCGTGGCGTCGGCGTTGGCCTTGAGGAAGGTATATTCCTTGGTAGCTCCCGTGGCCGTGGTGTTGTCGTAGAATCGTTTGCCGAGGTAGTAGCCGTTGAGGTTGAAGGCCACGGTGCCGTTGTAGAATGCGCGGTCGGGCATCACCGTGGCGTCGCCGTCGGCATATAGTGCGGCGTTGGATGCGGGGTAGTAGCTGTTGACGAGCTGCCGGCGTGTGTCGTCGGTGGGGTTGCCAAACACGGCCCTGGCGGTTGCCGACGAGGTGGTAGGTGTGGTGGCCGTGGTTTTTACCCAGCAGTTCTCCACGAAGCCGTCGCCCGTGTCGGCCACGCCGGCGGTGGCGAATGAGCCTGTGACGCCGAGGTTATACACGTTGCCGCAGAGGTGCCCGAAGAGCGAATGGTCGAGTCCCGTGACGGTGTAGCCGTCGCCATGGAAGTTGCCGGCGAAGCACTGTGTGTCGTCGCCGATGGGCGTCCACGTCGCGCCGCTGTGGTTCTGGTCGCTGCGCAGGATTAGTTCCAGGTTCTCTGCGCCTCGAACACGGCTGTTGAGGGGTGCGTGTCCGGCGAAGTCGCCCGATGCGATGAGGCCCGTGGTGTCATCGGTGTCCGCAGTGGTGGCGTCGATGCACGTGAGGTCGAAGAGCTGTCGCATGAGGTCGAGGCCATTCGTGCTGCCTGAGGCGTCGGAGCTGTAGTCGTTGATGTATATCTTCGGTGCTCGCTTCACGTCCTCGTGGTCGATGTAGTAGTGGTGGTCGGTGGCCTCCATGACGCGTTTGATGTCGTGGTAGTTGGCCACGGAGAATGCCACGGGGTTGGAGTAGGTCTTGCCGAGGTACGACTGCGCGTAGTATGCCACCTCGTAGCCGTTCTGGTACCAGTACATCGGTGTCTCGTTGTTTTTGTAGGGGCGCCCGTTGCGGTGCATCTCGGCGTCGGCGTGGTTGCTGAACACCTCCCATCCCGAGCCGGTGATTTCGAAGGCCCCCGGCTCCACGCTCGGTATCTTCAGGCCCACGGTGGTTCCTGGCAGCACTATGTTGGGCTTGCTCAGTGGTCCGATCTCGGGTATTCCGCTTTCGAAGTTGATGTGTATGTTGATGATGTGGCGCTCGCTCACCGGGGTGATGTTGCTGCCGCTCTCGTCACTCTCCTGGTACTCGTACATGTAGATGACGGTGATGATCTTCTCCTTCTGCAAGTCGTAGATGTCGGGTTCGCGGCTGACGTAGAAGGTCGATGTCTCCTGCGGCGCTGTGCCGTGTATGGTGAATCCAGCCTGCAGGTTGGGCAGCTCGTGGTATGTGTCGGCATCGATGACGATGTTGGCATCCACGATGTCGCCGACGGTGTAGTTCTTCACCGTGCCCGTGACGCCCATGTTTGTGAAGCCGCGTCCCTCGCCCTTCTCGCCTATGGTGTAGCTCTCGCGGCAGAAGTAGTAGAACACGTTGTCGTAGATGGGTTGCCCGTTCTTGTCCACCTGTGCCACGCCGCCAACGGTTTTCTGCTGCGTGTGGGTTGTGGTGAATTCAATGGCGTCGATGCGTGCGGCGCGCTCGGCATCTGTCATGGCGTTGACGATGGTCTCATCCACGACCTGCCCTACGGTGTATGGCACGTCGCCGCGTATGAATGCTTGCTTGACGACGTAGTACGTGCCGGGGGTGGTGACGATGATTGGCGACCAGTGTGCTCGCTCGTTGGGTATGTCCTCGAAGTCATCGCGGCGTATGCGGTTGTCGTAGCCTTGCGGGATGGTGACGGTGTTGCCCGTCTCGTCGGTGTAGGTCAGCGCACCGCTGTCATCGATGTGCCCGGTGAGCGTCGAGAGCTGGTCGGCCGATGGGCGGAACTCCGCCTCGTAGTCGATGGGGTGTGTGGCCGAGTAGATGTTGGGTTGCAGCACGGTGGTGCCCACGGCATTGCCGTCGGCGTCGGTGAGCGGCTCTGCTGTGCCGCGGTTGATGGTGGTCTGCGTGGTGCCGGAGCCGTCGGTGCGGTAGTGGGCATAGCCGTCGTACTGCGGCTTGAAGCCGTAGTCGCCGCCGTAGGCAGCATCGATGAGCAGGTCCATGCTGTCGAAGTTGTAGAGGAAGTTGTCGCGGTCGGCCTTCGAGAGCGAACACCAGGCGCTGAGTGCCGAGTATGTCTGCCCGGCCACGAAGTTCGTGCCGCCGTAGAGGCCGTCGTGGGTGATGATGTATGCGTCGGCCAGGTTGTTGGCCTGCTGCTCTGCGGTGAGGCCCTTGTCGGCGATGTCGGCCGCTGAGAGCAGGTCGCCGGTGTAGATGTACTCGCTCTCGCTGACCTTGAGCGTGCTGGTACACACGCTTGCCAGCGCCACGTGAGCCGCCAGCTTGGTGGTCCATGTGTCATCGTCGTAGTTGGAGCGATACACGGGGGCGCCGGGGTATAGGTGCTGGTCGGCGAGCATCGTCTCCTCTGTGACGACGTATGCGCGCTCGGCCTCTGCCTGGTCTGTGCGCCCTGTGAGCTGAGGCTTCACGGTGGCATAGCTCTCATAGACATCGCTGGCGATGACCTCGCCCCGGGCGTAGCGCTTCTGCCCGTACACGCCGCTGGCGATGGGCGTGTAGGTGGGACCCTCGTTGTAGCTGGCCTGTGCGGCCGATGCCTCATACGCCTCCTTGGTGATGGAGCGCTGCGCGTTGGCGTCGGTGGGCAGCGTGGTGAGCGTGTAGTACTTGTCCCATACGCCGGGGTTGTTCATGTCGAAGGTGAGCACGAAGCCCTCGTTGTGGCTGATGGCGTTGGCCTGGCGGAACACGTAGTCGAAGGCCACGTCCTCATCGCGCTCCACGTGATACACCGCCGGCAGGGTGGTGGCGTCGTCGTCGTCGGGGGTGACGTCCTTCAGGGGCGCCGTGGCGCGCAGTGCTGTGTATTCGTCGGGCAGCAGTGTGGTGCCCTTGGGGTATGTGGTGGTGACGTCGCCGCTGGTGATGGTGCATTCGGCGATGGTGGTATATACGTCGCTGACGAAGTGTGCCTGGTCTGTGGCGCTTAGTGTCTGGTAGCTCCAGTAGTCGATGGGGTCGGCGGCGCGGTAGGTGATGCCGTTGACGACGACGCTGGCTGTGCCCAGCGGCTGGTGGTTGTCGTCGTAGTAGGCGTAGCGGTTGGGCTGCACGTCGCGCAGTGTGAGCTTGCCGTGGGTCGAGGCGGAGATGGTGAGCGGTATGCTGGCGCGCTGTGCGTAGGCCGTGGCGGCCCCGGTGAATGCCGATATGTACTGGTCATAGACGTAGATGCTGCCCTTGATGTACCAGTAGTGAGCTGGCGAGGCTTCGCTGCCCTCGTACAAGTTGGCGTTGGGGTAGCAGTCGTCCACGATCTGCTTGGTGTTGTGGACGAAGTTGCCCGATGTCTCTATCTCCGCGAGTGTGGTCTCGGAGTAGGTGAAGCGCTTGTAGGTGCGCGCCGTGGTGTTGTAGGGCGAGAGGTTCACCTTGTTGAGTTCCGGGTGCCACGTCTTGGTGCCATGCTCGTTCTTGGCATAGACGTAGCCGCCGCCCAGACCCGTCTTGACGTCGATGAGGTCGAGCTGCACCACGCCGGTGATGTAGCCCCACTCGGTGTGGCCCAGCGCCTCGCTCTCCTCGCGTATGATTTCGAGATACACTCCCGAGGCGAGTGATACGCGGTTGACGCTCGTGGCATTGTTGCGGTTGGCCTGCTTGGAGCGCGCCGCCTTCCATTGGTAGTAGGTTGTCTCGCCGTAGGCGGTGGTGGTGCCGTTGTATGTGGTGGCCTCCTTGTTGGTGTCGGAGGCTGAGTCGGTGGTGCGCTTGCTGACGAAGTCGGCGTTGGTGCTCTCGGCTGGTGTCTCGGTGAAGAACACGTCGCTGGTGAGGTTGCCCAGGTAGTTCACGACGTTGTATATGCCGAAGTAGTTGCCGTGCTTGACGTTGTCCGAGGCCTCGCCCTCCGCCTGCGACTTGCGCTGGTTGAGCGAGAGCTCACCCACGCGGTTCATGGTGTAGCGCGTGAAGTCGGCCTTCTCCGGCACACGGTCGCGCGCGCCCTGCAGCACGATGCGGCTGCCCCACACGGCAGCCATGTCACAGCGCTGTATGGTGTTGAGCAGACGTCCGGCATATATGGAGCAGAAACCCAGCTCCTCGAAGTAGGCGGTGTTGGGTGTGCCGTCGGCGTTGATGATCAGCTTGTATGCCTCGGGGTAGGTGTCGCTCTCGTAGTTGTCGTAGTCGAAAGCCTCCTTGAACTGGTCGGCGGTGAGGCGGTCGCCGACGTGTATGGTGCCGTTCTTGCCGTCGCATGCTTGGAGGCACTTGTAGTTGAGCACGAAGTAGGCCCGCTCGCGGTCGCTCATCAGGTTGTACTGCTCCTTGGTAATCTCCTGCTCCATGCTGTAGTAGTCGGTGCCGTAGTTGTCGATGTGCAGCTCGCGGTAGCCATCGACCATGGTGAGGTTGCCGTCGCCGTAGAGGCCCCCGGTGTGCTCTGTGCCTATGGTGATGAGGTCGCGGTTGTAGATGTCGCGCAGGGCGGCGGTGACGTTGCCATAGACGGTGCCGGTGTTGACATACACCTGGTCGGAACCGATGGTGACGTTGCCGCCGGCAAAGACGGCGTTGTGTATGGTGATGCCGCTTTCCCAGTCTATGGCAGCCCACCTGGCGGCGTCGTCCTCCTTGTTGCGCAGCTTGTTCAGCTCCTCGGTGGGCACGTACTGGCCCTCGGTGTATGTGTTGTCGATGGTGATGGTCTGCCCGGGGCGCACCTGGCAGTAGGGCTCGATGACGACGTTGCAGTCCATGCTCAGCTCACACTTGTCGCGGTCGGCCTCGTTGTCATACCACACGTGGTAGTAGTAGCCGCCGCCGTTGCGCGGCAGGCCATCGACGAGGTCCGTCTCGCCCGAGCGGTCGCCGTGCTTCTCGCCCTCGGAGCTGAACACATAGCCCACGTTGCCACCGCCGAAGACGTTGCCGTAGCCGCCGTGGCCGACGTTATAGACCGTGCCCACCTCGCCGCCGCGGATGCGCACCTGTGTGGAGCCGAACACGTAGCCCTTGAGGCTGAGGTCGAGGGTGGCCTTGACTTCGTCGCTCATGTACATGGTGCCGTCGCCGCCCCAGTTGTCGAAGCCGCGCCCGCCGCCGAACACCTCGCGCATGACGTGGCCGCCGTACATGGTGATGTTGGTGGAACCACCCTTGTAGATGACACAGCGCTCGCCATTCTTGTAGTCGTGGGTGCGCACGGCATGGGTGGTGGAGGCGCCCGGGCGCGTGGTGCCGCGCCCGATGGGGCCTATCTCGCCGCCGCCGTAGAGCGAGCCTCGCAGCGTGCCTCCCCACATGGTGATGTCGGAGGCGTCGGTGAAGCTGTTGGCCACGTAGCCGCCGCCGAAGATGTTGCCGGCGTCGTCGAGCAGGTTGTCGTCGGCCTCGTGGTCATCGACCACGGCCTCGTAGGTGCCGCCAGCGGTGTAGGCGTAGCCCACGTAGCCGTTGTTCATCGTCACATGCGCCGTGCCAAACACGGAGCCGCCCTCGCCGCCGCCATAGGCGTTGCGGGCTATGGCCGGCACGCCGTCGGCGAAGGTGGTGCCACCCACGCGCCCGATGACGACGTGGCTGTCGCCCTCGCGGTCGGCGCTGTTGTCGCCGTCGATGTCGCCCTCGTGGTGCCCGACGTGGCCCTCCCATCCGCCGCCATAGACGTTGCGCGCCGAGCCGCCGCGCACGTAGGCGTAGGTCTCGGCCGTGAAGCCGTCGGGGTTGGTGGCGGCGTCGTAGGCGCCGACGCCGTACTTGTCCTCGACGGCGCCGCTGGTGCCACCGGCGTACATGTCCTTGGCCACGATGCCACCGTGCAGGCCTATGTATGTCTTACCGCTGATGGTGGCCGTGGCGCCGTAGCCACCGCCGTAGGCATATCCGCCTACGGTAGCTCCGGCGTTGATGTTGACGTTGGTGTTGGTGACGGTGCCCAGGCCGTTGGGCATGGCATAGAGGCTTTCGAGATAGTCGTCGGTGTAGTCGCCGTCGAGGCCGGTGTCGAGCGTGGCATTGCCATGGGTCTGCCACGCGACCGCCGAGGCCACGTTGAGCACCATGCCGGCATTGCCGCCGCCATAGACCTGATTCACCGAGGCCCCGGCGTTGAGGTTCACCTCGGTGCGCCGCGACCAGCTCTGCGGCCCGTAGCCGGCGCCATAGACGGTGGCGGTGTGGCCGCTGGCCTTGTTGGACCACACGGGGGAGCTGACGTTGACGGTGCCGTAGAGCGTGCGCCGGCAGTTGTTGTTGCCGCCGTAGAGGGCGCCCGTGACGGTGGCCTCGTTGCTGGCATAGTTCACGGTGGCCTCGTACACGTCGCACGCCACGTCGCTCGTGAGGCCGTAGGCGCCGCCGAAGATGTCCTGTACCTCGGCGGTGGAGCCGACCGGCACGTTGACGATGGTGCGGCGCGTGGTGCCTTCCTGGTAGCTGCCGCCGTAGGCTGCGGCGATGTGTCCGCGCGCGAGGTCGATGATGGCAGCAGCGGTGACGCCGTCGGCGTTGGCCTCGGCCTCGGCGCGCGCCACGGCGATGCCCGTCCCGGCGAAGTCGCCGGCGCCGAACACCTGCGTTGAGGCAAAGTTGGGCAGCGTCTGGGGGATGTCGATGAGCACGTAGCCGCGGTCCTGCATGCGGTTGTTGTCGGCGTCGCGCGAGTAGCCCATGCTGCCGCCGTAGATGTTGCCGACGCTGTTGTGCTCGTCGGCGTTGGGGCGGAAGTTGACAAAGGCGCTCGCCAAGCGCGGCTTGGTGAATGGCGCCAGGGCCTGGCCGTCGGCGTCGATATAGTCGGGGAAGGCGGCCTGGGTGTAGGCATAGTGGCCGTTGCTGCCGCCGTAGATGTTGCCCACGCGCCCCTCGGTGTATTCCACGTAGGCCGCGGCGCGCACCACCTCGGCCACTGCCGCCCCGGTGGGGTTATACACCATCGGCGCGGCGGTGGCGCTGAGGCGGCTCTGGAAGGCAGCGTTGTCCTGCCCGAGGATGCTCCCGCCCAGGTCGTTGCCGCCATACACGTTGTTCTTCACCCACGGGAAACCGTCGCGCCCCACGTAGGTCTCCGTGTGGCCCAGGATGTCGGCGTTGCATGCGCCGCCGAAGGCGTCGTGCAGGCGTCCGTTGCCCAGGTTCACCGTCGTGTTGCCGGCCACGAGGCCCTTGAAGCCGCCGCCATAGACGTCCTCGGCCTCGGGCACGTCGTTGGTGGCGGTGGCGGTGGTGGCGCCCATGAGGTTGACGGTGGTGCTATACACATTATTATATATATAGGTGCCGTCGGTCTGCTTCTCGCGGCCTATGGCCCCGAGGTCGCCGCCGCCAAAGACCTTGAAGGCATAGCCGGCGCGCAGGTTGACGGTGGTGCTGCCCCATATCTCCGACTCGCGGCCGTAGCCGCCGCCGAATACGTTGAGGGCGTCGCTCATCACGTCGTCGCGCTGGCGCTCGAGGCTCACGCCGGCGTCGCCGAACACGTTGTCCTTATCTACGAGGCTCTCCTCGATGTTGATGACGATGTCGCCCGCCACGTGGCCGCTGGCATAGCATCCGCCGTAGATGTTGCCGCCCACGAGGCGCCGCGCGTCGCCGTCGCCCGTGGTGTTCCACACGAGCGAGGTGGGCATGGCTGTGGTGGCGTCGCGCTCTATGCGCTTGGGCTGCAGCTTCAGGCCCTGCAGGTTGAGCTGCACCTTGGGGCGCGCGTCGGTGGTGGCGGTGACGAGACCCCCGAGGTGCTGGGCGTTGACGCCGTCGGTGGCCGTCACGTTGGCGTTGTTGCAGCCTGCCACGAGCTTGTCGTAGATGATGAGCGAGTTGAGGAAGTCGATGGTGAAGGTGCCGGGGGCTGACATGCTGCCCACGTTGCCGCCGCAGAAGAACGACCCCACGTGTGTGGAGTAGGGCACGTAGTCGTCGTCGAACTCCACATGCGGGCGTATGGCCACCTCCACCCCCTGCATGTAGGCGGCCATCTGCGTGTCGTCGGTGAGGTCTATGGTGCTCAGCGGCTCGCCCTCGGTGGTGCCGTCGGCGGTGCCTTGCTTGTAGGCCTGCAGGCTCTCGGCGCTGACCATGTCCTCGCCGTTGCTGCCGAGGAACACGTTGTCGGCCACGACGTGCGAGCCTATGCGCAGCGTGGCGGTGGCATCGGTGTGGCTGCCGTCGGTGGTGCGCAGCGTGGCGCTGTTGCCGCCGCAATACACGGCGCCGCCGATGTATGTGGGCTGTGTGTCGGTGCCGGCGAGGTGCACGAGCGTCTTGCCCACATGCGGGCGCCAGTCGAGGAGCGCCGCCACGGACGAGGCCGCCGCGGTGGCGTCGTAGTAGAAGTCGCCCCACAGAGGGTCGTTGGCCAGGGCGGCGTTGTCGGTGTAGAGGTAGCCCCCGTTGCCGCCGCCATATACGTTGCCGGCGATGCTCGTGAGGATCTCGACGTGGGTGCCGAGGTACACGTTGCCCGAGACATCGTTGCCGCCATACACGTTGCGCACGGTGCCGGCGGCGACGCTCACCGTGGCGCCGTACTCGGGCGCGGGGTCGCCCGATGGCGCCACGTCGGCCATGCGGCATCCGCCATAAACGTTCTCCACCGTCATGCCGCTGCTGGCCACGGCGAGGCTGATGCCGTCGGGGGCTGTCATGTTGCCGGCGTTGCCGCCGCTGTAGAGGTTCTCTATGCTCGCTGCCGTGAGCTGCCAGGAGGGGCTGATGGCCATCGTCTCCTTGTTGTTGCCGCCAAAGACGCGGGCAAAGTGGTACTTGCCGCCCGTGTCGAAATAGTTGGTGTTGATGCCCATGGCCTGGAGGCGCGACGCGCCGGGCAGCTCGTCGGCTTCCAGGATGTCGGACGTGTTGTTGATGGCGATGGTGGTGGAGGCGGTGATGGTGGCGGCGTTGCCGCCGCCGTAGGCATAGCCGAAGGTGCCGCCGTCGAGCGCCAGCGCCGTGGTGGCCATGTGGGGCTTGCCGGAGGTGAGCGTGGCCACGGTGTTGCCGTCGCTGTCGGCCACGGTGAAGGTGCCGTCGGCGTCGGGGGTGTAGGTGTAGTCGCCGTTGCCGCCGCCAAACACCTGCCCCACGAAGAGGTACTTGCCGGCGGAGGCCACCGTGGCGCCGCCATCGACGGTGCCGGAGACATCGTTGCCGCCATACACGGCACGGATCTCGAGCATCGCCTCGCGTGTGGTGCCGCCGCGGAGCGCCACGGTGGCCGTGCCGCCCACATTGGCCTGGCGAGCGCCGCCATAGACGCTGCCGCCTATGGTCACCTGCGCCGCCAGCCCGGCGGGCAGCAGCGCGAGCATCACGATGATGCACATTGCCACCAGGCTGTGGCATCGGCCATAGCTGTGGCTGTCTCTGTAGTCGCTATGGCCTCTATAGTCTCTACAGGAACGATATAGTGGGGTTGTCGAGGTCGGGGTCGGAGAGGACATAGAGGTATGTTGGGTTCACGGTGAGGTTGACGGTGTAGATGTGGCCGCGCGTGAGCTGTGTGCGCAGCAGTGTGCTCAGGTGTATGGCATTCTCGGCCACGCAGCCATGGCGGATGATGGTGCCGGCGGTGTCGAGGACGTCGTAGGTGGTGCGTAGGCGCAGCTCGTCGCACAGCGCCGCGGCGAAACACCCTATGAAGTCGGAGGGCGTGGTGGCGAGCGTCAGCGGCGTGGCGGGGGCGTAGAGCGTGGCCCAGGCCTCGGCGCCGGTGGCGTCGGGCGTGATGGTGAGCGCCGTGATGGGCGATGTGCCTGTGGCGTTGGCCTCGAGGGTGATGGTGGCGCTGGCCGTGGCGCTCACGGCGGCGTTGTTGCTGTAGGCTTGCATCTCGAGCTTGCGCAGGCGTATGGTGCGCAATGCGGCGTAGGTGGCATCCACGCGGAAGCTCAGTCGCACGGACGAGTAAATGTGGTCGAAGAGAAGGTAGATGTAGTTGCTGCCGCTGCCAGCGGCATTGGCGTTGAAGAGGAAACGCCCGGCCTGCAGGCCCTCGACGCCGGCGGCGGTGCCCTCGCGTGCGGCCACGGCTACACACACGTCGCTGGGCGTGACGGTGTTCAGCCCCGTCAGTGTGAGCGTGGCGCCGTTGGCGAAGTTGCCGCTCGGGGCGGTGATGGTGGCTGTGGCGGCGTCCTCGGCGGGTATGAAGCCGTAGAGGTAGTAGGCTGCCGTCTGCATCTCGGTGTAGGTGGAACTCCAGCGGCCTGTGGCGTCGTCGTAGGCGAAGGTGGCGTGAGCCTGTGCTGTGGGGCTTTGTGTGAAGAAGGCTGCTATGGTGGCGCGGTCGTTGGTCATCTGGTTGACAAACTGTCCGCCCACGGCGGCGCTGTAGGCGTAGAAGCCGTCGGGCGGGAAGGCGGCGCGTGTGTCGCTGCCCACGTCGGCCAGCGCCGGCGCGGCGGCCACGAGCGTCATCGTCGCGGCGTGTCGCGGCGTGGTCTCCGTGCCCTCGCCGGTGCAGGCGGCGAGGGCGACAATGGCGGCTATGGCAATGGCTGTGTATGTCGTTGTGTGCTTCATCGGTTTACCAGTTGTATATCTCGTGGCTCTCGGTGGCCACCTCCTGCCAGGGGGTGAAGGCCGCTGCCACGTTGTCCAGCTCCACGCTGCCGCCGCCCTCGCCGCTCACCTTGAAGACGTAGGTGTAGGCGTAGCCTGGCTGCCACGCCATGTACTGTGCCGGGACCACGATGGTCCGCGTCTCGCCGTCGATGGCCACGGCGAGGGTGAAGGGGCGGGCGTCGGCGGGCAGCACGCTGTACCATGTGCGGGCGCCGGCGTCGGCCGGGGTCTCATAGTAGTCGGTGGTGAAGGCTGCGAGGCGGTCGGCGCTGGCAGCCGAGGGCGTTGTCTGCCACGTCTCGGCGGTGGCGGTGCCCGTGAGGGGGTATGTGATGGCTATGGTGCCGCGCAGCGCTATGCCCGCGGCGTCGGTGGGTGCGAAGCGCTTGTCGGCGAGCGCCACGGTGGCGGCGGGGTCGCTCTGCACGAACATGAAGCGCACGCGCGCCACGGGGCGCACGAACTCCAGCCTCACGGCCTGCCCGAAGGGTCGGTCGGGGTAGTCGGCGGGGCTGCCGTTGCTCACCCACAGGCGCGAGTAGAGGGGCACGGTGGCGGCGTCGGTGGCATCGACGTCGAGGGTGATGCTCGTGGCGTCGGCGGTGGTGGCCGCGGTGGCGCCGGCGGTGGCAGGCGCCGTGGCGAAGAAGCGGTAGGCGGCGGCGCTCATGTCCCAGTACTTGATGGTCTGTGTGGTGCCGTTGACGTAGTCCCAGTCGTGGCTGGCGGACGTGGTGGCGGCGCCGCCGTCGTGCCAGGTGACGGTGTAGGCCTGCATCACCGTCTGCACGTCGGCGTAGCCGGTGGCGGCGGCATAGCTCATGTTCTTTGCGCCCCACACGCGGAACGACGTCACCCCCTCCTGCTCCAGCGGCGTCGTGGCGGCGCGCGTCACGTCGGTCTCGGCCGTGCGGGCGCCGGCGAAGGCTATGGGCGTGGCGCCGTCCGTGGTGGCGGCGGGTGCGTCCATGTCGTCGGCTGTGCAGGCGGCAAGTGTGGCGAGAAGGAGTATGGGCAGCGTGTTTCGCATGAATGGTGGTGTGTCTCTCGTTGTGCCGGCAGGGGCGTGGGGGCGTGGCGACCGTCGCCATGGGTGTGGCCCGGGGGAGCGCCGTGCCGGCGTTGTCTTGCTGCCTGCCGGGGAGTCGAACCCCGGCAGGCATGGTGGTGTGTGGGGGCTAGTCGGCAGCGTAGATGCGCACTACCTTGTAGGCGTAGGTCGGTGTGTCATCGACCTTGTACTGGATGGCGTAGTACTCCACGGTGTTCGTGCCGGTGAGCGCGGCGGGCGTGAAGGTGGCGTAGTTGCCGGCGGCTATGGTCTGGCCGTTGATGGTCCAGGCGGCGGCGCCGACGGTGGCTGTGACCTCGGTGGTGGGAGCCGTCAGCTGCAGGTCGGCCTCGGTGGCCTCGCCGTCGAGCTTGAACACCTTCACGTTGGCGGCGGTGAGGTTGTAGAGCGTGCCGGTGGCATCGTCCTGCACGGTGAAATAGACGGCCGTGCCGGGGATGTAGCGCATGCCGCTGTTCTTCACGGCGCCGTTCTGGTAGGTGGTGATGCTGGGCGTGGTGACGGTTGTGACGAAGCCCTCGGTGGCGTCGTTGTCAGCCTCCACGACAGCGTCGAAGGTGATGGGGAACAGGCCATCGGGGTCTGTGCCCTCCTCGCCGGTGGTGCCGTTGGTGTTGTCGCTGATCTTGAAGAGATAGGTGTAGGCGTGGTTGGCCTTCCACTTGGTGTAGGCGGCGGGCACGGCGGCGGTGGCGCCGCGCACGGTGATGGTCTCCGGGCCGTCTTCGGCCGTCAGCACGTAGTCACACTTGATGAAGAGCGGCTCGGATGTTGCCGTGGCCAGCGTGGGCAGCACGGGGAAGTAGCCTGTCTCGGCCTCCTGGTCGTCGTCGCCGTTGCCGTAGAGCTGCGTGATGACGTCGGTGGAGTTGGTGGGGTTGGTGGAGCTTGTGGCCAGCTCGGTGACGGGGGTGTTGATGAGCTTGCCGCCATACCAGTTGCGGTAGTTGTCGGTGGCGACGGTGGGGCTGTAGGTGTAGCTCGGTGTGGTCCAGTCATAGGTGATGGTGGCGCTGCCGGTGCCGCCACGGAAGTAGGTGGAGGTCTTGGCGGCGAGCACCACGTTGTCGCTCAGCGAGCCTGTCATGTCCCATGTGCCGTCCTCCTTGATGGTGCGGAACTTGATGCTGGTGACCTTGTAGCCGGGGATGGTCTCGTAGAAGCCCACGCGCACCAGTGCCTGACGGCCGGTGAAGGTGAACAGCACTTTCTGGTTGTAGGAGGCCTTGGCCACCTTGACGGGTTCGGCCACATAGACGGCGCCGCCCACGTGGGTGCCGGTGGTGTTGGGCATCACGTGGCCCTTGATGCCGTTGACGGTGGCTCCTGTCACCTCACCGTTGGCGTCGGTGGTGAAGGTGAAGGCGTTGATGGGCGAGCCGGCAACGAAGTGGTACTCCTCGGCGCTGTAGTCCCAGTACTTGATGCCCTGGTCCGTGGCACCGTAGGTGGCGTTGGTGCCCACGTATTCCCAGCCATAGAGGTTGGACGTCGTGGGGTTGGTCGTGCCATCCCACCACACCTTGTAGGAGGGGAACACGGCTTGGTACTCGTCCGTGCCGAGCTTCTTGGTGCCATAGACCAGGAACTGGTGGGCGAGCTTGTTGGCAGCCGTGAGGCCTGTCTCTTGGGCGCGCGTCATGTTTGGCGCTCCGCCGCTGAATTGGATGGCAGCGCTCTCGGGGCCTCCCTGTTGTGTGGCGGAGTTGCCCACGAAGTCGTCGCTGGTGCAGCCGGCGAGCGCTATTGCTGCGAGGGCTGCGAGGATGATTTGCTTCTTCATAATCGTTGTGGGGTTAAGAAGTTGATAAAAAGAGTTGTTAAAGAATATGTGATAATCTCGGTAGGCGCCGCGTGGGCGCGGGTTTGGTTCAGATGTCGAATTCGTAGGTGCCGCCGTCCTCCACGTCCTTCACCACGGCGTCGAAGCCCGAGCCGCCGCGCCGCGCGGGTGTGGGCACGGTGTCCATGTCGAGTTCCACGGTGATGACGCCGCCCTTGTAGCGGCGGCGCACCTGCTCGGTGACGTCGAAGACGAAGGTGGAGTCCATGCCGTTGGCAAACTGCATGTTGACGTCCATGTAGTGGCGCGAGGGGTCGTGGAGCTCGTCGGCGCGAGTGATGGTGCCCACCTCGCTGCCGCAGATGCCGAAGGTCATGAGGCGCCCGCCGACGATGTCCGCGCGGGGGACGGCAGCGAGGGCGGCGGCTGTGGCTGTGGCGCTGTAGGGCAGCAGCGGGCAGTCGCGCTTGAGGCGGCAGTTGTAATACACGGTGATGGCGTCGTCGCCGGCGCGCCCGCTGTTGACACACGTGGAGCGCGCCATGCCGGAGAGGTTGGCGCTGCCATCGACGGCGGCGATGCGCCCGCGGTTGTTGTGCAGGATGATCTGCGTGAGGTATATGTACGTCACGGGGTGGAGCAGCATGTCCAGGCGCCGCACGTAGAGCTGGCGCTCGGCGTCGTAGGTGAAGCCGTCGAGGTTCTCGTTGACCTCGATGCCGCGCGTGTAGGCCGCAAACAGCGCCTCGGGTTCGTAGAAGCTGCGCGTGTAGCGCGGTGCGTGGTAGCGCGAGGCGTGCATGCTCTGGTTGGTGTAGGCGGTGACGCTGTCGAGCGTCGTCGTCTCGTCGAAGACGAGGCTCTGCACACCGTCGAGCGTGTGGATGTCGTTCCAGGTGAGTATGTCCCAGAAGCCCCAGTCGTAGTGGCCGCGGAAGTGTGTGCCCTCGACCTGGTCTCTCAGCACCTGCGTGTGGGGCGCCAGCGGCTCGCGGGCCGTGTAGTAGCGTCGCAGGTTGAACACGGCGGGTTCCGTGTAGCCTATCTCGCCGAAAAGCTCGCGGTCGGTCTCGTCCCAGCCGTAGTACCACTCCGTGCGCCAGTCGTAGGCGGTGCCGTAGGTGAGCTCATAGTCCCAATAGACCTCGAGCGAGAGGTCGATGACGGGCAGGTCGAAGACCACCGTGGCCTCGCTGTAGAGGTGCAGGTCGGGCTCGCGCATGCACGCGGTGAGGGCGGATGCCACCAGCGCCATGGCCACGAGCAGGGCTGCCGGCGCCGGTTGGGGCCGGCGCGGCGCTGTGGGCCTGCACGCTGTGGTGGTGGCTTGGCGTTGTGTGGCGATGGCGTGGGTCATGGGTTGGTGGTGGTTGCGGGTTGTGGTTCGTTGTGGCGGAAGCTGATGCCTCCCTTCTGGCGGCGGCGGTAGAGCAGGTCGTAGCTGAGGGTGATGCCCGCGCGCGTGGGGCCAAACCAGTTGAAGCGGTGCTGCAGGGCGCGGAAGTCCTCGGGGCGGCCCGTCCACTTGTAGTAGTAGAGGTCGTCGTGGTAGTTGGCGTTGATGGGGTTCTCGAACTGGAACGGGTCGTAGGCGCAGCGCAGGTAGCCCACCTGCACGCCGAAGTCCAGACGCCAGTGGCCGCGGCGACCCAGCGGCAGCACGTAGCCGACGCCCACGCCGCCGCCCATGCCGTGGCCGCGCCACCCCTTGTCGGCCGTGAAGCCTATCTCGAAGAGGCCGCCGTGGAGGTAGGCCAGGACGTAGAAGCCACGGAAGGCGGCGCCCGTGCCGGGTTCCACGTCGCTGCTCGTGCGCAGGTAGTAGCGGCCCTCGACCTGGTAGTTGCGCACCTCGAAGAACTTGTGGCGCCCGTAGTCGATCCACCAGGGGAAGTCCATGCTGGCACCCACGGTGAAGTGGCCGCGGCGCGGGTAGTACTCTATGGCCACGTTGGGGATGGGACACCAGCGGTCGTAGCCGCCGGGCATATATACGCCGTAGAGCAAGAGGTTGGTCTTCACGGCGAGCAGCTCGCGGCGGGCCAGGCGTTGCGGGGCCGTGTCTGGCACGGCAGCAGGCACCTGCTCGACGGGCATGGTGTCGGCGACGACGACGGCCGTGGCGGGCGGCGTGGCGGGCGGTGTGGCGGGGGCCTCGGGCTTGCGGAAGAAGAGCATGAAGCGCGAGGCGCGCAGCTGGGGGAAGTAGCGCCGCAGCAGCTTCTGCCAAAGCTCGCCGCCGCGGGCGCGCTGCAGCTGCCGCTTGAGCTGGGCATATTGCCGGGCGGGCAGGTAGCGGTCGCACCACCGCGCCACGAGTGCGTGGTCGGGGTCGCCGGCGCGCTGCATGAGCTGTAGGAGCATGTGGTAGTCCTCGGCTTCCATCTCCTGGCTGATGAGGTCGGGTGTGGCGGCGCCGAGCTGGCTGACGAGGAAGTCGTAGAGCACCTGCGAGCGGCGCTCGCTCAGGCGACGGTTGTTGGCCTCCGGGCCTTCGGGCGAGGCGGCACCGCGCAGGCGTATGTGGAGCAGGTGGAGACTGTCGCGGTGTATCTGCGGCACCACGTGTTCCACAAACTCCGTGAGCAGCGAGTCGCTCTCGGGCAGCGTGTAGCGGTTGACGGGAAACACCACGCTGCCGGCGTCGTTGAAGAAGAGCTCGTCGTCGGTCAGCGCCGTGTCGCCATCGGCGATGAAGCGGATGAAGGGGTAGCGGGCGTAGAAGGTGTTGTCGGGCAGCGCGAACACACCGCGGGCGCGAGCCACCACGGCCATGGCCGGGGCCAGGGCAAGGAGCAGCGCCGCAAGCAGGCGCATGGCTGTTGCGGTGGTGGGCTGGTGGATGTAGGCCGTGGGGTTCATGCTTATTAATCTTGGGCTGTGCTCTACGGTTCACCGTATAGGTGGCAAATATATAAAAAATGTGAATAAATGTGTTGTGAATGGGCGACGCTAAGGTAAGTATTAACATATATTATCAAACCGAGGCGCGGGGTTAACACATTCTAACAATCGGATAGCTTTCCTTAGCGGCTTAACTTGCTTGGGCGCACAGGGTGGGTGCGGGAGCCGGCGCGGCCGTGGCCGCCATGGGCGGCTGGCGGGGATGTGCCTCGCGGCATGTTGTGCTTGTTGCCGCGGCAGGCGTTGGCGATTGCCACGGCGTGTTCCACAACTTGCCGCGGCAAGTTCCGAAACTCGCCGCGGCGTGTTTCGTTGCTTGCCGCGGCAATTGCCCCGCTTGGGCGCGATAATTGTGGCGCCACGTCGCGGCAATCTGCATAAAAGCGGCGCGCGCCGGGCAAAAAAGGGCGAAAGATGCAGGGGATTGGAAAAATGTTTGTACTTTTGCCGTCGGAATCACAACAAGTACACGCTGGCCGGAGGCCAAAACCCCACCCCGGCGGCAAGCGGTGGAGACGACGACAGTGCAAAGGAAAATAGTGCATATCGACATGGATGCCTTCTTCGCGTCGGTGGAGCAGCACGACCACCCCGAGCTGCGAGGCCTGCCCATTGCCGTGGGACATGACGGGCCGCGGGGCGTGGTGGCCACGGCGAGCTACGAGGCACGCCGCTATGGCGTGCATTCGGCCCAGGCGGTGGCCACGGCGCGGCGCCTGTGTCCGCAGCTGACGGTGGTGCGCGGCAACTACTCGCGCTACAAGGAGGTGTCGGCACAGATGCACGACATCTTCCACGAATACACGGACCTTGTGGAACCCATCTCGCTGGACGAGGCTTTCCTGGACGTGACGGAGAACAAACCGGGCATGGCGCTGGCGGTGGACATTGCGCGCGAGATAAAGGATAAGATACGCTCGCGTCTCGGGCTGACGGCATCGGCAGGCGTGTCCTACTGCAAGCTGCTGGCCAAGATAGCCTCGGACATGCGCAAGCCCGACGGCCTCACGACGATACACCCGCTGCGGGCGGAGGCTTTCCTCGCCACGCTGCCCGTGGAGAAGCTGTGGGGCGTGGGGCCGCGAACGGCGGAGGCGCTCCACGCCATGGGCATCGTCACCTGCGGCGACCTGCGGCAGCGCGAATTGCCGTTGCTCGCATCGCGCTTCGGGAAGATGGGGGTGATGCTGCACGAGTTTGCGCGCGGCATCGACGAGCGCCCGGTGGAACCGGTGCGCGAGCGCAAGTCGTTGAGCTGCGAGCAGACGTACCCCACGGACCTGACCACGGCGGCGCAGCTCGACATGGCACTGCTGGAGAATGTCGATGAGCTGCTCAGGCGCCTCGAGCGAAAGGGCTTCGAGGGCCACACGCTGACGCTGAAGGTGAAGTTCTCCGACTTCCACCAAATTACGCGCAGCGGCCAGCTGCACACGCTCGGGCGCGAGGAGGTGGTGGGGCTGGCGCGCCGACTGCTGGAGGAGGCCGCCATCGGCGGCCGCGGCGTGAGGCTCATGGGGCTTGGCGTGGGAGGCCGGGGCGCAGGTGGAGGCTCGGGCGCGGCGGCTGGCGGCATGGCCGGCGGCGGCGTAACCGCCGGCCACACTCACCGCACGGTGGCCGATGTGGGGCTGCTGGCGCAGCCGTGGCCGCCAGAGGCGGTGGCTGCTGGCGCTCGGGATGGCGACTGGCGTCAGCTGGTGTTGGAGTTTGAGCCGTGGTGAGCCGGCGGGCTGGCGCTACCGGGTGGCGGCGTGCGAGCGCCAGGCTTGTGCGCGGTCGCGCATGTTGGCGCGAATGCAGTCGCTGTAGAGCCACGGCTCGCAGCTGTGGATGTCGCCCACATTGATGATGCCGCGGTAGGGCGGGTATTCCTTGCCCTCGTAGCCGCTCACGACGAGCACGTGCCACGTGGTGTCGAGCCTCACGGTGATGGTGTCGTGGAGCGTGGCCGGCGTGGCGTCGGTGCGCCAGTTCACGGGGTTGATGCCGCAGCAAGTGGCGGCGATGAGCGGGTTGACGTACTTCACATCCTTCACGGTGTTGTAGCAGATGGTGACGCCCGTGTCCGTGGCGCCCCGCGCCGGGCGTATGCGGTGGCAGGAGGCGGTGTCGGCAGGTGTCACCATGTAGCCCATGACGTAGGCGGCGGCCAGGTGGGAGTAGGTGGTGTCGCTCATGTGGCGCAGCAGCTCCACCACGGCCATGCCCCCTTGGCTGAAGCCCGCGATGATGAGCGGGCGCGTGGCATCGCGACGGCTGAGGAAGGCGTCGAAGGCGCTGCACACGTCGTCCATGGCCAGGCGTGTGCGGCGGCTGACGGTGTCGGTGTTGTGTGTCACCCACGCGTCGATGGTGGTGTGGCGGTAGAACGGGGCATAGAAACGGTTGCCGGGAGACATGTACTCTGCCGCGCGGCGAATCTCGGTCGCCATGTGCTCGCGGTGGAGTGGGTTCCACACGTCGGCCCAGTGGCAGGGCGTGCCGTCGTCACGGACCCAGTCCTTCTCCCACGTCGAGACGACATAGAACACGTCGGCACCGCTGCCGTCGGGGTCGCCATCCACGGTGGTCCACATGAGGGTGTCGGCATAGTCCGGCGCAGCGGGCACAAACTCCGGCGGCGCCGCGGCGGCGGCCGCCGCCCTGCTGCGGTTGCGTATGGTGGCCGTGATGGCGATGGTTGCACAGAGGGCCGCCACAAGCAGCCCTATTGCCAGCATTTTCTGTCGTATGTCCATGGGGTGGTGATATGTTGGAAGGTGGTGGATGGTGTCAGCGTGCGCTCTGAAAACAGAAAAGCCCGCTGCAAAGCAGCGGGCTTTCTTCACGATGTCGGGATGACTAGATTCGAACTAGCGACCCCACGCCCCCCAGACGCGTACTCTAACCGGACTGAGCTACATCCCGAACATTTTTCGTTTTGCGGGTGCAAAGGTAGGCGTTTTTTTTGTTACGTGCAAATTTTTGACTACTTTTGTGCCGAAAATTTGCACATAAAGCCATTTTTCGCATGAAATATCGCGTTTTCAAGCCCGATAACCTCTCCGCAGAGGTGCTTTTGCCTGCCAGCAAGAGCATCAGCAACCGGGCATTGCTGCTCACCGCCCTCAGCGGCGGCAGCCTGAGCCGTCTGGCCAACGTGTCGGACTGCGACGACACCCACGCCATGCTGCGCGCACTGGCGCTGCTCGAGGACGAGCGCCATGCGCCGCTGCCCACGCCCGCCCACCCGGCAACCATCGACATCGGCGCCGCAGGCACGGCGATGCGTTTCCTCACCGCCCTGCTCGCCACCGTGCCCGGCACGCACCTCATCACCGGCACACAGCGCATGCGCCGCAGACCCATAGGCATACTCGTGGAGGCGCTGCGCGCCCTCGGCGCCGACATCGCCTATGCCGGCGAGGAGGGCTTCCCGCCGCTGCTCATCACCGGCAGCGCCGCGCCGCTGCTCGGCGGCAGCATAACCCTGGCGGGTGATGTGAGCTCGCAGTATGTCTCCGCGCTGCTGATGATAGCGCCGCTGCTCGCGGGCGGGCTGCTCATAGCCCTTGCTGGCGAGGTCATGAGCCGTCCGTACATCGACATGACCCTGGCCATGATGCGACATTTCGGCGCCGAGGCACGCTGGACCGACGACCACCACCTCGCCGTAGAGGCCAAGCCCTATACCCCGGCACCTTACACCATAGAGTCCGACTGGAGCGCGGCGTCGTACTGGTACGAGACCGTGCTGCTCGCGCCGCAGCCACAGGAAACGGCCACCCTGCGCGGACTGTTCCCCGAGAGCCTGCAGGGCGACAGCGGCGGTGCGCGCCTCTTTGAGCGTCTCAGCGTGCGCACCATGCCGCTGGGCCGCGACTTCAGCGACCCGCGCACGATGCTCATCCGCCGCGGCAGCGTGCCTCAGAGCGTGGAGTGGGACTTCGGCGCCATGCCCGACCTGGCGCAGACGCTGGTGGTGACGTGTGCCATGCGCGGCATAGCATTCCGCTTCACGGGGCTGAGGAGCCTGCGTATCAAGGAGACCGACCGCATAGCGGCGCTGCAGCGCGAGCTTGCCAAGCTCGGTGTGACGGTGGAGGTGGAGGGCGACGACGTCATGCACTGGGGCGGCCCGGAGGCACAGCGCCCGGCCCCCGTGGCGTGGCTGCACCCGGCACCCGGCACCGCCATCGACACCTACAGCGACCACCGCATGGCCATGGCCTTTGCGCCGGCGGCCATGGTGCTGGGGCAGATTGACATCAACGACCCGGACGTCGTGACGAAGTCGTACCCGCGATACTGGGACGACCTGCGGCAAGCCGGATTCACCATCGAAGAGATACAATGAGCAAAGAGAACTTTGTGTGCTGCGGGCAGCACGCCGTGTGCGAGCGCGAGAGCTTCCTCGCCGCTGCTGCCGAGAAGCCCGAATATTTCGACGACGAGGAGCTGGACCGCTTTGCCGGCCGGCCGGCCGATGCCTACACGTCGGCCGAGGAGGACGAGTTCCGCGAGGTGCTCTACACCATGTTCCCCACCGAGGTGGAGGACTGGACGCGGAGCCTCGACCTGCGCGGCATATACCTCCCCGCTGCCGTCAAGGACGAAGTGATGCTGATTCTCACCGAGCAGCGCTACGGAGTGAGAAATGCATAGGCGCCGGACAATAAACGCAGCGCTGCAAGCGTTATTTATGCAATGAGACTTCGCGCGCGTACATTTATATATTTCGCTTGCTCCCTGCTCGCAGCAGGGATGATGGTGGCGTGTTCCACGGCCAAGAACACCGGCATGACGCGCTTCTACCACACCGTGACGGCGCGCTTCAACACCCTCTACAACGGCCGCACGGCATTCGACGAGGGCGTGGAGGCACAAATCAAGGGGCACAAGGACGACTACACGTCGCTCCTGCCCATGTACCCCGTGAGCGACAAGCAGACGGCCGCCATGGGCAAGGGCAACTTCGAGACGGCCATCACCAAGAGCGAGAAAGCCATCAAGAAGCACAGCATCAAGCGCAGACCCAAGAAACCACGCGGCCGCATGACAGACAAGGACCGCGCCTACATGTCGCGCAAGGAGTTCAACCCCTACATCCACAACGCGTGGATGATGCTGGCCGACGCGCAGTTCCACACGGGCGACTTCCTCGAGGCGGCGGCAACCTACAGCTACATAGCACGCCTGTACCAGACCCAGCCCGAGATTGCCAACGCCGCGCGCGCCAAGCTCGCCCAGTGCTACGTGCTGCAGCAGTGGCCCTACGATGCCGAGGACATCATCAACAAGCTGCGGCGCGACACCCTCAACATCAAAGCGCGGCGCGAGACCGATGCCGCCGAGGCGGCATTTCTCATCGCCACGGAGCAGTATGCCAAAGCCATACCGCTGCTCGAGGCCACAGCCAGCCACGCACACCCACGCCTGCAGCGCGCACGCCTCTACTACCTCCTCGGGCAGCTCAACGCACAGGTGGGGCGCAAGCAGGCCGCCTACAAGGCTTTCTCCCGCTGCACACGCCTCAACCCGCCCTACGAGCTGGCCTTCAACGCGCGCATCATGCAGACGGAGGTGATGGCTGCCGGCAAGGGCAAGGCCATGGTGCGCAAGCTCATGCGCATGACGCGCAACCCCAACAATGCCAACTATCTCGACCGCATCTACTACGCCATAGGCAACATACACCTCGCCAGCCGCGACACCATGCGCTGTATCTACGCGTGGGAGAAAGGCATCGAGGAGAGCACACAGGGCGGCTACGCCAAGGCTGTGGTGTTGCAGCGCCTTGGCGAGCTGCAATGGGAGCGCCACGACTACATCAAGGCGGCGCCATGCTATGCCGAACTCGCCACGCTCATGAACAAGGAGAAGGCCGCCTACGCCGCCGTGGAGCGCCGCAACAAAGCCCTCGCACAGGCGGAGCCACACCTCTCCACCGTCAAGCTGCAGGACAGTCTGCAGGTACTGGCCAAGATGCCGGAGAAGGAATATCTCGCCGTCATCGACCGCGTCATCAAGGAACTGAAGAAGAAAGAGCGCGAGGCCGAGAAGAAAGCCGGGGCACAGGGCACCACCACCGCCGCTGCCACTACCACCACCGCCGCACGCACACCAACCGCCACCGCCGCCACGGCGCGCCGCAGCGGGCAGAGTGCCACCTTCTATTTCTACAACACCGCCACGGTGACCCAAGGACGCCAGGACTTCCAGCGCCGATGGGGGCAGCGTCCCAACGAGGACAACTGGCGGCGGAGTAACAAGAGCGACCCCACAGCCACCGACACCTCCGACACCGGAGCCTTGGAGGCCGACAGCCTCGCCATGGGCGACGGCGACGCCACCATGAGCGAGGAGGAGCAGGCACGCCTGGACTCGCTCGCCAACGACCCCCACGAGCGCGAGTACTACATACGCCAGCTGCCGCTCACCGAGGAGCAGCTCGAGGCCTCCAACCAGCAGATCGAGGATGCGCTATACAAGGGCGGCGTGGCGCTCATGGAGCACATCGAGGATTTCGACATGGCCGAGCGCACGCTGCTGCGCCTCGTCGCCGACTTCCCCGAGACGCAGCCGCTCGACGATGTCTATTACCACCTCTTCCTGCTCGCGCTCAGGCGCGGCGATGCCAACGACATCGAGCGCTACCGCTCGCTCCTCGAGGATGCCTTCCCCGAGAGCCAGCTCACGCGCTCCGTCAGCAACCCGCGCTTCATGCTCATCGCACAAAACGGGCGCCACCTCGAGGATTCGCTCTACGCTGCCACATACTCCGCCTACAAGGCCGACCGCTACGACGAGG